>DATEDO010000001.1:0-16273 GCA_035281625.1 Candidatus Methylomirabilota bacterium
CGCCGCCTCGAACAACGCACCGGGAGGACATTTTCACGTAGCAGTTAGGGCGGACATTTTCATTGACCAGCGACAGGACGGGGGGTGCGGCATGGATGCCCGCTTGATCTCCATGTACCATTCGTCACCGCGCCGCGACCGCCACGATGTGCCCGGCCCGGTCATGGCGCATCACTGTGCGGCCGGCGCCCCAACTGAGTCGCTTCGACGTTTCCGCGGAAACGTGCCGTCCTCCCCAGATCCGGCTTGCGTCGCCCGCCCACCCGGCGATAATCATCCCGCCATGCGCGACCTCTCCCTCGGCCGCCTCCGCGTGTCCGCCGTCGTCGAGCGCGCGGGCCCCACGCGGCCGACCTGGCTCCTCCCCGACGCGACGCCCGAGGCGGTGGAGCGCCACCGCGAGTGGCTCGCCCCGCACTTCCTCGACGACAAGGGCCGCTTCCTCCAGAGCATCCACGCCTTCGTCATCCGGGCACCGGGGCTGACGGCGCTCGTGGACACCTGCGTGGGCAATGACAAGGACCGCGGCGGGCGGGCGCCCTTCCACATGATGCGGACGCCCTTCCTCGAGGACCTGCGCGCTGCCGGCGTGCCGCCTGAGTCGGTGGACCTGGTCATCTGCACGCATCTCCATGTGGACCACGTGGGCTGGAACACCCGGCTCGAGAACGGGCGCTGGGTGCCCACCTTCCCCCGCGCGCGGCATCTCTTCGCCCGTACGGAGTGGGAGCACTGGTCGCGCGAGACGGACGAGGACACCACGCGCATCATGCAGGACAGCGTGAAGCCCGTGCTCGACGCGGGGCTCGCCACCCTGGTGGAGATGGACCACCGCGTCTCCGACGAGCTCTGGCTCGAGCCCACGCCGGGCCACACGCCGGGGCACGTGAGCGTGCGCCTCCGCTCCGGCGACGCGGAGGCGGTCATCACCGGCGACTTGATGCACTGTCCCGTGCAGGTGGCGGAGCCCGGCTGGGGCAGCCACTTCGACTCCGACGTGGAGGCCGCGCGGAAGACGCGGCGCGCTTTCTGCGAGCGCTACGCGGACGGGCCCGTGCAGGTCCTCGGCACCCATTTCCACCACCCCACGGCGGGGCGGATCCGGCGCCACGGGGAGTCGTGGCGCTTCATCGTGGAGGGCTGATGGAGCTTCAGGGGCGCGCGGCATTCGTCACCGGCGGCTCCGGCGATCTCGGCGCGGCCATCTGCGAGCGGCTGGCCCGCGCGGGTTGCGACGTGGCCGTCGGCTATGTCGGGAACAAGGACGGAGCGGAGAAGGTCGCGACGGTGGTGAAGGGGCTGGGCCGCATGGCGACCATGGTGCAGCTGGACCAGGCCGAGGCCGCGGCGTGCGAGCCCGCGGTGAATGCCGCGGCCGAGGGCCTGGGCCGCCTCGACATCCTCGTGAACAACGCCGGCTGGAACATCGGCATCCCGTTTCCCGAGCTCGACAAGCTGACCGTCGAGGTGTGGGATCGCCTGCAGCACACCAACCTGCGCGGCCCGTTCTTCCTCGCCAAGGCGGCGGCGCCTCACATGCGGAAGCAGGGCGCGGGACGCATCGTGAACATCGCGAGCATCGCCGGACACCGGCCCGTCGGCAGCTCCATCGGCTACGCCACCAGCAAGGCGGCGCTGGTGCACCTCACCCGCTGCCTCGCGGTCGCGCTGGCCCCCACCATCACGGTGAACTGCGTGTCGCCGGGGCTCATCGAGGGGACGCGCATGGCCCAGCGCATCCCGCCCGCGGTGGCCGAGAGCGTGCGCAAGAGCGTCGTTCTCGGCCGCGGCGCCGACGTGGGGGACATCGCCGCCCAGGTCGTGACGTTCTGCCGCGCGGACAGCGTCACGGGCCAGGTCCTAGTCGTGGACGGGGGCCTGGTCTTCCACTGATCCCCCCGCGGCGCCCGGCCTACAGCTCCACGATTCCATCGCCGACCTTCTTGAGCCGCTCGAGCACCAGCGGGTCGTGGCCGGGGATGACCAGCTCCGGACTGGACGCGAGCTCGCGAATGGTGTCGAAGGCGCGGTACATGCCCGGCAGGTCGTGCAGCGTGTTGAAGGGGATGCGCTCCTCGAAGTTCCGGTAGTAGTGCGAGGCGTCCGAGGCCACCACGGCCTGGCCCTTGCCGTGGGCGACGGTGACGATCTGCATCCCCGCGGTGTGCCCCCCGACCTTCTGCACGCGCACGCCCGGCACGACCTCCATGCCGCCGTCCACGAAGACGAGGCGCCGGTCGTAGTTCAGACGGATGAGGGCGCAGATGTCCTCCACCTCCACGGAGCGGCGGAACGCGCCCTGCGCGGCATTGCGACCGGTGTAGAAGGCCATCTCCGCGTCCTGCACGTAGAACTTCGCATTGGGGAAGAGCGCGTAGTTCCCCACGTGGTCGTAGTGGAAGTGGCTGAGGACCACGTGCTGCACCTGCTTCACGTCCACGCCCACCTCGGCGAGGCCGCGATCGATGGGGCGCAGGAACTGGCGCCCGCGCGCGGTGCCCACCGCCTCGGTGAAGCCCAGGTCCACCACCACCGTCTCGCTGCCATTGGTGAGGGCCCAGACGAAGTAGTCCATGGTCATGGGGCCTGCGTGATGGTCGCCGTAGAAGGCCTCGGACGTCGTGCACTTCCGGTGGGCGTAGCGGACGGCATGGATGCGGTAGGGGGCAGGGGGCATGGTCAAGGCTCCTTTCTCGTGCGAGGATTCTACGCGCTGTCATTCCCGGTTCAAGGAGGAGCCCGGCATGAAGGTCGGATTCATCGGCGTCGGCACCATGGGCGCCCACATGGCGTCCAATCTCCAGGCGGCGGGCCATGCCCTCATCGTCAACGACGTGAAGAAGGAAGCGGCCGGCCCGCATCTCGCCGCGGGCGCGGTGTGGGCCGCCACGCCGCGGGACGTGGCGAAGGACGCGGAAGTGATCTTCACCTCGCTTCCCGGGCCGCTTGAGGTGGAGGCGGTCGCCGTCGGGAGCGATGGGCTCGTCCACGGCATGCAGCGCGGCGCGGCCTACTTCGACCTCAGCACCAACTCGCCCAATGTCGTGCGGCGGCTCCACGCCGCCTTCGCGGAGAAGGGCCTGCATCTGCTCGACGCGCCGGTCAGCGGCGGTCCCCGGGGCGCCAAGACGCGGAAGCTCGCGCTGTGGGTGGGCGGCGAGCGCGCGCAATTCGACAAGTGGAAGCCGGTGCTCGACGCCATCGGCGATCAGGCCTACTACGTGGGGCCCATCGGCGCGGGCTCCGTCGCCAAGCTCGTGCACAACTGCGCCGGCTACGCCATCCAGACTGCGCTGGCGGAAGTGTTCACCATGGGGGTGAAGGCGGGAGTGGATCCGCTCACCCTCTTCCAGGCGGTGCGGCAAGGCGCCCAGGGAAGACGCCGAACGTTCGATGGACTGGTCGACCAGTTCCTTCCCGGCACGTTCGATCCGCCGGCCTTCGCGCTGAGGCTCGCCCACAAGGATGTCTCGCTCGCCACCGCGGTGGGCCGCGAGTTCGGCGTGCCCATGCGCGTGGCCAATCTTGCGCTGGAGGAGCTGACGGAGGCGCTCAACCGCGGGTGGGGCGCGCGGGATTCGCGCGTGGCCATGCTGCTGCAGGAGGAGCGCGCCGGGGTCAAGATCGCGGTCCCCGCGGATCAGGTGCGCGCGGCGGTCGAGAAGGGGTAGAGTCGGGGCCACGGCGGGTAAGGGGAGGAAGCCATGACGACCAGGATCTACGCGGGAGCGGCACGGGGATTCGGGGGCTCGGCGACGGCGCACGGGGGGCTGTTCCGGCGTGCGCTCGGCGCCACGAAGTGGCAGAAGCTCGGGGGTGGGCTGCCTGCCGAGACGGAGATCCACGCGATCGCGGTGCATCCGGGCGACCCCCAGGTCGTGTACGCGGGCACCCAGGAGGGACCCTACCGCAGCACCGACGGCGGCGATCGCTGGACGGCCATCCCGTTCCCCGACGGCGCCAAGGAGGTCTGGTCGTTCCTCTTCGATCCCCACGACGCCCGCGTGATGTACGCCGGCACGTCACCCGCCGCCGTCTACAAGAGCGACAACGGGGGCGACACCTGGCGCAAGCTCGGCCTCCGCCCGCCCGGCCACGTGAAGATGAGCTTCGACTGCCGCGTCACCCGACTGGCCGCCGATCCGAGCCACCCGCGCGAGCTCTACGCCGGGCTCGAGGTAGACGGGGTGCTGCGCTCCCGCGACGGCGGCGACACGTGGGAGGACATGAGCCAGCCGCTCATCGAGCTGGCCGACAAGCCGCATCTCAAGAGCCGCATCGTGAGCGACACCGAGATCGAGGGCATGATGGATACGCACGCCCTCTGCGTGTCGAGCGCCGCCCCGGGGACGGTGTTCCTGGCCGTGCGGATGGGCGTCTTCCGCAGCGCGGATCGCGGCGTCCACTGGGAGGACATGGAGATCGGGCGCTTCTCCCCGCTCACCTACTCCCGCGACATCTGCGTGTCGCCGCACAATCCCCGCACGCTCTTCACCGCGCTGAGCCCCGCCGCCCGGAGTGAAGACGGCTCCCTCTATCGAACTGACGATCTGGGCGGCTCGTGGAAGCGTGTCGACCGCGGGATCAAGGCGCGCGCCACCATGATGAGCGTGGCCCTGCACCCGAAGGACCCCGACCAGATCTACTGCGTGTCGCGCTGCGGCCAGGTATTCGGGACGCAGGACGGTGGGGCGAAGTGGCAGGAGTACCCGCTACCCGAGGGCACCGCGGACGCCTACACGGTCGCCTGCGCGTGAGAGGGGGTCCGGTATGACCGACGTGAGCACGCAGGACTGGCTGGTCCCGCTCCCCGAGCGGGCAATGGCGGAGATCGAGGCCTTCGTGGCCGGGCTGCGGCGCGATCCGCTCCCGACCGTCCTGCTCGCTCCGCCGGCGGCGGGCTTCGACGCCTGCCGCGCGGCCATGGCCGAGGTGGGCGAGCGCCTGCGTGGGCCGGTGGGCCTCGCCGTGCTGGACCGTGTCCCCGTCGAGCGCTTCGCCGAGGAAGAGAATCGCGCCATCGGCTGGGTGCTTGGCTCGCTCCTGGGCCGACTCGTAGCCCAGAAGTGGGACGGCACCATGCTCTACGACGTGCGCGACACCGGCAAGCGCCTGGAGTACGGCGTGCGCCGCTCCGTCACCAACCTCGAGCTGCAGTTCCACACCGATGCGCCGTGGCTGGCGCTGCCGCCCGAGCACGTGGGGCTGCTCTGCCTCGCCACCGCCACGCAGGGCGGGGTCAGCCGTTTCGTGAGCCTGGCCGACGTCGCGGACACGCTCGGCCGCCGGTCGCCGGGCCTCCTCAAGCGCCTGTACGAGCCCTTCCCGTTCGACCGCCAGGCGGAGCACGTCCCCGCGGACGCCAAGGTGGAGTGGCAACCGATCTTCGCCGACAAGGCGGACGGGCTCCTCTGCCGCTACAACCGCGCGCTCATCGACACCGGGGCGGAGCTGGCGGGCGAGGCGATCGATCAGGAGGCCACGGAGGCCCTGGACGCGATGCGGGAGCTGGTGGAGTCACCGCAGCGGTGGGTCGAGCTGACCATGGAGCGCGGGCAGCTCCAGTACCTGGACAACCGCCGCTTCGCGCATGCGCGCACGCCGTTCGTCGACGGCGAGGCGCCGGAGCAGAAGCGCCACCTCATCCGGCTCTGGAACCGGGACGAGGGGCGGCGCACCTTCCACGGCTGACGGCGCTTAGCCGATGACGACCAGCTCCTCCGTCGTGAAGGTCTTGACCTGCCCGATGAAGAGGGCGCCGTCCGCGTAGAGCGCCTTGCCCTCGGGCGAGCTGATCGCCCTCTGCATGGCCTCGCGGTCGTCGTACCAGAGCTCGGCGATCCCGTCGATCTCGCCGGCGGCCGAGGGGATGTCCGGCCGCGTCCGCTCTTCCAGGATGTGCGTCTGCACGTAGCGCCGGATCCCCGGGACCTTGAGCGCGAGCGGCGCGTGAATCTCCACCCAGTGCTTCATGAACTGCTCGTGGGTGAGATGCGGCTTGCGCGTGAGGAGGGTGAGGCTCTTGATCACGCGGCTCACGCCTCCTTGTACGGATAGCGCTTGATCAGCTCGGTGTTCCGGCCCTCGATGCGGATGAGGCGGGTCGGCGCGTCGCGGCGGGGCGAGTGCACCTGCCCCTCGTTGTACACGTGCGCCATGCCGGGCTCGAGGGTGTAGCTGCGGGCCCGCCGCACCCGGCCCGGCTTCTCGGCCGACGCGGGCTCCAGCACCTCCCAGTCGCTCATCACCGTGGAGCCCTCGGCCTGGCCGTAGATGGCCCAGGTGGTGCCGTGATCGTGCGGGTTCGACTCCTTCGCGTCGCGATTCACGTGGGCGAGGATACAGAAGCCGAGCTTGGGATCTTCGTAGAGGATCTTGCGCTCGGGGACGTCGTCGCCCAGATGCGTGGCGACGAAGGCCTCGTCCTTGAGCACGTCCTGCACGACGGCGCACACCTTCTGGCGCCCCGCCGGTCCGGGGTCGGCTTCGAGAATGCTGCGGCAGGCGGCGGCGAACTGCTCGAGGGTATAGCCCATGGGACGCACCTCCTGGGGACATGCTAGCATTCATGAGGCACGCCCCGCGACGGGGCGAAGGGGGACGACGACATGGCGGTTTCTCAGCTGGCCTACGTGGGCATCGGCGTCAGCGACATGGCGCGGTGGAAGAGCTTCGCCTCGGACGTCCTCGGCATGGAAGTGGTCGAGGGCGGCGCCGACGGCCTCGTGTACCTCCGCATGGACGAGAACCATCATCGCGTCGCCCTCCACCCCACCGGCGAGGACGACGTCGTCTACATCGGGCTGCAGGCCGCCACGCATGCCGAGTACGAGCAGAGCAAGGAGGCCCTGCGCGGCGCCGGCGTCACCCTGACCCAGGGCACCCCTGGGGAGATCGCCCAGCGCCGGGTGCTCGACCTCGTGAAGTTCGAGACGGGCGAGCTACCCTTCGAGCTCTGCGTGGGGCCCCACACGCGCTGGGACCCGCCGTTCCGGCCCGGCCGCGCCATGTCCGGCTTCAAGACCGGATCCCTGGGGATGGGCCACGTCGTCCTGCGCTCGAGCAACCGTGATGACAGCGTACGCCTGCTGACCGAGGTGCTCGGCTTCCGCATCTCGGACTACATCGGCACCATGGTGTTCCTGCACTGCAACCCGCGCCATCACTCGATCGCCTTCCAGCCGAGCGGCAAGAACCTGCCCCGCAGCCGGGACAAGAAGATGTGGCACTTCATGCTGGAGACCAACTCGATCGACGACGTGGGCGCGGCCATGGACATCGCCGCCAAGTCGGGGGCCTCGCTCGCGACCACGCTGGGCCGGCACTCCAACGATCAGATGGTCTCCTTCTACGTCATGACGCCGTCCGGCTTCGAGGTGGAGTACGGCTGGGGCGGGCGCCTCGTGGACGACACGACCTGGATCGTCCAGCGCCACGACCGCGGCACCCTCTGGGGCCACAAGCCGCAGCTGGAGGCCCCGCTCCCCGTCACCGCCCAGCCGGCGGCCCGTTAGCTCCGCGCCCGTCCGCGTCCGATGGGCGAGTTCGGGATCGGGCAGTCCGTCAAGCGCTTCGAGGACGTGCGCCTGCTGAAGGGCGGCGGGCGCTATCAGGGCGACGTCAATCTCCCCGGCCAGGTCCACATGGTGGTGGTCCGCTCGCCCCACGCCCACGCCCGCATCCGCGCGATCGACGCGAAGGCCGCGCTGGCGTCGCCGGGGGTGGTGGCGGTGCTCACCGGCGCCGATCTCGCGCAGGACAAGCTCGGCACGATGCGCATGACCCTCAAGCGCAAGCGCCCCGATGGCTCGCCCATGTTCACCTCGCCGCATCTCGGGCTCACCCCCGAGCGCGTGCGTTATGTCGGCGACCCGGTGGCGCTGGTCATCGCCGAGACCGCGGCCCAGGCCGAGGACGCCGCCGAGCTGGTGGACGTGGACTACGAGCCGCTGCCCTCGGTCACGGCCACCGCGGACGCCGTGCGGCCGGGCGCGCCGGCGGTGTGGGATGAGTGCCCCGACAATGTCTCGAGCGTGTTCGAGGCCGGCAATCAGGCGGCCGCCGATGCCGCGTTGGCAAGCGCGGTCCGGGTCGTCCGGCGCCGCTTCGTCATCACGCGCGTGCACGCCCAGTACATGGAGCCGCGCGGCGCGCTTGGCGTCTGGGACCCGGCCGAGGAGCGCTACACCCTCTACGCCGACGTCCAGTACCCGCATCGCGTGCGGAACGCGCTCGCCAGCAACATCCTGAAGGTGCCCGAGCACTCGATCCGCGTGATCGTCGGCGACGTGGGCGGAGGCTTCGGCACCAAGGGCTGGCAGTACCCCGAGCACCGCCTGGTGCTGTGGGCGGCCAAGCGGCTCGGCCGGCCGGTGAAGTGGGCGTGCGAGCGCCGCGAGGCCATCATGGCCGACGAGCACGCGCGCGACAACGTGACCGACGCCGAGCTGGCCCTGGACGCGGACGGCAAGTTCCTCGGACTCCGCGTCCGCACGCTCGCCAACGTGGGCGCCTACGTGTCGTCCGACCGCAATCTGCTCGCGACCTTCGCCAACGTCTTCACCCTGGTCGGGGTATACGTCTTTCCGGCCGCCCACGTCCACGTCTCCTGCGTGTTCTCGAACACCAACTCGACGGCGCCGTACCGGGGCGCGGGCCGGCCCGAGGCGACCTACGTGATCGAGCGCCTGATCGACGAGGCGGCGCGGGAACTCGGTGTGGATCCGGTGGCCCTGCGCCGGAAGAACGTCATCCCCCCGTCCGCCATGCCCTACAAGACGCCGCTCGGCATGACCTATGACTGCGGCGAATTCGACAAGAGCATGGTGGAAGCGGTGAAGCTGGCCGACGTGGCCGGCTTCCCGAAGCGGCGGGAGGAAGCACGGCAGCGGGGGCGCCTGCGCGGCCTCGCCGTGGTGAACGCGATCGAGCGCGCGGCCTCGCCCGCGCCCGAGTTCGCGGAGGTGCGCTTCAATCCGAGCGGCACCGCCACCGTCTTCATGGGCACCAAGAACCAGGGTCAGGGGCACGAGACCACGTTCAAGCAGATCCTCCACGAGCGGCTCGGCATCGCCCCCGAGGACGTGCGCTACATCGACGGCGACACCGACCGCGTGGGCTTCGGCATGGGGAGCATGGGCTCGCGCTCCACCGTCATCGGCGGCACCGCGCTCACCATGGCCGCCGACAAGGTGATCGCCAAGGGCACGCGCATCGCCGCGAAGATGCTGGAGGCGGCGGAGGCCGACATCAGCTTCGCCGACGCCCGCTTCACGGTGAAGGGGACGGACAAGGCGGTGACGCTGAAGGACGTGGCGCGCGCCGCCTTCCAGCCCACGTCGCTCCCGCCGGGGACCGAGCCCGGTCTCTACGAGACGGGCACCTTCTCCCCGCCCGCCGATACCTGGCCCAACGGCTGCCACGTCTGCGAGGTGGAGATCGACGAGGCCACGGGCGCGGTGGCCCTGGTCGGCTACACGATCGTGGACGACGTGGGCACGGTGATCAACCCGCTGACCCTCAAGGGGCAGATCCACGGCGGCGTGGCGCAGGGCGTGGGCCAGGCCCTCATGGAGCAGGTGGTCTACGACCGCGAGACGGGGCAGCTCCTCACCGCGTCCTTCATGGAGTACGGCATCCCGCGGGCGGACGACTTCCCGGACATGCACATCGAGAGCAATCCCGTGCCTACGAAGCTGAATCCCCTCGGCGCCAAGGGCGCGGGCGAGGCGGGCACGGTGGGCGCGCTCCCCGCGGTGATGAACGCGGTGATGGACGCGCTGACGCCGCTGGGGGTGCGCGAGCTGGACATGCCGGCCACCAGCGAGTGCGTCTGGAACGCCATCCAGGCCGCGCGCGCCGGCCGGTAAGGCACCGGCGCCGCCATGGAGCGCCGGCGTCTCGGCAAGACCGGCATGGAGGCGAGCGTGCTCGGCTTCGGCGGCTCCGAGATCGGCTATCAGCGGGCGAGCCTCAAGTCCGTCGAGCGCCTGCTGGGGAGCGCCCTGGACGCCGGGCTCAACGTCATCGACACCGCTGAGTGTTACGAGGACAGCGAGGAGCTGATCGGGCGCGCGGTGGGCGGCCGGCGGGGCGACTACCACCTCTTCACCAAGTGCGGGCACGCGCGGGGCGAGTGGCGCGCGGACTGGCGGCCAGAGGCGCTGCTGCGCGGCATCGAGCGGAGCCTCAAGCGCCTACGCACCGACTGCGTTGACCTGGTGCAGCTCCACTCCTGCTCGCTCGACGTGCTCAAGCGCGGCGACGCCATCGCCGCTCTGGAGACGGCACGCCAGCGGGGCTGGACACGCTTTATCGGCTACAGCGGCGACGGCGCGGCGGCGCGGTGGGCGGTGGAGAGCGGGCGCTTCGCCACGCTCCAGACATCCGTGAGCATCGCCGACCAGGAGGCGCTGGAGCTGACGCTGCCCATCGCGCGCGAGCGCGGCATGGGCGTGATCGCCAAGCGCCCCCTCGCCAATGTGGCCTGGCGCTACGCGCGCAAGCCCGCCGAGCCCTACTACCAGGAGTACTGGTCGCGGCTCCGGGCGCTCGACTATCCGTTCCTCCGCGGCAAGGCGGCGGGAGCGGTACGCACGGCTCTTCGCTTCACGCTGGGCGTCCCCGGCGTGCACACCGCCATCGTGGGCACCACCAAGCCCGATCGCTGGCGCGAGAACGCCGCGCTCCTGGGCGACGGGCGCTTGCCCGACGCCGACCGCGAGGCCATCCGCGCGCGGTGGAAGGCCATCGCGCGCCCCGACTGGGAGGGCCAGATCTGAGGGACCGTATTTGATATGATGCCCGCACGCGGTTAGGCACTCCCGTTCCCCGTCCCGCAAAGGAGCGCGTCATGACCGACCGGCTCATCTCGGGCGACAACCACATCGACCTGACCTATTGCCCGCCCGACCTCTGGTCGTCACAGGCGCCCGCCCGGTGGAAGCTCCTGGTGCCGCGGGTGGAGGAGCTGGAGGACGGCTGCCACTGGTTCGTCGACGCGATCGACCGCGGCATGTGGAACGGCGTGGGGCCCGGCTTCCTCCCATACACCAAGGGCGTCTTCGCCCACATCGACGAGATGAAGGACGTGGGCTTCGAGTGGAGCTATCAGCGCGGGGCCAGGCCCCGCCCGACCACCCCGGAGCTCCGGCTCGCCGACCTCGACCGCGACGGCGTGGACAAGGAGATCATCTACGGCTGCCTGATGATCAACGATCTGATCGCCGACGGCGCCCAACGCGCGTGGGCGAACTCGATCTACAACACGTGGGCGGCCGACTTCGCCCGGGCCAGCGATCCCAACCGCGTGTTCCCGCTGGCGATCATCCCCAACAACGATCCCAAGGACGCCGCCGCGGAGGTCCGACGCTGCGCCAAGCTGGGGCTGCGCGGCGGCGACCTCGCCTTCAAGCGCATGAGCCTGCCCATGTACCACAAGGACTGGTACGCCCTGTGGGAAGCGGCGGCGGAGTGCGACTTCCCCATCTCCTTCCACTCCACCGGCTTCAAGGGGCTGCGCACGCCCGACACGCCGGCGATGGAGAAGGAGTACATGGTGCAGTGGCGGCTGGTGCGGTCGGCGCTGTTCCAGCTCGACACCATGGAGGTGCTGGTGTCGCTGATCGCCTCCGGCGCCTGCGAGCAGTACCCCAACTTCAAGTTCGTGCTCGGCGAGTCGGGGGTGACCTGGCTCCCCTACGTATTCGACCGGCTCGACACCGAGTACGAGGACCGCGCCCGCCAGCTCGGCTTCAAGCTGAAGCCCAGCGACTACTTCCGGCGGCAGGGCTTCGTCACCTACCAGCAAGACCAGTACCTCGAGCCCATCGTCCCGCTGATCGGCGAGGACAACATCATCTGGGGCGCCGACTACCCGCACCCCGACTGCCTGTGGCCGAACTCGCACACCATCCTCGGCAAGAACCTCGCCGGCTTCTCGGACAAGGTGCGTCGCAAGATCACCCACGACAACGTGGCCAGGCTTTACAACCTGGTCTAGAGAGAGGACCGTCCCATGCCGGCATCCACGCTCGAGATTCCATCGCTGAAGGGCAAGGTGTCCCCCGAGGAGTGGGCGGTACGGGTGGATCTCGCCGCCGCCTATCGCCTGGTGTCCCGCTACGGCTGGGAAGATCTGGTCTTCACGCACATCTCCGCGCGGGTGCCCGGCACCGAGGACCAGTTCCTCATCAATCCCTACGGCGTCTTCTTCGACGAGATCACTGCGTCCAGCCTGGTGAAGATCGACCAGGCGGGCAAGAAGCTGGACGGCTCGCCGTTCCCGGTGAACGAGGCCGGGTTCGTCATTCACAGCGCCATCCACGCTGCGCGCCACGACGCCAAGTGCGTGCTCCACACTCACACGCTGAACGGCGTGGCGGTGTCGGCGCAGCGTGCGGGACTCCTGCCCATCTCCCAGCACTCGATGTTCGTGCTGCGGAGCCTCGGCTACCACGACTTCGAGGGACCGGCGCTGGACGACGCGGAAAAGCCACGCCTCGTCGCCGACCTGGGGGACAACAACTCGCTCATCCTGCGCAACCACGGTTTGCTCACCGTGGGCGCGACCGTGGCCGACGCGTTCGTGGCGATGTATTACCTGGAGGCGTCCTGCGCCATCCAGGTGCGCGCCCAGGCGGGCGGGGGCGAGCTGATCCCCGTGCCCAAGGAAGTCATGGACGAGGGCTATGCGCGGGTGGCGGCGGTGCAGCGGCCCCGCGGCGGCCAGGGCGCGCTGGTGTGGCCGGGCCTGCTGCGGCGGCTCGACCGTGTCGACGCCTCGTACCGCGACTAGCGCGCGAGCCCATGAGCGAACAGGCCATCCGCGTCGGGTTCATCGGGGCAGGCGCCAATACCAAGCTCCACCACATTCCCAAGCTCCGGGCCCAGCCGGGCGTCGTGCTCGTGGGAGTCGCCAACCGCAGCAAGGCGTCCGGCGAGAAGGTCGCCAAGGAGTTCGACATCCCCAAGGTGTTCGGCGACTGGCGCGAAGTCATCGCCTCGCCCGATGTCGACGCCATCTGCATCGGCACCTGGCCATACATGCACGCCGAGATGTCCATCGCCGCGCTGGCCGCGGGCAAGCACGTGCTCTGCGAGGCGCGCATGGCCATGAACGCGGCAGAAGGCCGGCGCATGCTCGCGGCCTCGCGCAAGGCGCCGAACGTCATCGCCCAGCTCGTGCCTGCGCCGCACACGCTCGAGACCGACTCCACGATGACCCAGCTCATCAAGGACGGGTACGTGGGCGACGTGCTCGCGGTGGAGCTCCAGGCCGCGCAGGGCCGCTGGGTGGATCCGGCGGCGCCGCTGCACTGGCGGCAGGACATCACGCTGTCGGGCCACAACATCCTCAACATGGGGATCTGGTACGAGGCGATGTGCCGGTGGCTCGGTCACGCCAAGCGGCTCACCGCGATGACGCGGGTCAGCGTGCCGAAGCGCAAGGACGCCGAGGGCAAGACCCACGACGTGAAGGTGCCGGACCACGCCGACATCCTCACCGAGCTGGCGGGCGGCGGCATCGCGCACATGCGCTTCAGCGCGGTGACGGCGCTCGCCCCGCCCGCGGAAGTGTGGATCTTCGGCACGGAGGGGACGCTTCGCCTGGAAGCCGACGCGAAGAGGCTCTCCGGAGGTCGCAAAGGCGACTCGGTACTGAAGGAGATCACCATCCCGAAGGAGAAGCGCGTGGGCTGGCGGGTGGAGGAGGAGTTCGTCAACGCCATCCGCGGCAAGGAACAGATCACGCGCACCAGCTTCGAGGAAGGCGTCCGCTACATGGAGTTCACGGACGCGGTGACGAAGAGCGCGACGACGGGTCAGACCGTCGACGTCAAGCCCCTCTAGGCCGGCGGCGCCCGTCGTGACCGCCTCCGCCGATCTGGCGGCCCTCTGGCCGCTCGATCCCGCCGTCACCTTCCTCAATCACGGCTCCTACGGCGCCTGCCCGAAGGCCGTGCTCGAGCATCAGGCCGCGCTCCGCGCCGAGCTCGAAGCCGAGCCCGTCCTCTTCCTGGGGCGCAAGCTCGACGAGCGCCTGGATGCGGCGCGGGCGAAGCTCGGCGCCTTCGTGGGCGCCGATCCCGACGACCTCGCCTTCGTCACCAACGCCACCGGCGGCGTGAACGCCGTGCTGCGCTCGCTCGCCTTCTCACCCGGCGACGAGCTCCTCACCACGGACCACTGCTACGCCGCGTGTAAGAACACGCTGGACTACGTGGCCTCGCGTTTCGGCGCCAGGGTCAACGTGGCGGTGGTGCCGTTCCCGCTGACGTCGCCCGACGAGGTAGTGGCGGCGGTGCTCGCCAAGGCGACGCCGAAGACCAAGCTCGCGCTGCTGGACCACATCACGAGCCCGACCGCGCTGGTGCTCCCCATCGCGAAGCTGGTCAGCGAGCTGGCCGCGCGCGGCATCGACACCGTGGTGGACGGCGCCCACGGGCCGGGCATGGTGCCGCTGGATCTCCGGGCCCTCGGCGCGGCCTACTACACCGGCAACTGCCACAAGTGGCTCTGCACCCCGAAGGGCTCCGCCTTCCTGCACGTGCGACGCGACCGGCAGGCCGCCATCCATCCGCTCACGATCAGCCACGGCCACGTGGGCGAGCGGGAGGGGCGCACGCGCTTTCGCCTGGAGTTCGACTGGATGGGCACCACCGATCCGACCGCCTGGCTCACCGTGCCCATGGCCATCGACTATCTCGGCTCGCTCGTGTCGGGCGGGTGGCCGGCGCTGATGGCGCGGAACCGCAACCTTGCCTTGAAAGCGCGTACGCTGCTCCAGGAGACGGTGGGCGCCGCGCCAGTGTGCCCGGAGGAGATGGTGGGCTCGATCGCGAGCGTGCGGCTGCCGGACAGCCCGCTCACGAAGCCGAAGTGGCGGCAGCCCGATCCGCTGCAGCCCCGGCTGTTCGGTGACTGGGGCATCGAGGTGCCGATCATGCGCTGGCCGGCCGCCCCGAAGCGGCTGGTCCGCATCTCAGCACAGCTCTACAATGGCCGCGATCAGTACGTGAAGCTGGCCGACGCCCTCCGGAAAGAGCTGGCCGCCGAGCCTCGCTAGCCGCGCCCCACGAACGGCATCTTGGTCGCCATGATGGTCATGAACTGCACGTTGGTATCCAGCGGCAGCCTGGCCATCGCGAGCACGGCGTCGCCCACGTGCTTGACGTCGAACAGCGGCTCGGGCGCGATGGTCCCGTTGGCCTGCGGCACGCCCTGGGCCATCCGCGCGGCCAGCGGGGTCAGCGCGTTGCCGATGTCGATCTGCCCGCAGGCGATGTCGTACTTGCGCCCGTCCAGCGAGGTCGACTTGGTGAGCCCGGTGATGGCGTGCTTGGTGGAGGTGTAGGCCACCGAGTTCGGGCGGGGCGCATGCGCGGAGATGGAGCCGTTGTTGATGATGCGCCCGCCCCTCGGCGTCTGGTCCTTCATGATCTTGATGGCTTCCTGCGTGCAGATGAAGCAGCCGGTGAGGTTCGTGTCCACCACCGCCTTCCACTGCTCGAGGGTGAGATCCTCCATGGGGATGGCCGGCGCGCCGATGCCCGCGTTGTTGAAGAGCACGTCCAACCGCCCGAACGCCTCCTTGGTGCGCGCGAAGAGATTCCGGATCGAGCCGGGGTCCATCACGTCGGTCGGCACCACGAGGGCTCGCGACGTGTTCGCGCCCGCGGCCTGCGCCACGCGCTCGAGCTGCTCCTTGCGCCGGCCCGCGAGGGCCACGTGATAGCCGTCGCCGAGGAGGGCGAGCGCGGCCGCCTCACCGACGCCGCTGCCCGCCCCCGTCACGATCGCCACCTTCTTCGTGTCAGCCATGTCCGTCTCCTTTGATGTCGAGGTGTCTTCAGCCGACCTGGTAGCGCTTCATCGCCGCGGGGTCGAACTCGAGCCCGAAGCCGGGCTTGCTCGGCACGACGATCTGGCCGTCCACCAGCGCCGGTGTCTCCTTGAAGAGCTCGAGCGTCCACGGCATGTACTCCACGGTGAGGCCGTTGGGGATGGCGGCGATCAGGTGCACGTGAAACTCCGGGATGAGATGGCTCACCACCGGCAGGTTGAACGCCTCCGCCATGCCCGCGATCTTCATCCACTGGGTGATGCCGCCCGCGCGCAGGAGGTCGATCATCACGATGTCGATGGCGCGATGCTCCAGCATGTGGCGGAACGGAACGATGCCGTAGTGATACTCACCGGCGGCGATGGGCGTGATGAGGTTGTCGGCCACGCGCGCCAGCCCGGGGAAGTCGTCGTGGGCGACCGGGTCTTC
>DATEDO010000002.1:0-16158 GCA_035281625.1 Candidatus Methylomirabilota bacterium
GGCCACCGCCACCGCCGCGCCCGCCTCGGCGAGCCCGCGCGCGATGGCGGCGCCGAGCCCGCCCGCGCCGCCCGTCACCACCGCCGCCTTGCCGTCGAGGCGGAAGAGGTCCAGGCTGCTCATCCGCGCGGCGCCGGCTGAACCAGCTCGAGGGTGATGTCGTCGGGATCGAAGAGGTAGACGGCCCGCGCCCCGCGATTCCGGCCGTGCGTGATGTCGACCGGCGCCGACTTGAAGCGCACGCCCTTGGCGGAGAGCTCGCGGTAGGTCGCGTCCAGGTCCTCGACCATGAAGGCCACGTGCCCGTTGCCGGGATTGCACGTGCGCGCGTCGCCCCGTATGCCTCGCGGCACCCGATACTCCAGGAGCTCGATGTGATGGCCCGCCGCGCCGGCGGGGCCGGGCAGCCGCAGGAGCGCGATCCGCATGTCGGCGTCGGGGAAGCCCACGACGGTGCGGAGATACTCCTGCTGGCTGTCCCACTGGGCGATCAGCTCGAGGCCGAGGCAATCGCGGTAGAACGCGACGGAGCGGTCGAGGTCGCTCACGGAGAGGCCGGTGTGCAGGATGCCCGCAACCGCCATGGCGGCCGCGCTAGCCGCGCAGCCCCGGCATGGTGAAACCGCGCGCGTCCAGCTCCTTCACCAGCGCGGCGGCGGAGTCGGCGGCGAGGTTCACCAGGGGCGGCCGCACGGTGGCCCAGGCGGGGTCGCCGCCGTAGTGGGCGATGGCCGCCTTGAGGGCGGGGATCATGGGGAACCTCTGGAAGGTGCCGCGGATCTCGTCGAGGCGCGCTTGCTGCGCGTCGGCGTCCGCGCCCTGCCACGAGGCGTAGAGCCGCGCGATGGGGCCGGGGTTCACGTTGGCGGTGGCGCTGATGCAGCCCATGCCGCCGGCGCGCATGTTGGCGAGGAGGAAGGTCTCGCTGCCGGCGAACACGTCGAAGCCCGAAGCGGCGAACGCGTCCAGCATCGCCTTGGTGTTGCTCCAGTCGCCGGAGGAGTCCTTCACGCCGGCCACCGTGCCGGGATACGCCTTGAGCAGACGCTCGATCAGGCCGAGGGTGATCGGCACCTGGGACACCGGCGGAATGTGATAGACGTACACGCGCAGGCGCGGGTCGCCCACGCGCTCGATCACCTCCGCGAAGCTCCGGAAGAGCCCCTCGTCGCTCACGCCCTTGTAGTAGAAGGGCGGCAGCATCAGCACGCCGCCGCAGCCCGCCTTGGCGGCATGGGCGGTGAGCCGCACCGAGTCGGTGAGCGCGCAGTGGCCGGTGCCCGGCATCATGCGCGCGGGATCGAGACCGGCGGCGACCAGCCGGTCCAGGAACTCGATCTTCTCCTCCACGGACAGCGAGTTGGCCTCGGAGTTGGTGCCGAACACGGCCAGCCCCACGTTCTGGGACAGGAGCCACCGGCACTGGCGCACGAAGCGCTCGGCGTCGGGGCCGAGGTCGGCCTTGAACGGGGTGACCACGGGGGAGAGCACGCCAGTGATGCGGTCCGCTCGATTCACGCTGAGGCTCCTGGCTGGGGAATTGACGAACGCTCCGAGGGTATCACACCGCGAGCTCGAGGCCGTCGTAGGCGGCGGAGATCTGCAGCGCGGGTCCGGTGCGCGTCAGCTCCTCCAGCCGCCGCGTCTCGCGGAGGATGGTGGCGATGGCGGCATCGTCGTTGGCGGGCTCGTGGTGGAAGAGGCAGAGGTGCTTGACGCGGGCGAGCTGGCAGAGCTCCACCCCCACGATGTTGCTAGAATGCCCCCAATCTTCCTTCACCGAGATGGCCTCCGCGAGCGAGTACATGGCGTCGAAGATCACGAGGTCGGCGTCGCGGAAGAACTCCACGAAGGCCTCGGTCTCGGCGGGATCGTCCCGCTTGTGCTCGGAGTCGGTGGAGTAGACGAGGACCTTGCCGTCCTTCTCGAAGCGGTAGCCGTAGGAGTCGCCCGAGTGGAGCTGGCGCTTGGCGCGCACGCGCAGGCCCGCCACCTCGTACTCGCGGCCGGGCTCGAGGGTCACGAACTCGATGGTGGCGCCCAGCCGCGAGAAGTCCACCGGGAAGGACGGCGCCGCGTGCTGGTGGCGGAACGCCGCCTCGAGGGCGGCGTGGCAGCCGTGGATGCGGATGTGATTGCCGGGCAGGTAGGCGGGCATGAAGAAGGGGAAGCCCATGATGTGGTCCCAGTGCAGATGGGACATGAACACGTTCACCACGTGACCGCGGGGCCCGCCCGCGGCCATGAGGTGATTGCCGAACACCCGGGCGCCGGAGCCCAGATCGCACAGCACCCGCTCGGGGCCGCCCGTGCGCACCTCCACGCACGAGGAGTCGCCGCCGTACGTGTGCCCGAGGGCGAAGTCGAGGTCACGCTCCACGAAGGCTCGCGCCGCCTCCGGCGTGTCGATGCCCTTGCCCGCCGCCGCCACCAGGGCGGCCACGATCTTCTCCCGGATCACCGCGCCGCTGAGCCCGACCGGGATGGAGCCCCGCGTGCCCCAGAAGCGCGCCCGCAGCGCCACCGCGTCGCCGGCGAGGGCCGCCGCCGCCGCGAGCGACACGCGCTTGACCGCTTCCCCAATCGTAGGGAACAGGTCCAGCACCTGCTCGAAGCGGGTGATGGCGAAGATCTCCCGAACGCGCGGGCCGAGCGCGGCCACCACCAGGGTGCCCCCCTGGGCGCGGGCCTGCTTGGAGGCGACCACGAGCACGCGGAGGCCGTCGCTGGAGATGTACTCCACGCCGGAGAAGTCCAGGACCACACCGTCGCCGCCCGCCGCGCAGCGCTCGAGATGCGGAGCCAGCGCGGCCCGCAGAGCGGGCGCGGTGGTGTGGTCGATGCGTCCGGCGGGCCGGAGCACCACCGCATCGGCGAAGCGCCGGGGGTTCAGGTCCATGGCCGGGGGGGTTATCGTCCGGTGAAGCGGGGCGCGCGCTTGTCGAGGAAGTGCGCGACGCCCTCCTTGAAGTCCTCGGCGGCGAAGCTCTTCCGCATCTCCTCGCCGGCGACGGCGGTGGCCTCGGCGAGGGTCTGGAATTGCGCCTCCCAGAGCTGTCGCTTCATCACCGCCATGGAGCGCGGCGACACGAAGTCGGCCAGCTCGCGCGCGTAGCCGATGACGCCGGCCATGAGCTCGCCCTGGGGCAGCACCTGCGACACGAGCCCCATCCGCAGCGCCTCGTGCGCGTCGATCTTCCGCGCGGAGAGGAGCAGATCGAGGGCGTTCTGGAGCCCGACCAGCCGCGGCAGCATCCACGACACCCCGTGCTCGGCGATGAGGCCCCGCCGCGAGAAGGATGTCGTGAACAGGGCGCCGTCGCCCGCCATCCGGAGGTCGCAGTAGAGCGAGACCACGAGGCCGAGCCCGGCGGTGGCGCCGTTGAGGGCGGCGATGATGGGCTTGGGGATGGTGGGGAAGTAGGCGTACGGGCCGCGGAAGTCCGGCCGGCCGGCGTCCCCGCCCGCGACCACCGCCTCGGTGTCCGCCATCGGCGCCGCATTGCCGCTGAGCCCGGAGAGGAGCCCCATGTCGGCGCCCGCGCAGAAGCCGCGCCCCGCCCCGGTGAGCACGATCACGCGCACGCTCTCGTCGGCGGCGGCCTCGCTCATCGCCGCGCGCACCTCGCGGCCCATCTGCGCCGTCCACGCGTTGAGCTTGTCGGGGCGGTTGAGCGTCACCGTCGCGACGCGGTCCTTGACGTCGTACAGCACCTCGGCGTAGCCCATTGAGCGTCTCCTCCCGCGGGCTTGCCTCCCCCACCGGGCCCGTATAGTATCGCGGCAATCCCCATGACCGCCATCTCGGTCACCCCTCTCGCTCCCGCCCTCGGCGCGCTGATCGAAGGGGTGGAGGTCGCGCGACCGGTCGCGCCCGAGGTCTTCGCGGAGATCCGCGCGGCGTTCGAGGAGCATTCCGTCCTCGTCTTCCACGGCCAGCCCCTGGACGACGAGGCCCAGACCGTGTTCAGCGGGAACTTCGGGCCGCTCGAGGTGACGCTGTCCGTCAACCCGGCGGCGGGGACGCCGTTCGCGCGCCAGTCCAACCTCGACATCCGCACCGGCGAGGTCATCCCGCCCGACGATCGGCGGATGATCTACCAGCGGGCGAACATGCTCTGGCACAGCGACTCGTCCTTCAAGCGTGTGCCCGCCCTCTGCTCGTTGCTCTCCGCGCGAATCGTGCCGCCGGAGGGCGGCGCCACCGAGTTCACGAGCACGCGCGCCGCCTACGCCGCGCTGCCCGCGGCCACCCGCGCCGCGCTCGAGCCCCTGGTGGTGGTGCACGACTTCTCGTGGTCGCGTGACCAGATCCAGCCTGGCTTCTTCACCGAAGCGGAGAAGGCGCCGTACCCGCCGGTGCGCCACCGCCTCGTGCGCACCAATCCCGTGAACGGGCGGCGCTCGCTGCTGATCGGCGCGCACGCCTCCTCGATCGAGGGGATGACGCTCGAGGCCGGCCGCGCGCTGCTGAGGGAGCTGCTCGCTCACGCCGAGCGGCCGGAGTTCCGCTACCGCCACGAGTGGCGCGAAGGCGATCTCGTGATCTGGGACAATCGCGCCGTGCTCCACCGGGCGACCCCGTACGACACCGTGCGCTATCGCCGCCTCATGCAGCGCACCACCGTGGGCGGCGACGGGCGCGAGGAGACCCTGGCATGCGCCTCGTAGATCTCAGCATGACGGTGGAGGAATGCGACTCCACCCCCTTCGCGAAGGAAGAAGCCTACTTCAAGCCGCGCCCCATCGTGCGCTGGGAGGACAAGGGCTTCGTGTCCAACATGGTGGAGATGACGGTGCACGCGGGCACCCACATCGACTCGCCCCACCACTTCTTCCGTGACATGCCCTCGGTGGAGCAGCTGCCGCTGGACCACATGATCGGTGACGCCCTGGTCATGGATCTCACGTTCAAGGGCACCGCGAACGCGCGCATCACCCCCGAGGACCTCGAGCGGGCGGCGGCGGCCCTCGCCGCGCAGGGCATCACCATCGAGCCGGGGGCCATGCTCTTTCTTCGAACCGACTGGCCCAAGGGCCACGTCACCACCGACCCGCGGTGGTGGGACGAGTCACCCTGTCTCACCCGCGCGGCGGCGGAATGGCTCGTGGCGAGGCGGCCCGCCGTGCTGGGCTACGACTTCGCCCAGGAGGAGAAGGGCGCCGACTACGGCACCGCGGGGGAGATCCTGGGCAGCGGCATGCGGGTGCACCGGACCATCCTGCCGCGCGTGGTGTTCCAGATCGAGAACCTGATCAACCTCGACCTGATTCCCTCCCGGGTGAAGGTCATCGCCTTGCCCGCCAAGTGGAAGACCGAGTCCGCGCCCGCCCGCGTCGTGGCGCTGGTCGAGGACTGACCTCCGCGCCTCCGTGCCCGGCGCCAAGTTACCGCGCGCGTTCTATACACGTGGAGATGTGCTCGCGGTGGCTCGCGATCTCCTCGGCACCGTGCTGGTGGTGCCGACGCGGCGGGGCGGCCGGGTGGCCGGCCGCATCGTGGAGACGGAGGCCTATCGCGCGCCGGAGGACCGGGCCTCCCACGCCTGGGGCGGCCGGCGTACCCGCCGCACCGAGACCATGTACGCGCCCGGCGGCACCGCCTACGTCTACTTCGTCTACGGCATGTATTATCAGTTCAACGTCGTCAGCAACGAGGCGGACGTGGCGCACGCGGTGCTGATCCGCGCGCTCGAGCCGCTGGAGGGCCTCCCCCTCATGCGCCGCCGCCGCCCCGGCCGGGTGGACTCGATCCTGGCGCGCGGCCCCGGCGCGCTCTGCGTCGCCCTGGGCATCGACCGCACCTACGACCGCGCCGATCTCCTCGGCAACCGGGTCTGGCTGGAAGAACCGCCGGTTCGCGTGATGCCGCGCGAGATCGCCCGCGGCCCCCGCATCGGTATCGACTACGCGGGCGAGTGGGCGAAGCGCCCCTGGCGCTTCTGGCTCCGCGACCACCCCTCAGTAAGCCGCCCGGCGAGTGAATCGCGCCGCCTGCGCGCGAGGACGGCAACGAAGCCGATGGCCGCTTATCGGCGGCCCGCCACCAACCGCTAGAGCAGCTCCCGCACGCGGTCCCCCAACACCGTCGCCGCCAATTTCTCGCGATCAGGCTCTCCGCGCAGCAACGCCTTGGCGAAGTTCGCCGCCTGCTCCAGCGTGATCTTCGGCGGCAGCGGGGGCTCGTAGGGATCCACCAGCGCCTCGACGATCACCGGCCCCGGCGTGGCGAGCGCCTGGTCCAGCACGGGACCGCACTCCGCGGGATCCTCGATCGTGAAGCCCACGCTGCCGCAGGCGCGCGCGAAGGCGGCGAAGTCGATGGGGTGGAGATCGCAGCCGTACTCCGGGTTGCCGAGCAGCGCCATCTGCTCCCATTTGATCATGCCGAGGGCGTTGTTCTTCGCCACGACCACCTTCACGGGCAGCCCGTACTTCACGCAGTTGGCGAACTCCGCCATGAGCATGGAGAAGCCGCCGTCCCCCACGAAGGCCACCACCTGGCGCTCGGGATGGGCGATCTGCGCGGCGATGGCGTAGGGGAGGGCGCACGCCATGCTCGCGAGCGTGCCCGACAGCGAGTGCATCTGCCCGCGCCGCACGGGGATGTGCCGGGCCCACCAGGTGGCGATGGTCCCGCTGTCGCAGGCGACGATGGCGTCGTCACGGAGCCGGAGGCCCAGGGCGCGGGCCAGCACCTGGGGCTTCATCGGCTTGTCGGCGCGCTGGCAGCGCTGCTCCATGATGGCGGCCCAGTCGCGCATGGACTGCTGGGCCTTTTCCAGGAAGTCGCGCTCGGTCCGCGGCTGGAGCAGCGGCACCAGCGCCTGGAGCGTGCGCTGGCTGTCGCCGACCAGTCCCACGTCCACCGGATACCGGAGGCCGATCCGCATGGGATCGAGCTCGATCTGCACCGCGCGCGCCTGTCCGGGCTTGGGCAAGAACTCGATGTAGGGGAAGGACGTCCCCACCATGAGCAGGGTGTCGCACTCTTCCATCGCCATCTGCGACGGACGCGTGCCGAGGAGGCCGATGGTCCCGGTGGTGTAGGGGCTGTCGTCGGGCACCGCCGCGCGCCCGAGCAGGGCCTTCACGATGGGCGCGCCCAGACGCTCCGCCGCCTCCTCCAGCTCTTCCCCGGCGCCGAGCGCGCCGCGCCCGGCGAGGATGGCGACGCGCTCGCCCGCGTCGAGCACGTCGATGGCGCGGCGCAGATCCGCCTCGGCGGGGAGCTGGGCGCTCCGCGCGAAGGCATCGGAGGAGTGCCGCGCGACGTTGCGCTTGGAGCGACCCTCCTCCACCGGCATCTCCTGGACGTCCACCGGGAAGCTGAGATGCGCGACCCCGTGATACGCGAGCGCGGTGCGGCAGGCCAGGTCCACGAGGCTCTCGACGTGCGTGGGCCCCATGATGCGCTCGCTGTACTTGGCCACGTCGGCGAACACGCGGTCGAGCGGCACGTCCTGCTGCGTGAAGGTGCCGAGGAGATCGTGGTACGGGAGACCGGTGATGGCCAGCACGGACTGGCCGTCGAGCTTGGCGTCGTAGAGGCCGTTCAGCAGATGAATGCCGCCGGGCCCGGAGGTGGCCACGCAGACGCCGAGGCGGCCGGTGAACTTCGCGTAACCGCAGGCCATGAACGCGGCCGCCTCCTCGTGACGCGCCTGCACGAAGCGGATGCGCTCCTGCCGCCGGCGCAGCGCCTCCATGATGCCGTTGATGCCGTCGCCCGGCAGGCCGAACACCACCTCCACGCCCCAGTCCGATAGCGCCTCGAGAAGCAGATCGGCCGCCGTCGTGGCCATGAGGGGTGAAGGCTCGCAACCGCCATGCCACCGCGCGGCGGCCCGGCCCCCGTGCGACCGCCCGGGCACTTATGCGCCCTCGCGGGCTACGGGCCCGCCGTTCGGCCTCCGTCCTTACCAGGTAAGACTGGCCTGGTCGCCGTGGCTTGCGCGGACGGGTGGCGGCGCATACGATCGGCGGCACGGATTGAAAGGGAGGCGCGATGGGCCGAATCGTGTACGCGGCGGCCATGTCACATGTGCTGGCGCCCGACTACTACGGCAAGAACGTGGGGCCGCACGGTCGGAAGATGGTCGAGGAGCTCATCGGGGTGGTGCGCACGATGGGTGGCGAGATGCTTGCCGCCCGGCCCGACGCCCTCGTGGTGGTGGCCGACGATCATCTGAACGTGTTCTCGTTCGATGCCGTCCCCGCGTTCTGCGTGCGCATCGGCCGCTCGGTGGAGCGCATGGTGCAGGAAGGCGCCATCGAGTTCGATCGGGCGCTCGACGGGCTGCCCGATCGCTACCCGCTCCACGAAGATCTCGCCAACCGCGTCCTCGAAGACGGCGTGGAGGCGGGGTTCGACTTCGCCGCCTCGTGGTCGGCGCCGCTCGACCACGCGTTCCTGAGCCCGGTCAGCGTGCTCTGCGGCGATCGTCCGGTGCCGCCGCTGGCGCCCCTGTGGGTGAACTGCTTCGTGGCCCCCCCGCCGACGGCCCGCCGCTGCTTCGACGTCGGCCGGCACATCGCCCGCGTCGTCGCGGACGGGCCGTGGCGCGTCGCGCTGATCGCCACCGGCGGGCTCAGTCATTTCCCCGCGCTCGCCATCGAGCGCGTGGGCACGTCCGATCCGGCCTTCGACCGGCGTGTTCTCGCCGCCCTCGAGGCCGGCGATCACGAGGCGCTGCGGGCGCTCTCCACGAAGGAGCTCCACGAGACGGGCTCTCACGAGCTCCTCAACTGGATGGTGCTCCTGGGCGCGGTGAGCCCGGCGCGCGCCCGCGTGCGCTTCTTCGGCGAGATGGGACGGATCGATCTCGCCGCGGTGGACTGGAGGCTCGCGTGAGCCGCTACGACGTCAACGTGCTCCTCTACCGGCTGAAGAAGGACGCGGCGTTCCGCAAGCGCTTCCGGGAATCACCGGCGACGGCGCTCGCGTCCGCCGATCTCACCGCGGAGGAGCGCGACGCCTTCACGCGGTGGGATGTGCGCCGGCTGAACGCGCTCGGAGGCTCGCTCCACCTGCTGGTGTCCATCCCCGACCTCGGCGGGCACTGACGAGGTCGGCGCGCCCGCCGCTCAGGCGGGGAGGCGGTGCCAGTAGGCGATGCTGGTGAAGATCGAGTCCCAGGAGTTGGGCTCGATCCCGGCGAGGGTGTTCGAGGCGGCGTGGATGACGTTGCGCCACGTGACGGGAATGACCACGCCGCTCTGGACCACCAGGTCGTTCATCTTGATGAACATGGCCGCGCGCTTCACCGGATCCATCTCGTGCTCGGCCTTCCGCCACAGCGTGTCGAAGTCGGTGTTCTTCCAGCGCGTGATGTTCCGGCCCGTCCACTTGTTCTCCTTCCCGGGAATGTCCCAGGAGCAGAACTGGGCCATGAAGAACTGAGGATCGAGCCCGGTGAACGACGTGTAGCTCTGCATGTCCGCCTGGAAGCGGGCGATGGTGTCGGGATTGCCGGGATCGTTCGAGAAGAACACCTGGGCCGGGATCGCCTTCACCTCGATCTCGACCCCGGCCCGGGCGGCGGCCTGCTTGATCACCGCCTGGAGCTTCTGCACCACCGCGTTGGCCGAGGCCTGGAAGACCAGCCGCAGGCGCTTGCCGTCCTTGGCCCGCACACCATCGGCGGCCCGCGCCCAGCCCGCGCGATCCAGGATCATGTTGGCCTTGTCGACGCTGAACTCCCACGTGTTGTTGGGCGAGCGGAAGCGGTCGGGCGCGTTCAGGAAGTTCACCGCGATCTGGCCGACGCGCCCCACCAGGTGGTCCTGGATGGTCTGGCGGTCGACGAGGAGGTTGAGCGCGGTGCGCATCACGGGATCGGTGAGGAAGGGATGCGCGGCCTTGATGCTGGAGCGCTCCCCGTCGACTTCCGTCCACGGGTCCGTCTGGTTGAGCTGGATGTGGCTCACGCCGCTGGACGGGATGGTGAGCACGCGTCCCTTGCCCCCCGCCTCCAGGCGCTTGAGCATCTCCTCCTCGATGAGCACGTAGTAGGCGAAGTCGTACTCACCGGTCTGCAGCACCGCGCGCGCGGCGCCGGCGGAGTCGCCGCCCGCCTTGATCTCCAGCCGGTCGAAGAAGGGCCGGTTGGGCACGTGGTAGTTCGGGTTGATCTCGGCGCGGATGACGTCGCCAGGCCGGAACTCGAGGAGGCGGTACGGGCCGGTCCCCACCGGCTTCTGCATGCCGATGGCCTCGCGGGCGCCGGCGCCCTTGAGGGGAGCGAAGATGTGGCGTGGGAGCAGACCGCCGCTCGTGTAGAGAACTTGCCAGAAGGGCTGCGGCTTGCCGAAGTGCACCTTCACCGTATGCGCGTCGAGCTTCTCGATCTTGGACGCCTCGAGATAGCCCTCGCGGGTCACCGCCGCCGTGGCGGGATCGGTGGCGAACTCCCAGTTGAACACCACGTCGTCGGCAGTGAAGGGGGCACCGTCGTGCCAGGTCACGCCGCGCTTGAGGCGCCAGATGACCCAGCGTCCGTCCTTCGCCACCGTGCCCGCGGCCAGCGAGGGCATCTCCGCGGCGAGCACCGGAACGAAGGTCCCGTCCGCCTGCGCCACCGCGAGGGGCTCGTAGAAGATGCGCATGGCCGTGTAGTCGCGCAGGCCCCGCCCGAAGTGCGGATGCAGCAGGGTGGGCGCGTCCCACATCAGCATGCGGAGCTCGCCCCCGCCTCCCCGCCTGGTGGGGGCGAAGGGGGTCGACTGAGCCTGCGCCACCCGCTGCGCCGCGGCGGGGACCGCGGACAAGAGGCCGGCGGCCATGGGGACGGTGAGTCCCATCCCCGCGAGGGTCTGGACGAATTCTCGCCGGCCCAGGCGGCCGTGCTCGACGTCCCGGATCAGGCGGCGAATGGCGTGTTCGGCGCTCACGGGGTGGGCCTCCTGGGGGAGCGATCCGGGGAAGGCGTCATGATGGTTCGATCTGAATAACTCGCCGCCGTCGAGGAGTCAAGCGGGGGCGGCGACAGCGCGTCGCCCGGCCACTCGAGCAGGCTCAAGGAGCCCATCGGTCCTTCCACGACCAGGGCTCCCAGAAAGCCGGGCGCGGGCACGAGCTCGCGCAGGCTCCAGCGCGCAACCTCGTCGGGTCCGTCGACCGAGGCCAGGAGGGCGCGCGTGGCATCAGGCGACAGCGGCACCTGGAACTGCTGCAGGGGCAGCGAGAGACCGTCGCCGCGCGCCTTCACATAGGCCTCCTTGCGGGTCCAGCAGCGGACGAAGCCGAGGGCGCGTGCCTCCACGGGGATCGCGGTGAGCCGCGCCACTTCCGCAGGCGCGAAGAAGCGCCGCGCCACGTCGATCCCGCTCTCCCCGAGCCGTAGCGCCTCCACGTCCACGCCGATGCGCCGGCCGCGGGCCACCGCCAGGAGCGCGCAGCTCTCGGAGTGGGCGAGATTGAACTGGAGCCCGTCTTCGCCCAGGAGAAAGGGCTTGCCGAACGGGCTCTGCCCGAGGGCCACGCCCTCCGGCGCGCCTCCGACGTACGCGGCCAGGACCCCGCGGAGCGCCGCGCGCCCGGCGAGGAAGCGCTCGCGGTCCCGCGCGAAGCGATAGCGCTCCGCGCGGGTGCGCTCCTCGGCGGGCAGTCGTGGGGCGATGGCCAGCCCCGTGGGTCCGGCGGCATCGAGGTCGACGCGCCACACGTGCACGTCGCGCGGCCCGAGGGCCGGCGGCCGGGCGGCGGGACGCCAGAGGGGCGCGCTCATGATGGACGGTCCACGCGCTCGAGGCACGCGCGCAGCCGGGCGCCGGTGGCAGCGACGTGCCGGGTGATGGCCCCGAGATGATCGCCGGGCACGGCGTACGTCTCGACGTGCTGGCACACCGATCGCCAGCCGAGATCGGTCCGCAGATCGGCCTCGTCCTGCGACCGCAGCACGATGACACGCCCGTCGTAGCGCGCGGGGAGGTAGCGCCGCACCGCGCGCTCGTAACGGTCGGCGAGGGTGCCCGACTCGCGCCGCGGCTGGCTCGGGCCGGCCGGGGGCGGCGGAGACGCAACCGGCCGCCCGCCGCCGAGCAGGGCGGCGAGCGCGTTTCCCGCGCGACCCAGCGCCAGCCCGGCGGTGGGGCCGACACCCCCATGCGCGGCGAGCCGCGACCGGTAGTACCGCAGGCGTGTGGCGATCGCGCGCTCACCCGCCACCCAGCGGAGCACACGCTCCCCGCGGCCTGCGGGGGGGACGCGCAGGGCGGCGTCGGCGAGCCGGGCCAGTCCGGCGACGACGCGCGCGGTGCGTCGCGGCGCCGTCGCGTCGAGCAAGACCAGGAGGGGGACCGCCTCGCCCTGCGCCACCAGCAGCCTCGCCATCTCCAGCGCCACCAGCCCGCCGTTGCAGTGGCCACCCAGGAGATACGGGCCGTGCGGCCTCACCGCGCGGACGGCGGCGAGGCGGTCCGCCGCCATCGCCTCGATCGAGTCCGGCACGGCGGAGTCCACGAGCCCGTGCGGGTGGACGGCGTAGAACGGCTGCTCGGGTCCCACCGCCTCCGCCAGCGCGCGGCTGAAGAAGCCGCCACCGCTGAAGTCTCCGTGGAGAAAGAAGAAGGGGGGCTGTGAGCCTTCGGCCCGCAGCGCGATGAGCGGCGGCTCCGTCGTCACCGCCTCCCGCAGGGCCTGGGCGAGATGCTCGACGGTCGGCACGCGGAAGAGCGTGGTGATGGGTACGCGCCGCCCCACCGCCCGCTCCACGCTTTCCATCATGCGGGCGGCGAGGAGGGAGTGTCCGCCCAGCTCGAAGAAGCTGTCGCGAATGCCCACCCGCGGCACGCCCAGGAGGCCCTCCCAGATGCCGGCGAGCGTGCGCTCCAGCGCGTTGCGCGGCGCCAGATGGGCGCCCGCGGGCTCCGCGGCGAGCGCGGATTCCGGCAGACGGTCGCGGTCCACCTTGCCGTTTCCCGTCAGCGGGAGCGCGTCGAGGAAGACGAAGGCGGTGGGGATCATGTACTCGGGCAGGACGGCGCGCAGCGCGACGCGCACGGCGGCGGCATCCGGCATCGCGCCTGGGGCGGGCACGACGAAGGCAGCGAGATGCCGCGTGTCGGAGGTGTCGCCGCGCACCGCCACGACCGCCTCGGCCACTTCGGGCAGGGCGGCGAGCGCGGCCTCCACCTCGTCGGGCTCGATCCGGTGGCCGCGGATCTTCACCTGCCGGTCGAGCCGGCCCAGGAATTCCAGCGCGCCGTCGGGGCGCCACCGGACGCGGTCGCCGGTGCGGTAGAGCCGGGCGCCGGGCGTGGGGTCGAAGGGGTGCGGCACGAAGCGCTCGGCGGTGAGGTCGTTGCGGCCGAGATAGCCCTCGGCGAGACCGGGGCCCCCGATGTAGAGCTCGCCCGGCACGCCCTCGGGCATCGGCTCTCGGCGCCGGTCCAGCACGAAGACCTCGGTGTTGGCGAGGGGCCGGCCGATGGGCACGGAGGTGGCCGGCTCCGGAACCTCGCGGACCTCGTGCCACGTGGCGAACGTCGTGGTCTCGGTGGGCCCGTAGACATGGAGCAGCCGCCGTGGCCCGCCCGCGCGCAGGACCTCGGCCACCGCCTGCGGATCCGAGGCCTCGCCGCCGAACAGCACCTGACGGAGCCCGCGAAACGCGTCCGGCCGCTCGCGGGCCACGAGGTTGAAGAGGGCGGTGGTGAGGAAGAGCGTGGTGACGCCCCGCGCTTCGAGCGCGGTGGCGAGCGCGCGCGAGTCCAGCATGAGCTCGGAGGGCATCACCACGAGGCGCGCGCCGTTGACGAGCGCGCCCCACACCTCGAAGGTCGCGGCGTCGAAGGCGGGGTTCGAGGCGTAGGCGATCACGTCGTCGGGTTCGAGCCGGACATAGTCGGTGTTCCGCACGAGCCGCGCAATGGCGCGATGAGGGACGATCACCCCCTTGGGCGCTCCGGTCGAGCCCGAGGTGTACATGACGTACGCGGGGTCGCGGCCTCCGCGCGTCGCCGGCGGCTCGTCCGCCCCCCGGGCCGTGTCGTCGCGGTCCACCGCGACGACGGGCCACGCGGCGCCGTCGAGATCGTGGGTGCCCGGGGCCGAGGCGATCACCGCGCGCGCGCCGGCGTCCGCGAGCATGGCCGCGCGCCGGGGGACGGGATGCGCGGGATCGAGGGGGACATAGGCGGCGCCCGCCATCAGCACGGCCAGCTGGGCCACCACCTGCTCGATCGAGCGTCCCAGCGAGATGCCCACGCGGGCGCCCGGCCTGACGCCCACCCCGCGCAGCCGCCGGGTGAGACGGCGCGCGCTCGCGTACAGCCACTCGTAGCTGACCGCGCGCTCGCCCTCGATCACCGCGACCGCGGCGGGCGTACGCGCCACCCGCTCGGCGAACAGCGCGTGGATGGAGCGGTCGGCGGGGTAGGCGGTACGGGTCTGGTTCACGTCCACCACGAGCCGGTGGCGCTCCACGCCGGTGAGGAGAGGGAGCCGCCAGATCGGGCAGTCCGGGTCGGCGGCGATGCCGGCGAGCAGGCTGCCGAGCTGTCGCGCCATGGCCTCCGCCGTCCCCGGCGCGAAGAGATCCGTGCAGTATTCCAGGCGACCGGCCAGCGCGCCGTCTTGCTCACCGAGCACGAGGGTGAGGTCCACCTTGGCGGTGTCGTCCGCGACCGCGACGGGCTCCACGGTGAGCCCGGCCAGCGCGAGCGGCGCATACGGCGCGTTCTGCAGCGCGAACATCACCTGGAACACGGGATTCCGCGCCGCATCCCGCGCCGGTCGAAGCGTCTCCACCAGCCGCTCGAAGGGCAGCTCCTGATGGGCATAGGCGCCGAGCGCGGCCTCGCGCGTGCGTCGCAGCAGCTCGCGGAACGTCGGATCGCCCCCGAGATCGCCCCGCAGCACCACGGTGTTGGCGAAGAAGCCGATGAGCCCCTCGAGCTCTCCCGCCGGCCGGCCGGCGATGGGCGAGCCGACGAGCACGTCCTCCTGCTCGGCGTAGCGCGCGAGCAGCAGCTGGAAGCCGGCGAGCAGGACCATGTAGAGGGTGGCGCCCTCCTGGCGCGCCAGCGCGCGCAGCGCCTCGGTGACCTCGGGCCCGATCGCCACCGGCACGCGGGCCCCCGCGAAGCTCTGCACCGCGGGCCGCGGCCGGTCGGTGGGCAGGGCGAGGGCCGGCGGCGCGCCGGCAAGGCGTTTCTCCCAGTACGTAGCCTGGGCCGCCATCTCCGGCGTGTCGAGGCGTCCCTGCTGCCACACGGCGTAGTCACCGTACTGCACGGGCAGCGGCGCGAGTGGCGCCGCGCGCCCCGCCCGCGCCGCCGCGTAGCCCGCCTCGAGCTCGCGGGCGAGCAGGCCCATCGACCACGCATCCGACACGAGGTGATGCACGGTCAGCGCGAGCACGTGATCATCGGCGGCGAGCCGGAACAGGCGCGCGCGGATGAGCGGTCCCCGCGCGAGGTCGAAGGGCGCGCCGGTTTCGCACCGGGCCGCCTCGCGGGCCGCCGCCTCCGGACTGGCCCGGTCCTCCAGGCTCTCCACCGGCAGGGCCACGGGCGCGGGCGGCGCGACCCGCTGGACGGGCACGTCGCCCTCGAGAACGAAGCTGGTGCGCAGGGCCTCATGGCGATGGACCACGGCCTCCAGGGCTCGGCGGAGCGCCTCGACCGCCAGCACGCCGCGGAGCCGCGCCACCAGCGGGATGTGATACGCGTGCGTGTCCGGAGCGAGCTGATGGAGGAACCACAGCCGCTGCTGCGTGAGCGAGAGCGGGAGCGCGGTTCCGGGGTTTCGCCGGGGAATCGTCGGCCGCGCCGCGGGCCCTCGCTCGAGCAGGCGCGCCTCGAGGCGGGCACGCTCCTCTCCGGAGAGCCCGGCCACGCGGCGGCGCGCGGGGTCCCCGGCCATCCTAGCGGGCCTCCTCGGCGTCGTGCCGCCCCGCAATCAGTGCCGCCATCGCCGCCGCGGTCGGAGCGGCGAAGAACTCGACGAGGCGCACCTGCACCCCGACCGCGTCGGCGATCCGGGCCAGCGCGAGCGCGGCCAGCAGCGAGTCGCCGCCGCTCGCGATGAAATCGTCGTCACGCCCGATGGGCGCGCCCAGCACCTCGCCCAGGATGGCGGCCAGCCGCGCTTCCAGCGCGGCCGGACCGGCGGCCGCCGGCGCCGCGGGCGCAGGACCGCCGCCGCCGGAGGGA
>DATEDO010000003.1:0-2495 GCA_035281625.1 Candidatus Methylomirabilota bacterium
CGGCCGCCGGCCGGCGGCGATCCTCGGCGGGCGCGCGGCTCGACTGCCCCACGGGTCCGAGCGGCGCCGTCAGCGTCTGGTAGAAGGTGAGCTTCTCCTGGATCTCGCGCGGCCGGTCGGCGGCGGACTCGGTGAGGCCACGCCGTATCGCGCCCGCCGCGGGCCTCTTCCCGGCCTCCGCGGTGAGCGCGGCAGGCGCCGTGGCCCGCCCGCCCCACTGACGGCCCACGAGCACGCCCAGGGTGAAGGTGAGGACCAGGATCACGACCGCGGCCAGGAGCAGGCCCAGCCGCTGGAAGAGTCCACCGCCGCCGTGTCGCGTGCTCCTCATGCGTCGTCTCCCACATGGCCTCGCGCCATGCTCTCGGGCGCGGAGACACCCAGCAGGCCAAGCCCGTTCCGGATCACCTGCCCGACCGCCGCCGCCAGCCCCAGCCGCGCCAGCGTGCCCGGACGATCGTCGGTGAGGATGCGATGCGCCTTGTAGTAGGGATGGAACTCGCCGGCCAGCTCGGTGAGGTAGTAGGCCACCCGGTGGGGCTCGCGGGCCCGCGCGGCCGCCGTGACCACCTCGCTGAGCTGGATCACGCGCCTGATGAGGGCCTGCTCCTCCGGGAGCGCGAGCAACGAGAAGTCCACGCCGCTCCAGTCGGGCGCCTCGATCCCCTGCTGCGCCGCCGTGCGGAGGAGACTCGTCACGCGGGCGTGCGCGTACTGGACATAGAAGACGGGGTTGTCCGCGCTCTGCCGTGTCGCGAGGGCGAGATCGAACTCGAGCGGGCTGTCGTGCCGCCGGGTGAGGAAGGTGAAGCGGGCGGCGTCGCGGCCCACCTCCTCCACGAGCTCCTCCATGAGGACGAACTCGCCCCGCCGCTTCGACATGCGGACCGGTATGCCGTCGCGCAGCAGCGTGACCAGCTGCACGATGAGCACGTCGTAGGCCTCGTCGGGGTGCCCCAGCGCGCGCATGGCCGCCCGGATGCGCCCGATGTAGCCGTGGTGGTCGGGGCCGAGGAAGTTGATGACGTGGTCGACGGGCTTCGCATCGTCCGCGGAGAACTTCGTGAAGTGATGAAAGCCGATGTCCACCGCGAAGTAGGTCAGCTCGCCGTCGGACTTCCGCAGCACGCGGTCCTTGTCGTCGCCCAGCGCGGTGGAGCGGAACCAGAGCGCGCCGTCCTGCACGTAGGTGTGCCCGCCCGCGGTGAGGAGCTCGATGGCGCGCTCGGGGAGCCCGGCGGCCCGCACGTCGCGCGCCTCGTGCACCCAGCGGTCCACGTGGGTACCGTAGGACTCGAGGACGTCCCGGTGCCCCATCACCATCGCCTCGACCGCCTCGCGGCCGAGGCGCTCGCGCCGCTCCGCCTCGGGCGCCGAAAGCAGCGCAGCCACCCGGGCCCGGCCCCGCGCCAGCCACGCTGCAGCCAGCTCGACGAGGTACTCGCCGGGATAGCCGTTCTCCGGCAGCTCGGCCGGCTCGCCGAGCGCCTGGCGCAGCCGTGCCTCCATCGACGCGGCGAGGGCCTGGAACTGGTTGCCGGCGTCCTTGACGTAGTACTCGGTCTCCACCCGCGCACCCTGCGAGCGCAGGATGCGCGCGAGCGCGTCCCCCACCGCCGCCGCCCGCGCATTGACGATGACGAGCGGCCCGGTGGGATTGGCGGAGACGAACTCGAGACGGTAGCGGCGGCCTGCCGCCGCCGGGCTCCCGCCGTAGCGCTCGCCTGCGGCGAGCACACCCCGGAGCTGCGCGGACACCGAGTCCCGGGCGAGCAGCACGTTGATGAAGCCGGGACCAGCCGGCTCCGCCGAGGCGACCTCGGAGAGCGACTCCAGCTCGGCGGCGATGAAGCGCGCGATCTCCGCGGGGTCGAGCCGATGCTCCTTGGCGTACGCCATCGCGGAGGGCGTGGCGTAGTTGTAGCTCGCCTGCTGCCCGCCGCGCGGCACCTGCCACACGACGGAGCGGGGCTCGGGCATGCCCTTGCGCGCGAGCGCCCGGCGGAACCCTTCCGTCAGCACGTCGGTGATGCTCAGTCCGACCCCCTCGGCCCGATCCGGGATGACGAAAAAACGCCGCGCATGGCGGCGTTGGAGAATGATACCCCTCGGCGCGAGCCCCGCGGAAGCAATTTCCCCTGAATCAACGTCTCAGGCGATCGTCCAGGACGCCTGCGGGAACGGCCGCTTCCAGCGCATCGGCGAGCCGATCGACGCGGCGGGTCACGGGAGGCGCCCCGCGGCCCAGCATCCGAGGCCGCTCAGCACGAGCGCCGCCGCCAGCGCGACCGCGGCGGTGGCCACGCGAGCGGCGCGGTCCATGGCCGCCACGTCGGGCCAGGGTCCCTCGCCCAGGGTGTAGTGACCGGGCTTGGCGAGGCTGACGCCGATGGCGCCCGCCATCGCGGCCATCGTGAGGCCCGCATTCGGGCTGGCGGTGCGGCGTCCGTGGCGCCGGAGGCTGCGCCAGGCGCTACGGGGGGACGCGCCGGCGA
>DATEDO010000004.1:0-2312 GCA_035281625.1 Candidatus Methylomirabilota bacterium
ATGGCCACCGCACGGTTGAGCTCGACCACCGGCGTCGGATGCACCTCCGCGAGCACGCCGTAGAGGGCGGCGATCTCCTTCCAGTCCGTGGCGGCCGCCGTCGGCGCCTCGGCATGCAGCGCGGCGATGGCCGCCTGGAGCGCGTATGGCCCCGCGCCGCGGCCGGCGGAGCGCAGCGCCGCCTCCACGAGCGCGGCGCCCTCCTCGATCTGCGCCCGGTCCCAGTGGGCGCGGTCCTGATCCTCCAGCATGACGAGATCGCCGCAGCCGTCGAGGCGCGTGGCGCGGCGGGCGTCGTGGAGCAGCATCAGCGCCAGCAGCCCCCGCGGCTCCGGCTGCTCGGGCAGGAGCTCCACGAGCATGCGCCCGAGGCGAATGGCCTGCTCGCAGAGGTCGTTGCGCACGAGGCTACTGCCGAAGCTCGCGCTGTAGCCTTCGTTGAAGACGAGGTAGACCACTGCCATCACTGCCTGGAGGCGCTCGGCGAGGGCGTCGTCCGCGGGCAGCGCGTAGGGGATGCCGGCGGCGCGGATCTTGCCCTTGGCGCGTACGAGGCGCTGGGCCATGGTGGGCGTGGGGACGAGGAAGGCGTGGGCGATCTCCTCCGTGGAGAGCCCGCCCAATGTTCGAAGGGTCAGCGCCACCTGGGCCTCGGGCGCGAGCGCGGGGTGGCAGCACGTGAAGATCAGGCGCAGGCGGTCCTCGGCCAGTGAGCCGTCGGTCTCCTCCAGGCCAGGGCCGCCCACGCCGCTCGCGAGCGCAGAGCCGTCCGCATCCGGCGCCGTCACCGCGGCGGACGCGGGCGCGGTCTGCTCCATGTGCCGCGCGATCTCGTCCTGCTTGCGAGTGAGGAAGGCGCGGCGGCGCATGCCGTCGATGGCCTTGTGGCGCGCGGTGGAGATGAGCCAGCTCGCGGGGTTGCCGGGCATGCCCTCGTCCGGCCACTTCTCGAGCGCCGTCGCCACCGCTTCCTGCAACGCTTCCTCGGCGGCGTCGAAATCGCCGAGCAGGCGGATCAGGGTGGCGAGGATGCGGCCGTGCTCGGCGCGGAAGATCTGCTCGAGGCGTTCGGTCTCCACCAGGCCAGGCTACCTCAAGGTGCAACCCCCGGCTATTACCACTCCGCGTCGTGGCCGCACGGCCATTGCATATCCATTGCGCGACACGAATACGCGACACGAATGTTACCTGGGAGGTCATTGCCCGGCCTTGCCCCCGGTGCTACGGTGGCCATGGAGCACTAATTCCCCTAGCGAAACGAGGAGGCAGCCATGGGTGCACGGGCGGACATGCTGGCGAAGCAGTTCGAGGAGAAGGCCAACGAGCTGACCGACACGATCCAGAAGATGTCGGACGCCGACTGGAAGAAGGTCACCACGGCGGAGAAGTGGCCGGTGGGCGTGACCGCGCATCACGTGGCGGGCTCGCACGAGCCGATCGCCGGCATCGCGAAGACGGTGGCGAGCGGGCAGACCATGCCGCCCTTCACCATGCAGATGCTGGACGAGGGGAACGCCAAGCACGCCAAGGACTTCGCCAACTGCACGAAGGCCGAGACCCTGGAGCTGCACAAGAAGGGCGTGGCCAGCGCCGCCGCGGTCGTGAAGGGCTTCTCGGACGCCGACCTCGAGAAGGCGGGCACGGTGATGACGGGCATGCCGGCCATGACGGTGCAGCAGATCATCGAGGGCATCCTGATCAATCACGTGAACGACCACATGGGGTCGATCAAGGCCACCATCGGGAAGTAGGGCTCCCTCTCCCGCTCACCCTGTCTCCCTCTCCCCCGGATGGGGGAGAGGGAAGGGCAGGTCTCGCCCGCTCCGTACGTCCTTCGTCCCATTGAGATTTCGTGGCGATCGCCGCATACTGCCCGCAGACCAAGCACTGGCCCTGCACGCTTTTGCCGCGAGGGGCACCCACATGCCGATCAAGAGCTATCTGGCGTATCCGCAACGCGGCCGGCGCGACGAGCTGGCGGCGGCCCTGGGCCGGCTGGGCGGCTGCGAGGTCGTTCCCGCCCTCAACCGCGACGTCCTCATCCTCGTCACCGACACACCCGACGAGGCGGCCGAGGCGGCGCTCGAGACCGCGCTCGCCGCCCTGCCGGCGCTCCAGGGCCTGGGCCTCGTGGCGGGCCTGGCCGACGCAGAGATCGACGGCCACGCCGGCCGGGCCCGCGGCCGGCAAAGGGCGCGGCCGTGACGCGGCGCGAGGTCCTCAAGTCCATGGCGGCCGGCGCGGCGATCAGCGCGGCCGAGGCCATGTTCCCGGGCGTGCTCTTCGCCCAGACGCGCGCGGCCGCCCCCGCC
>DATEDO010000005.1:0-3375 GCA_035281625.1 Candidatus Methylomirabilota bacterium
GCGGGGCGGCCCCTGGACGGGGGGGCCATCGCCGCGGCCGGGCGCGCGCTCGCGGCCGAGATCGATCCACCGAGCGACGTGCACGCCAGCGCGGCGCTGCGCCGCCACCTCGCCGGCGTGCTGGCGGAGCGGACGCTGACCGCGCTGGCCGCCCAGCGGGGCTAGGTCCGACGATGGGCGTCCGCCCCGAGACGGAGATGGAGATCGCGCTCACCGTGAACGGGGTGACGGTGCGGCGGCGGGTGGAGGCGCGCAAGAGCCTGGTGGACTTCCTGAGAGAGGACCTGGAGCTGACCGGATCCCACGTGGGCTGTGAGCACGGCGTCTGCGGCGCGTGCACCGTGAAGGTCGACGGCGCCCTGGCCCGTGGCTGCCTCACCCTCGCCGTCCAGTGCGACGGCAGCCGGGTGGAGACCATCGAGGGCGTCACCGCTTCCGGCGAGCTGGACGACCTCAAGGCGGCCTTCGCGGGGACCAACGGGCTCCAGTGCGGATTCTGCACGCCGGCGATGCTGCTCACCGCGGACGTCCTCCTCCGCGACGAGCCCGGGCTGGACGCCGACGGGATCCGACGCGGGCTCTCCGGCAACTACTGCCGTTGCACCGGCTATCACGCCATCGTGGAGGCGGTGCTCGCCACCGCGCGCCTGCGCGCGGAGAAGTCAACCGCTGATCGGACGCCCCGATGAGCGCCGAAGGCGCGAAGAGGCCTGAGCTCGGAGTGGCTGTCGACCAAGCCGGGAGTGACCTGGAATGACCGCCGAAGGCGCGACGAGGCCCGACCGCAACGAGGTCATTGCTCAGGCCGACAGCTACATCGGAAAAAGCCCGGTGCGGCCGCAGGCGAGGCGGCTCCTCGACGGGCGCGGCTCGTTCACCGACGACGTGCGGCTGCCCCGCATGCTCCACGTGGCCTTTCTCCGGAGCCCGCACGCGCATGCGCGCATCGTCTCCCTGGACGCCGCCGCGGCGCGCGCGCTCCCGGGGGTGGTGCGCGTGGTGACCGGCGAGGACCTCAGCGGGATCTGCGCGGGCTGGGTCGGCACCCTGGCCCACTTCCAGGGCATGAAGTCCGCCATGCAGCATCCGCTCGCCCGCGGGCTGGCCACGTGGCAGGGCGAGCCGGTGGCGGCGGTGGTGGCGGAGAGCCGGGCGCTCGCCGAGGACGGCGTGGCCCGCCTCGCGGTGGAGTGGGCGCCGCTGCCCGCCGTCACCGACGCGGAGACCGCGCTCGATCCCGCCACGCCGGTCATTCACCCGGATCTCGGCGACAATCTGGCCTTCTCGCTGGAGCTCGCCTCCGGGGACGCCGCCCGCGCCTTCGCGGAGGCGGACCACGTCGTGCGCGACACGTTCTGGATGGGCCGGCACACCGGCGTCACCCTCGAGCCGCGCAGCATCCTCGCCGCCTTCGATCCCAGCGAGCGCCGGCTCACCGTGTACCACTCGTTCCAGGCGCCGCACATGATGCAGGACGTGCTCGCGCGGCACCTGGGTCTGCCCGAGAGCCATGTGCGCGTGATCTGCCCGGACGTGGGCGGCTCCTTCGGGATCAAGGTCCACATCTACCCCGACGAGATGGCGACCTGCGCCATCGCGGTGCTGCTGGGGCGGCCGGTGAAGTTCGTGGCCGATCGCCTGGAGTCCTTCCAGTCCGACATCCACGCGCGCGATCACCGGGTGACGGCGGAGCTGGCGCTGCGCCGTGACGGCACCATGCTCGGCATGCGGCTGGACGATCTCACCGGGATCGGGCCGTACTCGGTGTACCCGCGCACCAGCGCGGTGGAGGGAAATCAGACGGTGCGCCTCACCCCGGGCGTGTACCGCTTCCGCGACTACGCGGCGCGGCTGCGCGTGGTGTTCCAGAACAAGACCCCCATGTGCCAGTACCGCGCGGTCGGGCATCCCGTCGCCTTCGCGGTGATGGAAGCCATGGTGGACCGTGCGGCGCGCGAGCTCGGCCTCGATCCCGTGGAGATCCGCCGCCGGAACTACGTCACCGCCGACATGTATCCCTACACTTCGCAGACCGGCTACTTCTTCGAGCGGCTCTCCCACGAGGAGTGCCTGGACAAGCTGCTGGCCCTATCGGACTACCGCGCGAGATGCGCCGAGCGCGACCGGCTCCGGGCCGAGGGCGTCTACCGCGGCCTGGGGCTCTGCGCTTTCATCGAGCTGACCACCCCGGGCCCCGCCTTCTACGGCGTGGGCGGCGCCCGCATCTCGTCCCAGGACGGTTGCACGCTCAAGCTCGAGCCCGGCGGCGGCGTGACGTGCACCACCGGCGTCACCGAGCAGGGGCAGGGGACCGAGGCCATGCTCGCCCAGGTGGTGGCCACCGCGGTGGGCGTGCCCATGGAGCAGGTGCGCGTGCTGACCGGCGACACCCTCGTCTCGCCGTACGGTGGCGGCACCTGGGCCTCGCGCGGAGCGGGCATCGGCGGCGAGGCCGCGCTCCAGTCGGGTAAGGCGCTCAAGGGCAATATCCTGCGCGTGGCCGGCGCCATGCTGTCGTGCGAGCCCGACGACCTCGATCTCCGCCGCGGCAAGATCGTGGACGCGGCCACCGGCGAGGTGCGGCTGGACCTCGCCGAGCTGGGGCGGGTAGCCTATTTCCGGCCCGACACGCTGCCGAAGGACTTCCAGTCCGAGCTGACGGTGACGCGCCACTACGTGCCTCGCCATCAGGGCTTTGCCTTCACCAACGGCATACAGCTCGCGCACGTCGAGGTGGACCCCGGCACCGGGTTCGTGCGCCTGCTCGGGCATTGGGCGGTGGAGGACTGCGGCCGCATCATCAATCCGCGCCTGGTCGATGAGCAGCTCCGCGGCGCCATCGTGCAGGGCATCGGCGCCGCCCTCTACGAGCACTGCGTGTACGACGCCGCCGGTCAGCTCCTCACGGGGACCATGGCGGACTACCTGGTCCCGATGGCCGCGGAGATGCCCGACATCGTGGTGGGCCATGTCGAGACGCCCACCGCCTACGCGGAGGGCGGATTCAAGGGCGCCGGCGAGGCGGGCACGGCCGGCGCGCCCGGCGCCGTGCTCAACGCCGTCAACGATGCCCTGGCGCCGCTGGGCGCGCGGGTGACCCGGCAGCCCATCACGCCGGACGTCGTGCTCCGCGCGCTCGGCGTCCTCCGATAACTTGACACCTGGCCCGCCGGCCCGGGATCATGCGGGCATGGCCGGGCCAGCGCCGCAGGGATCGGAAGGCCGGCCTTCGTTCTTCCGGAAGCCGCCGGGAGCATCGTCAGGCGCGTCGCCCAGCGCTTCCGTGGCGCCTCCCCCGCCTCCCGCGCCGCCGCCGCCGGCCCCGCCGCCGGCCGTCGTCGTCCCCCCACCCCCGCCGCCGCCTCCGCCCCCGCG
>DATEDO010000006.1:0-6270 GCA_035281625.1 Candidatus Methylomirabilota bacterium
AGCACATCGGCGCCGTGCTCGGCCAGCGTGCGCCCGCACACCGGCCCCGCGATCACGTGGGTGAGATCCAGCACGCGCACGCCGGAGAGCGGCCGAGGGCCCGGCGGCAGCGGCTCGGGGGGCGCATCGCCGATGCGGATGATCTCGAGGGGCAGCAGCATGGCGAGGGCGAGGGCGTGCGGATGCGCCTGCCACTCCTCCGGCGTGCGGAGCATGCCCGCGCACATGCGCGCGGCGACGAGCGCCTCCTCGAGCTCGGCCGCCTTCCAGCCCCGGACCGCGGCGGTCACCGCCTCGCGGGTGGCCTCGCAGCGCAGCACGCCGAGTGCGCGGTCCCGGTGATGGGGGAAATTGCAGTGGAGCTGAATCCACCGCCCGTCCCCCGCCCGGAAGTAGCCGGATACCGGGCCCCAGGGATCGTCGCCGCCCTTGCCGTCGACGCGGAGATAGCGCTCGGCGCGGAAGCTCGCCGCCGCCGCACGGGCGTCCACGTCCACCGTCTGCTCGCGCCCGGTGCGGAGCTTCCACAGCTCGGCGGCGGCCAGCCCGGCGGCGGCGATGGACGACTGCGCCGCCGTGGCGATCTGGAAGATGCCGGGGAGGATCGGGTCGCCGCCGTGGAACCGGACGCGCTCGAGGGCGAAGGGATCGCACCCGGCCCAGCGCCAGAGCTGGGCGAGGGCGATCTCAGGCGACGTCACCAGGCAGCCCCGCCGTCGCGGCTCAGTCGGCGTCGGCGTCCGAGTCGGCGTCCGCGCCGCCGGGCGCGACCAGGGCGCCGCAGCGGCACCGGCACATCAGCCGCCCCTCGACGCGGACCAGGCTCCAGAAGGCCCCGCCGCACGCATCGCAATCCTGAGGGAGCACCTCGGCCATCGCCTCCTCGCCCTCTTCCATGGACTCCGGCTCACCGGGCTCGGTGGCGGCCTCGGCGGTCTCCTCTTCCCGGTGAAGCAACTCCTCGAGATCGGGATGCATCCAGGAATGGCCGCAGGTCCGGCAGTGGTGCTGCTCGTCGCGGAACACGCGCTGCGCGCAGCCGGTGCAGACGAAGACGTCGCCGTACAGCTCCGGCTGGCAGCGCAGCGGCTTGGTGCCGCACGAGGGGCATTCGACGACGGGCGATGAGCCGAGGTAGATCACCTCGGAGGATTCGGCCATGTAGGCGCCCGAGCACACGCTCTCGACGTCCCGAGACCGGCAGGCTATGCAAGCAGGCATCGCCACCTCCTCGCCCACCACTCTACGCGGATGGAGGCCCGTGAGCAAACACTCCGCCGCGCAGATCCCTCAGAACCGCGAGGCGGTCAGCTTCACATCGGCACGCGCCCACGCCCGCTGGAACCGCGCGTCCACCGCCGCCGCCTCATCGGCCCGGCCCTGCGCACGCAACGCCTGGGCGAGGCCGTACAGCGACCAGCCGTTCTCCGGATTGCGCCGGAGATCCTCGCGATAGGCGGCCTCCGCCTCCGCGTGGCGGCCGGCCTGCAGCAGCACCGCGCCGAGCGCTTGGCGGACGGGGAAGTACCACGGCGGCGGCTCGGTGAACCAGTGGCCGTCCTGGATGCGGACCGCCTCGGCCAGGTGCCGGATGGCCGCGTCCATCTCGCCTCGTCGCGCGGCCAGCTCGCCCGCCAGCACCTCGGCGGCCAGCGTGAGCATTTCCCGCGTCTTGAAGAAGCCGGCCACCGTCCGCTCGGCGGACACGCCGTCGCGGAGGCGGGTCAGCGCCGCGAGCTCGGTTTGCGCCGCCTCGCGCTGGCCCTTGGCGGACTGGGCGAGCCCGCGCGCGTAGTGCCACACCCCGCGCACGTACGGGAGCTTCTCGGAGGGCGCGGGCAGCGCCAGCACGTCGTCCCAGCGCCCGAAGCGCGCCAGGGCCACGATGGGCGCGGCGGGCGCCGTCTCCATGTCCGACATCTCGTTCACCATCTCGAGGGGCACCGCGGCGGCGAAATCCCGGGCCGCGCGGACCGTTTCGGCGCTCCGCCCTTCCATGCTGGCCGCGAGCCAGATGAAGTCGAGGTTGTGCGGGTAGTACATCATCCGGTAGATGGGGCTGGCCTCGCTGCGGGCGAAGTAGGCGCGATCGGCGGCGGCCGCGTCCACGTTCACCGCGGTGGCATCGGCGTAGCGGCCCACGCGGTAGTAGATGTGCGAGGGCATGTGGACCAGGTGCCCCGCGCCGGGCAGCAGGCCGCGCAACCGATCGGCGGCGGCCGCCGCCTTGCCTGGCTCCTGGCTCGCCTCCACCGCATGGATATAGAGATGCAGCGCGCCGGGGTGATTGGGATTGGCGGCGAGCACGCGCTCCAGCGTGGCCACGATCTCGGCGGTGCCCGGCTGCGGCTGCCCGTCCGGCGTCCAGAGACTCCAGGGCCGCAGATTCATCATCGCGTCCGCGAAGAAGGTGGCCGCCTCGAGATCCTGCGGGAAGTCGCGCGCGACCGTCCGCATCGCGTCGGCGTAGGCCTTGTCGAGCACCGCCCGCTCCTTGCCGGGCTGATGGCGGCGCAGGAGGGCGTCGATCATCGCCCGCTCGGCCGGCGTCGCGCGCGAGGCCAGGGCGAAGGCCTTCTGCGCCGCCGCCAGGGCGCCCTTCTCGCGGTCGGGGTCGGTGGGACTGTTGTAGTTGCTACCGTACGTCAACGCGATGCCCCAGTAGCACATCGCGCAATTGGGATCGAGGCGGGCCGCTTCCCGGAACGCACGCTGCGCCTCGAGATGGTTGAAGCCGTAGGTCAGCCGCAGCCCCTGGTCGAAGAACGCCTGCGCCTGGGGCGACGTGGTGGTGATCGTGTGGCTGTAGCTCCCGAGGTTGGTGGCGAGCGTGGGCGGCGCGCTCGCGGCACGGGAGGCGGCGGGTGCGGAAGCATGCGGCCCATGGCCGCCGTCGGGCTGGCCGGCACAGCCGGCCGCCAGCGCGACCATGGTGAACAGGGTGAGGAGACGCACGGAGACGGTCATGGGCTTACCCTCCCACAGCATTGTAGCGGCCGGCGGGGTCAGGGGGTGAGGCGGAAGACGCGTCGCGCCGGATCGTGTGCCGGTAGGATATCGACCTTCGAGAACCCGGCCGCGCGGGCGTACACCGCGTCGACGAGCACATCGTCCTGCTCACCCGCGGCCACCAGCACGGTGCCGCCGGGCATGGCGAGCTGGCGCATGCGGCGCAGCGCGCGAAGGGAATGCGCGATGTCGTCACGGCCGTCGAAGGCGAACACGAGGTCATACGGGCCGACGAGCGGAGCCTCCTCCAGGGGCGCGACGTGGAACACGACGCGCTCGGAGACGCCCGCCCGGCCCGCCTCCCCGCTCGCCGCCTCGATCGATGCCTGATCCTCGCCGACCGCATCCACGCGCACGCGCGGGAATTCCCGCGCGAGATCGATGCTCGACTGGCCCACATGGGCTCCGAGCTCGGCGACCCGCCCGCCCGCGCGAAGGCGCGCCACCACGTCGGGCATCGCCGCTTCCCAGATCGTTTCTCGCTGAACCACGCACTGCCGACTCATCCGACCCTCCCGTTGCCTCGACGCCGTAGTCGCACGCGCGCGATCGGGCACGCGGCCCGTCGGGCACGTTCGGCGCAGACGTGCAGGCGCTATGCCACGAGGGCGCGGTCGATTCCGCGCACGTTTACGGGGCACCGCACCGGGCAGCCCGCCCGAAGGTCAGCGGAGGAGCCCGGGCACGCGAGCGCGCAGAGCGCGTCTCAGCGTGGCTTGTCGCCGGCCAGGGTGATGCGGTGCATGAGGCGCCGATGGCCCTGGTAGTCGTTCACCGCGTTGTGCTGCACGCAGCGGTTGTCCCAGAAGGCGAGCGAGCGGGGGCGCCAGCGGAAGCGGCAGGTGAACTCGGGCCGGATCTGATGCCGGAACAGGAAGTCGAGGAGCGGGGCGCTCTCGTCGCGGGTGAGCCCCTCGATCCCCACCGTGTGCGCCACGTTGACGTAGAGCGCCTTGCGGCCGGTCTCGGGGTGGGTGCGCACGATCGGATGACTCGTCACGTATTCCTGGCGCGCGTCGGCGCGCGCGCTGTCCTTCATGCGGTCTTCGCGCGTCTTCGACACGTCCGCGCTGGCGGAGCTGTTGATGCCCCGCAGCCCCTCGAGCAGGCGCTTCATCCCGTCGGAAAGCGTCTCGTAGGCCAGGTACATGCTGGCGAAGAGGGTGTCCCCGCCGGCGGGCGGGACGTCTCGAGCAATGAGCATTGATCCCATGGGCGGGATGTCGAGGTAGGCGGTGTCGGAGTGCCAGATGCCGCCGAAGTTCACGCGCTCGTCGGCCTGCTTGAGCACGGGGATGATCTCGGGGTGCTCCGGCAGCCCCTTCACGAAGGGGTACTCGATGACCTCGCCGAAGCGCCGCGCGAAGGCGAGGAAGGCGTCGGGCGGCAGGTCCTGATCGCGGAAGAACATCACGCCGTGCGCGAGCCAGGCCCGGCGCAGGGCGGCGAGGGTCTCGTCGCTCATCGGCTTCGCCAGGTCGATCCCGCTGATCTCCGCGCCGAGCGCGCCCGCGACTGGTTCGACGGTGAAGGGCGGCACGCGGCTACGCGGGGGTGAAGGTGGGCACCGGCGGCCCACCCTCGGTCGGGGTGAAGACCACGCGCACCTTCTGGCCGATGCGGATGGCGTTCAGGTCGCAACCCACGATGTTGGTCATCATGGTGACGCCTTCGTCGAGGGTCACGTAGGCGATGCAGTACGGCGTCTCCGCCCGCCGCATCACGCTCCACGAGTAGACGCTGCCCGTCCCCGCGGCCGCCTGCCAGTCGGTGCGGTCGCTCCCGCAGAAGGGACAGATCGTGCGCGGGTAGTAGTGGAGCTGATTGCACGCGAGGCACTTCTTGAGGAGCAGCCGGCCCTGGGCCGCCGCGTCCCAGAACGGCTTGGTCTCCGGATTGGGCTCGGGCGCCGGAATCTTCCGCTCCTTGGCCGCCATGGCTACTCCCGCTCGAGGATGACGGTGCCGCTGCCGTGGCGAGTGCCGAGCGAGCCGCCGGTGCCGTGGGCGAGGGCGAGGTTACAGTCCTTCACCTGCACCTTGGGATGGGCCTCGCCGCGGAGCTGCCGCACCGCTTCGATCACCTTGGTCATGCCGCCGCGATTGCCGGGGTGATTGTTGCAGAGGCCGCCGCCGTCGGTGTTGAAAGGCAGGCGCCCGGAGCCCGAGATCAAGTTGCCGTCGGACACGAACGGGCCCCCGCCGCCCCGCGGGCAGAAGCCCAGGTCCTCCAGGCAAATCAGCACGGTGATGGTGAAGCTGTCGTAGATCGACACGTACTTGATGTCGCCGGGCTTGACCCCGGCCTCCTCGAAGGCCATCGGGCCCGAGCGCGCCGCGCCCGTGTAGGTGAGGTCCACCTTGCCGCCCATCTGATGCTTGGGCGCCTCGCCCGCGCCCAGCACGCGCACGCGCGGCCGCTTGAGGCTCTTCGCCACGTCGGGCGCGACCACCACCAGCGCGCCGCCGCCGTCGGTGATCACGCAGCAGTCCAGGCGATGCAGGGGGTCCGCGATGAGAGGCGAGCCGACCACGTCGGCCACGGTGACTACCTCGCGCAGCAGCGCGTGGGGATTGTGCTGGGCGTGCTGCGAGGCCGCGACCTTGATCCACGCCAGCTGCTCGCTGGTCGTGCCGAACTCGTGCATGTGCCGCTGCGCGGCCATGGCGTACAGGTTCACCACGGTGGGGCCGAACGGGTACTCGAACTGCACGTCCGGCGCGGCCGAGCCGTAGTTGCGCGGCGCGGTGCCGGTGGCCATGCCCTCGGCGCGCGGCCGGCCGGCCAGCGTGATCAGCGCCACGCGGCACTTGCCGGTCGCGATGGCCGCGGCGGCGTGTCCGACGTGCACCACGTAGGACGAGCCACCCGTCTCGGTGGTGTCCAGGTGCCGGAGCTTGAGCCCCATGTAGTCGGCCATGGAGAGTGGACCCAACCCGGGCGCGTCCCCCGCGCAGAAATAGCCGTCGACGTCGTCCTTGGTGAGCCCGGCATCGGCGAGCGCGCCCCGAGCGACCTCGGCATGGAGCTGGGCGAGCGACTTGTCGTCCGCCTTCCGGGTGGGATGCTCGAACGCCCCGGCGATGTAGGCCTTGCCCTTGATGGTCATGGGGCGATTTTACGCGAGGGCGGCCCGCGCGCGCACCATGGGGTCGGAGGCCTCGAAGATCGCTCGGTCGGCGGCGCCGAGCGCGCGCGCCACCGTGTCCAGGGCGGTCATCGCCCGACGCGCCGCCGCGCGCGCCTCCGGACGACGGCCCG
>DATEDO010000007.1:0-23997 GCA_035281625.1 Candidatus Methylomirabilota bacterium
GCCTCCGGTCCCGGGGCGGTGTCGCAGGCCCATGCCGCGGTCGAGATCCTGGCCGAGAAGATCGAGTCCTTCGGGGGCCGCATCGAGGAGCTCACACCCACCAGCGTGGTGGGGGCCTTCGGGCTGCACGGCGCCGACGACGCGCCGCGGCGCGCCGCCCACGCCACCCTCGCCGTGCACAAGGCCATCGCGCGCGGCCGGGCCGACGGCCGGCCCATGCCACGTGTGCGCATGGGGGTGCACGCCGCGTTCATGCTCGTGGGACGGCGCGGAGCCGGTATCTCCATCGACGCCGATGCCGGATCCGCCGAGAGGCCGGTGCTGCGGCGCCTGCTCGAGACGGCGGAGCCGGGTGACACCGTCGTGAGCGCGGGCGTGGCGCCGCTGCTTCGCCGACGCTTCGAGCTGGCTCCGCTCGCCCGCGCGGAAGGCGGGGCTTGCCGTCTCACCGGTCCCGAGCGCCACGGGCTGGACGTGTGGGGAACGCTCACCCCGCTCGTGGGGCGCCGGGCGGAGCTCGGGGCGCTGCAGGCGGCGCTCGCACGCATCCGCGCCGGCCGCGGGGAGGCGGTGCTCGTGACGGGCGAGGCGGGGGTCGGCAAATCTCGGGTGATGTGGGAGCTGGCGCGGACCCCCGACGTCCAGGACTGGCACGTGCTCGAGATGCGCTGCGTGCCCTTCGCACGCGCCGCCGCCGAGCATCCCGTCGCGGGGCTGCTCCGTGCGCACTTCGGCATCGAGCGGGCCGAGGAGGCCGACGCGGCGCGCGCCCGAGTGGTCGCCGGGCTCCGCGCGCTCGACGACGGCCTCGAGCCGATCATGCCCGGGCTCTGCTCGTGGCTGGAGATCCCGGTGGCGGATGCCGGCTGGCAGGTGCTGGATTTGCCCGAGCGCCGGCGAGCGGCCATCGCGGCGGTCACGCGTTTGTTGATGGCCCAGAGCGCCGCCCGTCCCGTGCTCCTCATCGTCGAGGACCTGCACTGGGTCGACTCGGAGACGGACAGCATGATCGAGCGGCTGCTGGCCGGCATCGCCGAGGCCCGAGTGTGTGTCGCCGGCACCCTGCGCGACGGGTACCCGGACCCCTGGACGCGGCATTCGCCGGTCACCCGCATCGAGCTGGCCGCGCTGCCGCCCGCCGACGTCGGACGGATGCTCCGGCAGCTCGTCGGCGCCGACCCCTCGCTTTCGGCCGGGAAGCGGCTGTTGACCGAGGCCGCCGAAGGCAACCCCTTCTTCCTCGAGGAGAGCGTCAAGACGCTCGTGGAGGCCGGCGCCCTCGCCGGCGAGCGTGGCCGCTATCGCGCGGTCGGGCCGATCACCCGCATCGGGGTTCCCGCCACGGTGGAGGAGCTACTGGCCCGTCGCATCGACCGGCTCACCGCCGGCGATCGACAGGTGCTGCAGTATGCCGCCGCGATCGGCCGGGAGGCCCCCCTCGACGTGCTCGCGGCGGTCGCGGACGCGCCGGACGCGCCCCTGGCTCCGGCCCTCGCTCGGTTGATCGGAGCCGAGCTCCTGTACCGGACGCGGACATCGGACGGACCGGCTTACGGGTTCAAGCACGCGCTGATTCGCGAGACCGCCTACCGGAGCCTCGCCGATCACGAGCGGCCCGATCTGCATCACCGCATCCTGGCCGCGCTCGAGGCGCTGCCGCAGCGCGACCACAGCGACGACATCGAGCGCCTCGCCCATCACGCCCAGCGCGCCGAAGCCTGGGACAAGGCAGTGGGCTATCTGCGACAGGCGGGCGACCGCGCGTTCCGACGGTGGGCGAACCAGGAGGCGGAGGAGCGCTTCACCCAGGCCCTCGCCGCGCTCGAGCACTCGCCGGACGGCCGCGCCCGCGTCGAGCTGGGGATCGATCTCCGCCTGAGCCTTCGCGATCCACTGTGGACGCTCGGCAGGATGGACGAGATGCGGCGCCGTCTGGACGAGGCCCGCGCCCTCGCCGAGTCGATCGGAGACGCGCGGCGCCTCGGCTGGGTGCTCTGCCACCTCGCCCGGCTCGACTGGGCGACCGCCGAGCATGCCGGCGCGCTCGCCAATGGTCAGCGCGCGCTCGCCATCGCCACCGAGATCGGCGATGGAGCGCTCGCCATCGAGACGCGCTTCTATGTCGCAGTGGTGGTGCTCGCGATGGGTGACGCGCGACGCGCCGCCGCCATGCTGCGCGAGAACCTCGTGGCGCTCGAGGATCCCACGAGCGCCCTGCCCCGGCGGTTCCGCGTGCAGGGGCCGGTGCTCCACCGCGTCTACTTGTCGCGCTGCCTGGCCGAGCTTGGCGAGTTCGCCGAGGCGGCGGCCGCCGCGGAGACCGCGTGGCGTCTCGCCGACGTGTCCGGCAACCCGTTCAGCCGGGTGGGAGCGCGGTTCGCGCTCGGCAATGCTCGCCTGCACGAAGGCCGGCCCGCGGCCGCGATCGCGCCGCTCGAGAATGCCCGGGCGCTATCCGCGGAGTTCGAGCTCGAGAACTGGAAGCCGGCCGTCCTCTCCACGCTGGGCGCGGCCTATGTGGCCGCGGGTCGCGCGGAGGAAGGCCACCGCCTGATCGCCGATGTCGTCCGCTCCGCCGAGGCCTCCCACATCCTGTCCGGCCACTCGATGTGGCTCGTCTACCTCGCTGAGTCCCTTCAGCGCGAGGGACGGCTCGACGAGGCCCGGGACGTCGCGCTGCGCGCCCGGCAGCTCGCCCGCGTGCGCGGCGAGCGTGGCTTCGAGGCGTGGGCGATGCGCCGCTTGGGGGCTGTCGCGGACGAGACCGGCGACCCGCGGGCTGCCGCGGAGTGGTACCGGCGGGCGCGGGACACGGCCGAGGCGCTGGGCATGTTGCCGCTCGCCGAGCGCTGTCGCGCCGAGATGGCCCGCTCGTCGGGAGATCGTCGATGATGCGTCGCCGCGCCTTCCTCCGCGGCGCCGCCGGGCTCGCGTATGGCCTGGCGGGCCGGCGCCCGGCGGGTGCGCAGCCGCCGTCCGCCATCGAGGACGAGCTGGTGGTCCAGACCCCGGTGTCGGCCTTCATCGTCGAGGCGATGCTGAAGGAGTTCGCGGCCTACGCGAAGGAGCGCTGGCAGGTGACGCTCAAGACCCGGGCGCAGCGCGCGGGCACCCCGGTGTCCTACGAGCGCATCATCGCCTGGAAGGGACAGCCCGAAGCGGACATCTTCTGGGGCGGCGAGCCGGCGCTGTTCCAGAGCCTCGCGGAGCAGAAGCTCCTCACGCGGCTCGAGACCCCGGCCGAGACGTGGGACGCCATTCCGGGCTCGATCGGCGCGCCCAAGGCCATTCCCCTCAAGGACCCCGGCCGCCAGTGGGTGGGCACCGCGCTCGAGGTCTACGGCATCGCCTACAATCCGCGCCTGCTCAAGCGGCTCGGCGTGCCCGAGCCGCGCGACTGGGACGACGTGCTCCATCCCAAGCTCAAGGGCTCGGTGGCGCAGTGCACGCCGTACCGCTCGTCGTCCAGCCATGCCACGTACGAGGTCATCCTGCAATCGAGAGGCGAGGCCGAGGGGTGGGAGTGGCTCAAGCGCCTGGCCGCCAACACCGGAGCGTTCGTGGCGGCCAGCCGCGACGTGCCCGCAGTGGTGGCCAAGGGCGAGTACGCGGTGGGCTTCGGCGTGCCGTCCTACTTCGTCTTCGAGGAGAAGCTGGCGGGCTTCGACATCAAGTTCCTGGCCCCCAAGCGGGCGTTCGTCACCCCCGAACCCTTCGCCATCCTCGCCGGCGCGCGCCGTCCCAGGGCGGCGCGGGAGTTCCTGGGGTTCCTCCTCTCCGAGCGCGGCCAGCGGCTCTTCATGGAGCGGGGGCTCTTTCCCGTGATGCCGCGCTACAAGGTCCACGGTCCGCCGGGCTCCACGGTCGAGCTGGCGGTGCAGCTCACCGGCGGCATCCGCTCGTTCTTCGAGCCGCCGGTGACCAATGTCTACGACGACGAGGTCGCGCGGGCGCGCTTTCGCGAGGTCAACGAGCGCTTCAAGCGGGACATCGAGTCCAGCTGGAGCGGCGGGAAGGGGCGCTGACGTGTTCGACCAGCGACGCCTGATCCGCCGCTACTTCCTGGTCTCCTTCCTCTTGCTCGCCGGCGGGCTCGTCACCAGCGGGCTGGTGGAGATGTACTTCCGCTACCAGGAGATCCGGCAGAACATCGCGGCCCTCCAGCAGGAGGCGGCGGTGAGCGCGGCCGACAAGATCGGGCAGTTCATCCAGGAGATCCGGGGCGCCATGACCGCGGCGACGCGCAGCCGGGAGATTGTCTCCGCCGGCCCCGGCTTCCGTGACGGCCCGCTGCGGAAGCTCTTCGACGACATGCTGGCCTCCGAGCTGGATCGCCTGCTCCTCATCGCGCCGGCCATCACCGAGGGCATCGCCCTCGACGCCGACGGCAGGGCCCGCGCGCGGGCGGCCCGGCTCCGCACCGTGCATCCCGAGGACAAAACGGATTTCGCCGACTCGGTGGGGTTCCAGCGCGCGCTCGGGGGCGTCGCCCATGTCGGTCCGGTGCACTTCGTCCGCGAGTCCGAGCCCTATGTGACCATATCCGTGCCCATCGAGATCCTGGCCGGCGTCACCATCGGCGTCCTCCAGGCCGAGGTGAGTCTCATCTATCTGGGCGAGCAGGTGGTGGCGCGGCTCGAAACGGGGGACACCGGCTACGCCTACATCGTGAGCCGCTCGGGCCAGCTCATCGCGCACCCGCAGGTGAAGCAGGTGCTCCAGCGCCGCGATTTGAGCTCGCTGGAACAGGTGAGCCGGGCGCTGGCGTCGGGGTCGACCGAAGAGGGGACGCGGGGGGCGCTCAGCCGCAACATGGAGGGCGAGCGGGTGTTCAGCTCATATGCCCTGGTGCCCGGGCTCGACTGGATCGTCTTCGTCGAGCGCCCCGCGGGCGAAGTATTCCGGCCGCTCTTCGCCTCGATCCGCCGCACCTCCATCCTGCTCCTGGTGGGGCTCGGCATGGCGCTGCTCGCCAGCGTGCTCGTGGCCCGTCGCATCCTGCGGCCGCTGGAGACTCTGCGCGAGGGCGTGGAGCGGGTCGGGCAGGGCGATCTGGCGTTCCGGCTCCAGGTGAAGACGGGTGACGAGATCGAGGCGCTCGCCGAGGAATTCAACCGCATGAGCGCTCGGCTCCAGGAGGCCTACACCGGCCTCGAGCACAAGGTGGCCGAGCGCACGCAGGAGCTGGTGGCCCTCAACGCGCAGCTCGATCAGGCCAACCGGCTCAAGTCCCAGTTCCTCGCCAACGTGAGCCACGAGTTCCGCACACCCATGAACGCCATCATCGGATTCACGCGCCTCGTCATGCGGAAGACGGAGGCGCAGATCCCGTCGCTGCAGCACGCCAATCTCCAGAAGGTGCTCATCAGCGCCGAGCATCTCCTCACCCTCATCAACGGGCTCCTGGATCTCTCCAAGATCGAGGCCGGCCGCATGGAAGTCACGCCGGTGCGCTTCGACCTGGCCGAGCTCGTCCACGCCACCGCCGGCACGGTGGAGCCGATGCTCAAGGCCGATCGGGTGACGCTGGTGAGCGACGTCGCGCGCGACCTCCCCCCGCTCTACACCGACCGAGACAAGCTGAGGCAGATCCTCATGAACCTCCTGAGCAATGCCGCGAAGTTCACCGACGAGGGCGTCATCACCGTCTCGGCGGCCCGCGTGGACGGCGTCCTGCGCCTCACCGTGTCGGACACCGGCATCGGCATGCCCGCCGAGGCGCTCGACTACATCTTCGAGGAGTTCCGCCAGGTGGACATGTCGAGCACCCGCCGCCACGGCGGCACCGGGCTGGGCCTGGCCATCGTGCGGCGCCTGGCGCGGCTGCTCGGCGGTCATGTGACGGCGGAGAGCGAGCTCGGCAAGGGTTCGACCTTCACTCTGACCCTGCCCTTCGCGCTCGAGAGGGCGGGGGCGCCGCGGTCATGAGCGCGCCCAAGCGCATCCTCGTGGTGGAGGACCAGGAGCTCAACCGCGACCTTCTCGTGCAGCTCCTGGAGGAGGAAGCCTACACCGTGCTGGTGTCGGTGGACGGAGCGGACGCGGTGGCGCGCGCGGAGCGCGAGCGGCCCGATCTGATCCTCATGGACTTCGGGATGCCGGTGATGGACGGCTGGGAGGCCACCCGCCGCATCAAGGCCCATCCCGCGCTGCAGCACATCCCCATCATCGCCATCACCTCGCACGCCATGGTGGGTGACGAGCAGCGGGCGCGCGAGGCGGGCTGCGACGACTACATGGCCAAGCCCATTCACGAGGACGAGCTGCGGGCCAAGGTGAAGCATTTCATCGGCTGAAGACGAGGCGAACCATGCAAGAGCGCATCCTCATCGTCGACGACGAGCCGTTCAATCTGGACCTGCTCGCGCAGGAGCTGCGGGAGATGGGCTATGCGGTGGAGCGCGCGTTGAATGGGCCCGAGGCCCTGAGCCGGGTGGAGTCCTATCGGCCGGACCTGATGCTGCTCGACTACATGATGCCGGGGATGAGCGGGCTCGACGTGCTCCGCGAGCTACGCAAGGGCGAGTCCGACATCCCGGTGGTCATGATCACCGCCCACGGCAGCATCGATGTGGCCGTCCAGGCCATGAAGCTTGGCGCCCTCGACTTCGTCACCAAGCCGTTCGAGCCCGACCACATCGCCCTCGTCCTCCGGAAATCGCTGGAGCACGGGCGGCTCACCCGGGACGTCGCCGCGCTCTCGGAGGCCATGGACGAGCGATATCGGCTGGTCCTCGGGCAGAGCGCGGCCATGGCCCACGTGGCGGATCTCAGCCGCAAGGCCGCGGCGAGCCGGGCCACCGTGCTGCTGCTGGGCGAGAGCGGGGCCGGCAAGGAGGTGTTCGCGCGCGCCATCCACGGCTGGAGCGACCGGCGCGGCGCGCCCTTCATCCCCATCAACTGCGTCGGCCTCTCCCGCGAGCTGTTGGAGAGCGAGCTCTTCGGCCACGAGAAGGGCGCGTTCACGGGCGCCCATCGCCTGAAGAAGGGGAAGCTCGAGCTGGCCGACCGGGGCACCGTGCTCCTGGACGAGGTCGGGGACATCACGCCGGAGCTCCAGACCAAGCTGCTGCGGTTCCTCCAGGAGCGGAACTTCGAGCGGGTGGGCGGCACCCGGCCCATCTCGGTGGACGTGCGCATCATCGCCGCCACCAACCGCGATCTCGAGGGCGCGGTGAAGGAGGGCCGCTTCCGCGAGGACCTGTATCACCGCCTGAACGTCGTGCCCATCACCCTGCCGCCGCTCCGCGACCGCCGCGAGGACATTCCCGCCCTCGCCCACTTCTTCCTCGAGCGCTTCGCGCGCGAGACCAAGAAGCCCTTCACCGAGATCGCGCCCGACGCGATGGACAAGCTCTGCCGCTACGAGTGGTCGGGCAATGTGCGCGAGCTGGGCAACGTGCTCGAGCGCGCGGTCGTGCTCGGGCGCGCCCCGCGCATCGGCGTGGAGGACCTGCCTCCGCGCGTGGTGATGACGGAGGCGCCGGCGGGCGCGGCCATCTCGTACAACGCTGCGGTGCGGGCGTATCGCCGGGAGCTGATCGTCGCCGCGCTGGAGCGCAGTAAGGGCAACCGCGCGGCGGCCGCGGCCGCGCTCGGGCTGCACCGGACGCATTTCCTCCGCTTGCTGAAGGCGCTCCGCATCGAGTAGCGGAGCGTTTCCGCTACGCGCTGTCGCCAAAGCGCGACGCGATGTCGCGCACACGAGCAGTCCGTTCGCCCGCGCGCCGCCCGCATCGTGCCGATTTCCCGCTCTTTGGCGCGCGCGCCCCGTCTCGGGCGCGGTGGTACGCGGCTTGCTCGACACGCATGACCGTGAAGACCGCGTGCACACTCCTCGCGCAGCTGCTGGGACTGCTGGCCCTGAACGACGCCGGCTACGCCATGGCCTCGGCGCTTCGGCTGCCGCTGCCCGGCAATCTCGTCGGCATGCTGCTCCTGCTGGGGCTGCTCGTCACCGGCGCCGTCCCGCTCCGGTGGATCGAGGGCAGCGCTGCGCTCCTCACCCGCCACCTGGCCTTCTTCTTCATTCCCATCACCGTCGGCCTCATGAGCTTCGCCGACCTCTTCCTCGAGACGGGGCCGGCCATCCTCGTCACGCTGGTCCTGAGCGCGGCCGCGGGGATCTGGGCGGTCGGCCTGAGCGCCCAGCTGCTCGGGGACCGGCGCCGGCGGAGACAGCCGTGATCGGGGTCGTCACGCTGTTCAGCCTGAGCGTGACGGTGGCCGCCTACGCGCTGAGCCGCTTGGCGGCGCGGCGGTATCCCTCGCCGCTCACCACGCCGGTGTTCTTCAGCACGGCCCTCATCCTGCTCGTCTTGGTGTCGAGCGGGGTGCAGGTGGCGGACTACGAGCCGGCCAAGCGCATTCTCGTATACCTGCTGGGGCCGGCCACGGTGAGCCTGGCGGTCCCGCTCTACAAGAATCGCCAGACCCTGTTACGGCACGCGATGCCCGCGTTGCTGGGCCTCGGAGTGGGCTCGCTGGTGACGCTCGGGGCGGCGGTGGTCCTGGCGCGGGTGCTCGGCCTGCCCGAGGTGATCCGGGTGTCGATCAGCATCAAGTCGGTGACCGCCCCCATCGCGGTCGAGCTCGCGCCCATCATTCAGGGCAGCCCCTCGCTCACGGCGGCCTTCGTCATCGCCACCGGGATGATCGGCACCATGCTCGGCCCGTGGCTCATGACGGTGACGGGCATTCATGATCCGCTTTCCCGCGGCCTGGCGCTCGGTGCGATCTCACACGGCCAGGGCACGGCCCAGGCGGTGACCGAGGGCGAGCTCCAAGGGGCGGCAGCCGGCATCGCCATGAGCCTGGCCGCGGTGTTCACCGCGTGCGTGGCGCCCTTCGTGGTGCCGATCCTCAAATAGCGCAGACGGAGGAATCCCATGATCCCGCATCACGGAACGGAGTCGAGCGCGCGGACCGCGCTGCTGGTGGGGGCGCTGGCGGGCATCGCCCTGGCCAGCCTCGGCGGCGTGGCCACACACGGGCTCGTCGGCGCCCCACGGCCGGTACGCGCGGTCGAGGAGCGCTCGCTCCCCGCGCGGCTCGCCGCGGTGGACGCGGCGATCGGCCGCGAGGACGTGGGCCGCGCCGCCCTCGCGTGGCGCGACGCCTACAGCATCGCGCTGGGCTCCCGCCGCTGGGACGCGATGCTGGCGATGGGCGACGCGGCGACGCGGATCGACGCCCTCGCCGGCCGCCGCGGCGGCGCGCCTACCGGCTTCCGCGCGGAGGCCCGCCAGGCCTATCTCCGGGCGCTGTTCGACGCCCGCGCCGCCCGCTCGCCCGAAGGCATGCACCGCGCGGCGGATGCCTTCGCCGCGCTGGGCGACGCCGAGATGGCGGCGCGGGCCCACGCGATGGCGGGAGACCGGCGATGAGGCGCCGCCGCCGTGTGCTCGTGCTGGGGCTGGGAATCTACGCCGTCGGCATGGGTTTCCTGAGCGGAATGCTGCTCGAGCGGCTGCTTTACGACCGCGAGCGGGCGTCCGTCCTGGTCCGCATGAAGCAGGCGGAGCAGCGCCTGCACGCGCGGCTGATGGAGATCGAGCGCCGGCCCTGACACGCTGACCGTCTCTGCGGAGGCCTTCGCCGCGCTGGGCGATGCCGAGATGGCCGAGCGCGGCTACGCCATGGCCGGCCCGCGCGACGGCGTGGCGTTACGTCCGACGTAATTGCCGCGGTGCCGGCCTCGGCCCAGGATGAGGCCATGCGAAGCCTCGTGTGGGTCCTGTCCGCGCTGGCCGCCCTGGGCGGCCTCTGGGCGGGCGTGCGCGGTGCGCGCCTCCTCGTCCGCGGCCTCCACGCCGCCGGCGATCCTCACGGCGCGCTCTGGGTGATCCGCGGCCTGCGCGGCCTGATCGTATGGATCTGCCTGACCGGCCTCGCCCTCGGCGCCCTGCTCCAGGAGACCTGGCTCCTCGTCTTCGCCGGCCTCTGGCTCCTGGAGGAGATCTACGAGACCGGCGTCCTGGCGCTGATCCTCCGCTCCGGCGGCGCCGACCCCCGACCAGCGTCGCGCCCCACGCGGGCCTGATCCCGGCCTGGCCGGCGCCCCCATGCTCGGCGGCAGCTCCACCGCCGCGCGCTTCGGCACGAGGCTTGCGATGGGTCGGTGGCGTGCGACACATCCGAGCGAAGGGGAACGGGTCATGAAAACGCTGTGGCGAGACTACAGTCTCAGTATCGTCCTTGCCGGGCTCTTCGTCGTGAGCTGGGGACTGCAAACCTGGGCCGGCTGGCACCGCTTCGCCGCGGAGCAGGAGGCACACCAAGAGGTTGCCGAGGTGTTCGGCGCCTCCGGCTATGTCTGGGAGTGGCTGTCCGCGACCATGGAGAACTGGCAGTCGGAGTTTCTCCAGCTGCTGACCTTCGTGGTGTTGACGGCATCCCTCATACACCGCGGCAGTCACGAGTCCAAGGACAGCGACGACGAGATGAAAGGCATGCTCCAGCGCATCGAGCAGCGGCTCGGCAGCCTCGATGACTCCCGCCGGTCACCCCGGGTTGTCTCGACGGCCGGCGGTGGCGCTGACGGGGCTGGTTGAGCAGCCGAGATACGCCGGGTCGCCTCGGCCCACGACACACTTTGGCCCACCGGCGCCTGGCCGCTGCGGTAGACTTACGTACCTGTCCAGGATCTGGGCGGCGGTGAAGGTGGTCCCGCGGCGCGCGTACTGAATCCCGGTGCGGAGGGGTGGCCGAGCCCGGTTGAAGGCGTCCGACTCGAAATCGGATAGGGGCGTGAGTCCCTCGGGGGTTCAAATCCTCTCCCCTCCGCCATAAATCATGGAAGTGCTTCGTGGAGTTCGGTCGTGGAAGGGTGGAGGGGTGGCCGAGTGGCCGAAGGTGCGGCACTGGAAATGCCGTGTACGGGCAACTGTACCGTGGGTTCGAATCCCACCCCCTCCGCCATTTTTGCTCACGCGGCATTTTTGCTTTCGGTGGGCCGTGCTAGACGGGGAGGTAGCGGTGCCCTGTAGCCCGCAATCCGCTACAGCGGGGTCGAACTCCCCCTTGAGGGCCGGTCGTGTCGAATGAGTCGTTTGGGACGGCGTTGAGGGTTGGGCCCCACGCGACGGGAAGTGTCAAACCCCGCCAGGCCCGGAAGGGAGCAACGGTACGGCATAGCTCCCGAGTGCCGTGGGAGTACCTGACCGGAGCAGGTTCCGGACGGAGATCGCGGTACGGACGGTTCGATTGGGGGTGCACGGTCTTCTCTACATCGTGAGCAAGCGCTCGAGCTTTCGGGCGAGGTCGCGGTTCACCAGGCCCTGTAGCGTGTCGCGGAGGTCAGGTCTCCTCTCCATGAACGCGCGCAGGCTCGTGATCGGCCAGCTGATGTAGCGAGCGTCTTCGGTGAAGGTCACGTCGACGGGCGATGGCAGGCCCGTCAGGGCGTGGGCGGTGCCGATGATGAACCCCGGCTCGATCCTGCCCAGGGACCGGCCCTGTTTGAGGACCTCCACGCTCCCGGAGATCGCGATGGACAGCCGCGAGGGCGACTCGCCCTCGGTCACGAGCTTGTCGCCGCCCGCGGCGTTCTTCCATTCACCGAGGAGGGTCAGCGCGATGAAATCGCGGGGGCGGAGGGTCTGGAACCCGAGGTCGTAGAGGCGCCGCTCGTCCGTGGAGAGGACAACCGGCCGGCGCTCGAGATAGATGCGCGAGATCTGATAGAGATTGATGGCGGTGAACACCGCGGCCCAGAGAATCGGGGGCCACAGCACGGTGGGCTGGAGCAGGAAGTAGGGCATGTTGGTGACTGCGGCCGCCACGGCGAACCACCGGAGCCACAAGATATCCCGCACCGAATACGCGACGAGCAGCAGGACGTTCGAGAAATGCACGAGGTAGTCGGCGGGGTGAATTGGCATCCCGAGCCTCCCGAAGAAGGGTTGCAGACCCTCACAGAGTACCCGCCGAAGGAAGCGCGAACGGTCCTGCGCCGGGGCGAACGGGATGGACGCTCCTCGGCTCCATGGGGTAAGGTGACGTGTACCATCGTGACAGGGGCGCAAGTCCCTCAGGGGTCATCCTTTCCTCTCTTGGAGCCGCGGTGACGTATCAGGTCCTGGCGCGCAAGTGGCGCCCGCAGATGTTCGACGCGGTGGTGGGGCAGGACGCCATCACCCGCACCCTTCGCAACGCGCTGGCCTCCGGGCGCGTGGCGCACGCCTATCTCTTCACGGGGCCGCGCGGCGTGGGCAAGACCACCACCGCGCGCCTCCTCGCGAAGGCGCTGGCCTGCACCGGCCGGGGAACGGAGCCGGAGGCCTGTGGTCGCTGCGCCTCCTGCGTCGACTTCGCCTCCGGCGCGCCCGTCGACGTGCTGGAGATCGACGCCGCCTCCAACAACGGCGTGGAGGAGATCCGAACGCTTCGAGAAAACGTGAAGTATGCTCCGGCGCGCGGCCGCTACAAGGTCTACATCGTGGACGAGGTCCATATGCTCTCCGGCCCCGCCTTCAACGCCTTCTTGAAGACGCTGGAGGAGCCGCCGGATCACGTGGTGTTCATCCTCGCCACCACCGATCCCAAGAAGATCCCGCCCACCGTGCTGTCGCGGTGCCAGCGCTTCGACTTCCGGCCCATTCCCGCCGATCTCCTCACGCGGGGGCTCACCGAGATCCTCACGCAGGAAAAGGTGGAGTTCGACCCCGCCGCCCTGCCGCTCCTGGTGCGGGCGGCGGAGGGGAGCCTCCGCGACGCGCTGTCGCTGCTCGACGCCGCCATCGCCTACGGCGAGGGCCGGCTCGAGGAAGCGAGCGTGGCGCAGCTCCTCGGCACGTCCTCGCCCGTGCAGGTACGCGCCCTCGCGAGCGCGCTGCTGGAGCGGGATGCCGCCGCGGCGCTCACGGCCATCGACCGCGCCGCGCGCCAGGGCGAGGACCTCTCGGGGTTCACGAGAGATGTGGTCGAGATGCTGCGCCGCCTGCTCGTGGTGAAGGTGGCGCCCGCCTCGCCGCCCGCGGAGCTGACGCCCGCCGAGGTGGCGGAGCTCGAGGCGCTGGCCGAAGCTCCGAGCGTCGACGAGCTGGTGTACTGCCTGCGCGTGCTGCTGGAGGCGCAGGCCGAGCTGCCGCGTTCACCCTATCCCCGTGTCGAAGTCGAGATGGCGGCGGTGCGCGCCACGCGGCGGCCGCAGCCCCAGGCCATCGAGGCGCTGATCAGTAGGGTCGAGGAGGCGGAGAGGCGCCTGCGCGCCGCCGGCGGCGGAGGGGTGGTGCCCGCGCGGCCCCAGTCGACTCAGGGAAGCTTGCTCCCGGGTGGTGGCGCGCCGCCCGCGCCCGCTCCGCCTCGGCCGCGCTTCAGCGGCCCCGAAGGCGAGCGGTCGTCGGCGTCCGCGCCCTCGCCCGCTGCGCCGCCCGTTTCCGCGGCGCCACCGGCTCCCGCCACCGACCTCGGCGGGGCCTGGCAGCGGGTGGTTACCGCAGTGCTCGCGAAGAAGGCGCTGCTGGGCTCCGTGCTCCAGCACGCCACGCCCATCGCGGTCCGCGATGGCGCCCTCGCCGTCAATCTGGTCGCCAGCCGCTTCCACCAGGAGCTGCTCGCCGACCGCGCCAACCGGGAGCTCGTCAACCAGGCGGTCGCCGAGCACGTGGCCGGCGCCCGCCGCCTCGAGATCAGCGCCGAGTCCGCGCCGGCCGCCGGCGCCGCCGCGCATCCCGCCGTCCAGGCCGCGCGCGCGGCCTTCGACGCCGAGGTGGTCGCGGTGCGCCCGCGCATCCGGCAAGACGTCGACACCCAGGAAGGAGAAGGCCAGTGAAAGGCTTCGGCAACATCATGAAGGAGGCGCAGAAGCTGCAGGCGCAGATGGCCGCGCTCCAGGCCGAGGCGTCGAAGAAGCAGGTGGAGGCCACCGCCGGCGGGGGCATGGTCACCGTCACCGCCAACGGCATGCAGGAGCTCGTGTCGATCAAGATCGACAAGGAGGTGATCAATCCCGAGGACAATCAGATGCTGGAGGATCTCGTCCTCGCCGCCTGCAACGAGGCGCTCCGCAAGTCCAAGGAGATGATGCAGGCCGAGATGGGCAAGCTGACCGGCGGGCTCAAGATCCCGGGCCTCGGGCTCTGATGGCGTATTTTCCCGAGCCCGTGGCCCGCCTCATCGAGGCGCTGCAGCGGCTACCGGGCATCGGACCCAAGACGGCGCAGCGGCTGTCCTTCTTCCTCCTCAAGCGCCCCGCCGACGAGGTGAGCGAGCTCGCGACGGCGCTCACCGAGCTGAAAACGCGTGTGATCCACTGCTCACGCTGCTGGAACGTGACCGAGGAAGACCCCTGCCGCATCTGCCGCGACCCCGCGCGGGACGCGCGGAGCCTCTGCGTGGTGGAAGAGCCGAACGACCTCCTCGCGCTCGAGCGCACCGGCGAGTTCAAGGGGCGTTATCACGTGCTGATGGGCGCGCTCTCGCCGCTGGACGGCATCGGTCCCGAGGACATCAAGGTGCGCGAGCTGCTCGGCCGGCTCGAGGGCGAGCAGGTGGACGAGGTGATCCTCGCCACCAATCCGAGCGTGGAGGGCGAGGCCACCGCGATCTATCTCGCCAAGCTGCTCAAGCCCCTCGGGGTCCGCATCACGCGCATCGCCCGCGGCCTGCCGGTCGGCGGCGACCTGGAGTACGCCGACGAGGTGACGCTCAGCAAGGCCCTGGAGGGCCGGAAGGAGATGGGGTAGTCCCGCCATGCATACCCAGGTCATCATGGGCGTGTTCTTCTGGTCGGCGCTGGCGCTGTTCGCGTGCTGGATCGTCGTGGAGCTGTTGGAGGTGATCGGCAAGGCCCGGCGGCAGTCTGCCATCCGCAGCCGGCTGGGTTTCGACGAGCGGCCGGGGGCCTCCGCGTGGGAAGAGCGAATGCGCATCGAGGCGGCCGACGACCGGGAAGGGGCCGAGGCCCGACGCGGTTAGCGTGTGATATAAAGGAGTTCCGTTGCAGCGCGGTAGGTCGTTACTCCCGGATAGCTCAATGGTAGAGCGCCCGGCTGTTAACCGGGGGGTTGTAGGTTCGAGTCCTACTCCGGGAGCCACTTCTCAGTAACCGCCACGGTGCCGTGACCACGACCATGACCCCGGAGGTTTCAGACCATGCCCCGCTCGTCTAGCCACAGTCCGTCCGTCCTCGGCGCGCTGATCGCAGGGATATTGCTTCTTGCGCTCGCGGGATGCTCGGCAGTCATTTCTGCGCAAGAGCGAATTGGTCCCGACCCCGACCGCAAGATCACAGTGGGGACCCCGCGCGCAGAGGTCGAGCAGCTGCTCGGGAAGCCGATCTCCACTGACGTGCTGATAAACGGGACGACGAGAACGACGTATGAGTACACCGCCCGGGTGGGGCGAGACGTGCCATTCTTCCTGTTGAGCGTCATCACTCTCGGTCTTTTCGAGCCGATCCTCACGCCTGTCGCCTACTTCGGGAAGCCGCAGGTCACCTATCAGAAGGACGTCGTGTATGGGCGGGACGACACCGTGGTTGATTCGCCTGTCGAGCGCCTCGTTTCACGATCACATCAATGATGGCGAGCCGGTAGCCATCTCCTCCGTCTAGCGCGCGGGCGCGAGCAAGCCCTCCAGCAGCACCAGATGCCGCTCGTCCGAGAGCACGGCCGGCGTCCGGTCGACCGTCACCCACCGCACCTGGTCGACCTCGTTCCGCGCTTCGGCCACCCCGCCGATCGGCCCTTGGGGAAGGTCCAGTCCCGCTGCTTCGGGCGGTGAATGAGGAGCACCTCGATCTCGCCGCGGCGGTTCTTGCGACGGATGACGCCGCCCGCTGCCCGCGCGACCGCGCGGCCGATTCCGCCCGCCATGGTCTGACTATCCCAGGAGTGCTATGGTGACCGGGAGGATTCAATGCCGTGTCCTCCCGGCTCGTCCGCGTGACCCGATGACCGATCTCCGATCCGGCGGCCAGTGGGTCGTCGACGCCCTCGCCGCCGAGGGCACGCGACACGTCTTCGGCATTCCCGGGGTCCACAACCTCGCCATCTACGACGCCCTCGCGGGCCGGCCCGGCCTCACCCACGTGCTCGCGCGCCACGAGCAGGGCGCGGCCTTCATGGCGGACGGCTATGCCCGCGCCTCGGGGGAGCCCGGGGTGATCGCGGTCACCACCGGGCCCGGCGCCACCAATGCGCTGACGCCGCTGGTGGAGGCCTACGCCTCCTCGGTGCCGCTGCTGCTCCTCATGTCCGACATACCGGCCGCCCTTATCGGCAAGAATCTCGGCGCGCTCCACGAGGTGCCGAATCAGATCGACTGCTTCCGCCCGCTCACCCGCTGGGCGGAGGTGGTGCGCGAGGGCGCCGCCATCGCGCCCGCCGTGCAGGCGGCGTTCGAGCGGCTGCGGAGCGCGCGGCCCGGCCCCGTCGCGCTCTCCATTCCCACCGATCTCCTCATGGCGCGGTCGCCGGGCGCGCTCCACGCGCCGCGCGGCGAGCGCCCGCGCTGCGATGCCGCGCTGGTCGAGCGCGCGGCCGAGCGGCTCCGGAGCGCGCGCCGGCCCCTCGTCATCACCGGCGGCGGTGTGGTGGCCGCGGGGGCGGAGGCGGAGCTGGGCGCGGTGGTGCGGCGGCTCGGCGCGGCCGTCATCACCACCGTCAACGGCCGCGGGGCGGTGCCGGAGACCGATCCCGCCTGGCTCGGCGTGCTGCCCAATCGCCTGGCCACCCAGCCGGCGCTGGAGGCGGCCGACGTGATCCTGGCCGTCGGCTGCCGCTTCGCCCATCGATCGACCAAGGGGTTGCTGCTGAATCTGAATCTCCGTCCCGAGCAGGCGCTGATTCACCTCGACCTCGATCCCGAGGAAATCGGGCGGCTCTTCGTGGCGGAGATCGGCCTGGCCGGCGACGCGCGCGACGGCCTGGCGGGACTGCTCGCCGCGCTGGGGCCGGGCGGGGCGACGACGGAGTGGGACCGGGCGGCGCTGGTGCGGCAGCGCGACGCGCGCTGGCCGCGCTGGACGGAGACCGATGCCCGCCTCATCCGCATGCTTCGCGAGGCGCTGCCGCCCGACGGCATCGTGGTGAACGATCAGACCGGGCTCAACTACTGGATGGAGTGGCACTTCCCGGTGCTGGCTCCGCGCACCTTCCTCTACCCGATCGGCTCGGCCACGCTGGGCTACGGCGTGCCCGCCGCCATCGGCGCCAGGATCGCGCGGCCCGATCGTCCGGTGATCGCGGTGGTGGGCGACGGCGGGTTCCTCTTCTCCGTGGGAGAGCTCGCCACCGCGGTGAAGTACGCGCTCCCGGTGGTCTTCCTCGTGCTGAACGACAATCGCTACGGCGCCATCAAGTACCTTCAGGAAGCGATGTTCGCGGGGCGGTGGAGCGAGGCCGATCTGGCGAATCCCGACTTCGCGGCGCTGGCGCGCGCCTTCGGCGCCGAGGGCCAGCTCGTCAAGCAGGTGGACGATCTGCCCCGCGCGCTGGCGCGGGCCCTCGCGCATCCCGGCCCCACGGTGCTGGAGCTGCCCATCGCGATCGACCCGCCCTGGGAGTTATAATCGATCGATGGCCGCGTTGACCGACGCCCGCAAGGGGACCCTGCGCCGCGAGATGGAAGCCCTGCTCGGCAAGGGCGCCGTGCTGTCGGATCCCGAGGAATTGCTGGTCTACGAGTCCGACGGGCTCACGCTCTTCCGCGCGCTGGCGGACTTTGTGGTGTTCCCGCAGACCGCCGAGCACGTCGCCGCGCTGGTGCGGCTGGCCAACCGCGAGGGCATCCCCTTCGTGGCCCGGGGCGCGGGCACGGGCCTCTCCGGCGGCTGTCTGCCCGCCGAGGGCGGCCTCGTCATCTCGCTCATGCGCATGAACCGCGTGCTCGAGGTGGACTACGCCAACCAGTACGCGGTGGTGGAGCCGGGGCTCGTGAACCTGCATCTCTCGTGGGCGGTCGGCCCCAGCGGCTTCTACTACGCGCCCGATCCCTCGAGCCAGCAGGCCTGCACCATCGGCGGGAACATCGCCAACAATTCCGGCGGCCCGCACACGCTCAAGTACGGCGTCACCACCAACCACGTGCTCGGCATGGAAGTGGTGCTGCCCGACGGCGAGCTGACCTGGATCGGCGGCAAGACCCGCGACCCGCAGGGCTACGACCTCACCGGGCTCTTCGTGGGCTCCGAGGGCACGTTCGGCATCGCCACCAAGATCATCGTGCGCATTCTCCGCAAGCCCCAGGCGGTGAAGACGGTGCTGGCGGTGTTCGACGAGATCGACCAGGCCTCGAGCGCGGTGTCCGCCATCATCGCGCGTGGGCTCGTGCCCGCGGCCATGGAGATGATCGACGCCCTCACCATCCAGGCCGTCGAGGACGCCTTCGGCTGCGGCTATCCGCGCGATGCCGCCGCCGCGCTCCTCATCGAGGTGGACGGGCTCGCCGCCGGCATGGACGAGCAGGCCGCCCTCATCAGCGCGGCCTGCCGTGAGGCCGGCGCGCGCGAGGTGCGGGTGGCGCGCGATGCCGCCGAGCGCGACCTCCTGTGGAAGGGGCGGAAGTCCGCCTTCGGCGCCTACGGGCGCATCTCACCCGCCTACATGGTGATGGACGGCGTGATCCCGCGGACCAAGCTCCCCTACGTGTTGCGGCGGGTGAACGAGATCGTGGCCGCGCACGGGCTCCGGGTGGGCAACGTGTTCCACGCCGGCGACGGCAACCTCCACCCGAATCTCCTCTACGATCCGCGCGAGCCGGGCGCGGAGGAGCGCGTGGTGGCGGCGGGCGGCGAGATCCTCAAGGTGTGCGCCGAGGTCGGGGGCTCCATCTCCGGCGAGCACGGCATTGGCCTCGAGAAGGCCGACTTCATGCCCCTCATCTTCACCGGCGCCGATCTCGAGTGCATGCGCCGCCTCAAGCACGCCTTCAACCCCACCGGGCTCTGCAATCCCGGAAAGATCTTCCCCAGCCGCAAGGCCTGCGGCGAGGCCGGCATCGCGTATCGCCCGCACCCCATCGAAGAGAAGGGCCTCGCGCAGCGCTTCTAGCGCTCCCGCGGGGCGGCCTCTTCCGCGAGACGCCCAATGGATGCTGAGCTGACCCGACGCCTCGTCGCCCTCGTCGGGGATCGCCACGCGCTGACCGGCGTGGACTGCTCACCCTATGTGCTGGAAGGCCGCACGCCGGAGGCGGTGGTGTTCCCCGGCACCAAGGAGGAGGTGGGCGGCGTGCTGATCGCCGCCGCGGCGGCGGGCGTGCCCGTGACACCGTGGGGCGGGGGCACGCGCATCTCGGTGGGGCTGCCGCCGGCTCGGGCCGGCATCGTCCTGTCGCTCAAGCGCCTCGACCGTCTCGTCGAGCACGAGCCCGGCGATCTCACCGCGACCGCCGAGGCCGGCATGACGCTGGAGGCGTTCCAGGCCGCGCTGGGGCAGCGGGGGCAGTGGCTTTCACTCGATCCGCCGTATGCCGATCAAGGTACGCTCGGCGGCATCCTCGCCGGCAATGCGTCGGGCCCGCGCCGGCACCTCTACGGCACCGCGCGCGATCTCCTGATCGGCCTCACCATGGTCCTGGCCGACGGCTCGGTGGTGCGCGGGGGCGGCAAGGTGGTGAAGAACGTGGCGGGCTACGATCTCCCCAAGCTCGCCATCGGCTCCTACGGGACGCTGGGCGTCATCGTGGAAGCCACCATGAAGCTCCGGCCCCGACCGGAGACGGATCGAATGGTCGTTGCTTCGTTCGAGCGCGTGAAGGACGCGGGGCAGGGGGCGCGCGCGGTGATGGCGTCCGACCTCATCCCCTCCGCGCTGGACCTGATGGACGCCGACGCCCTCCGGGGGCTGGCCCTCGGCGGGCGCGAGGGGGGCGCCGCGCTCCTGGTGGGCCTCGACGGCCTGCGCGAGCAGGTGGAGTGGCAGATCGCCGAGCTCCAGCGCCTGCTCGCCACGGGCGCTCGCGTGGAGACGCGCGTGCTGGACGGCGCGGAGCGCGACCATGCCTGGCGGGCGGCGGGCGAGCTACCGCGGCGCGCGTTCGCCGACGTCACCGCGGTGATGAAGTGGGGCGTGTTGCCCACCCAGGTCGCGGATCTGATCGAGCACGGCGGTGACGTGGCGCGGCGCCACGGCCTGGCCGCCGCGTTCACCGCGCACGCGGGCGTCGGCATCGTCACCGCGGTGCTGGGCGCGGGGACCGGCCCCACGGCGGCGACCACCGTCGCCGCCGCGCTCGGCGACTGGCGCACGCTCGTGCGCGACGCCGGCGGGCATGCCGCGCTCGAATGGGCGCCGCTCGCGGTGAAGGAGCGCGTGCCGGTGTGGGACGCGCCCGGCGCGCCGTTCCGCATCATGCAGCGGCTCAAGGCCGAGCTGGACCCGAGCGGCATCCTGAATCCCGGCCGCTTCGTGGGCGGCATCTAGGCCCATGGCCCACGCCACCGAGCCGCGCGCCGTCCCGTCGGGGCCGCTCACCCTTCACGGGCACGACGTCGAGGGCGTCAACCGCTGCGTGCACTGCGGGCTCTGCCTCGCCTACTGCCCCACGTTCTCCCTGCTGGGTACCGAGATGGACTCGCCGCGGGGGCGCATCTTCCTCATCAAGTCCATGGCGGAAGGGCGCATCGCCCTCACCAACTCCGCCGCCCAGCACCTGGATCTCTGTCTCGGCTGCCGCGCCTGCGAGACGGTGTGCCCCTCGGGCGTGCCCTACGGCCAGCTCATCGAGGCCGCGCGCGCGGACATCGAGCGCCAGCGGCCGGGCGGGCCTTTGCGGCGCCTCTTCCGCTGGCTGAACTTCTCCGTGCTGCTGCCGCACCCGCGCCTCCTGTCGCTGGCCGCGACCGGCCTGCGCTTCTATCAGGCGAGCGGGCTCCAGCGTCTGGTCCGCGCCACCGGCCTGCTGCGCGTCCTCCCCGGCCCGCTGCCCGCCTGGGAGCCGCTCCTCCCCACGCTGCCCCCCGGGGCCGACCGCGCGCCCCTGCCCGAGGTGACGCCGGCCGTGGGCGACAAGCGCGGGGCGGTGGGCCTCCTCACCGGCTGCATCCAGCAGGTGGCCTTCGGCCCGCACAATCGCGCCACCGCGCGCGTGCTGGCGCGGAACGGCTTCGACGTGGTCGCGCCGCGCGCGCAGGCCTGCTGCGGGGCGCTCCACGCGCACGCGGGCGAGCACGGCATGGCCGTGGAGCTGGCGAAGCAGACCATCCGGGCCTTCGAGTCGCCGGGGGTGGAGCAGGTGGTGGTGAACACGTCCGGCTGCGGCGCGCACATGAAGGCCTACGGGACGCTCCTCGCCGGCGATCCCGCCTGGGCCGAGCGCGCGGCGCGCTTCGCCGCGCGCGTGCGCGACGTGTCGGAGTTCCTCGCCCGCGAGCCGCTGCGCGGCCCGCTCCAGCCGGTGAAGCGCAAGATCACCTATCACGATCCCTGTCACGTGGCCCATGGACAGAAGATCCGCAAGGAGCCGCGCGCGCTGCTCGCGCAGATCCCCGGCCTCGAGGTGGTGGAGCTGCGCGAGGCCGACTGGTGCTGCGGCTCCGCAGGCACCTACAACCTCACCCAGCCCGAGATGGCGACGCGGCTGCAGGAGCGCAAGGTGCAGAACATCCGGGCCACCGGGGCCGACGCGGTGGTCACCGCGAACCCCGGCTGCATCATCCAGATCGCGCAGGGTCTGGCCGGCGGGCCCAAGCCGGTGGAGGTGCTCCACATCGTGGAGCTGCTCGACGAGGCGTACGGGTCGAGCCGGCGGTGAAGACCAAGGTGATGGACCTCGCCGCGCTGCCCGCCCTCACCCCCATGCTGGTCACCGTCGACGGCGTCGACGTGTTTCTCTACCGGCGTCCCGGCGCCGCGACGGGCCCTGACGAGATCCTCGCCATCGGCAACGAGTGCCCGCATCAGGGCGGCAATCTCTGCGACGGCTGGGTGGAGGGCGACATCGTGACCTGCCCCCTGCACGGCTGGGAGTTCGACGTCCGCTCCGGCGCCTGCATGACCGTGCCCGGCGAGCGCGTGCCGGCCTATCGCGCCACGGTGGAGGACGGCGCCGTGTACCTCGAGCCGGCGGACTGAGGCGCCCCATGGCCGAGCCCCGCCCCGATCAGGTCGCCCAGGAGCATCGCAGCACCGGGCACAAGACCGCCGGCTGCTTCGTGCTCACGATCTCGGACTCGAAGACGCCCAAGGACGACACCAGCGGCACCCTGATCCGGGAGCGGCTGACCGCCGCCGGCCACACCGTGGTGGGCCATGCGATCGTGCGCGACGAGCCGGCGCAGGTGGTGGCGACGATCCGCGAGGGGCTCGCCAAGCCCGATCACCAGGTGTTCATCCTCACCGGCGGCACGGGCATCACGTCCCGCGACTCCACGTTCGAGGCGGTGGAGTCGATGCTCGTCAAGCGCATCACCGGATTCGGCGAGCTCTTCCGCATGCTCTCGTACCAGGAGATCGGCGCCGCCGCGATGATGTCGCGCGCCCAGGCGGGCGTGGTGCAGGGCCGCCTCGTCTTCTCGCTGCCCGGCTCGCCGCATGCCTGCCGCCTCGCGCTCGAGAAGCTGATCATTCCCGAGCTGGGGCATCTCCTCCGCGAAGTCAACCGGTAGGGCGCTGGCCGCGGCGATGAGCGTCGCCAGGCTTCGTTCTCGGTCGTCGCCAGCGCTCGACGTACACCCACGTACGCCTCGCGCTGACTTCTCCCTCGGGCCTCGCCTGGCTCGCTCCTCCCCGCGGCCAAGGTCCTACCGGGAGGTCTGGGCGTGAGTATCGCGTGGCTGGCCTGGGGCGAGGAGGCGTTCGCCCGCGCGCGGGAGACGGGCCGGCCGGTGTTGCTCTCGCTCACCGCGACCTGGTGCGGGGCCTGCCACCGCATGGACGAGGAGACGTGGGAGGATCCCGGCGTGGCCGCGGTGGCGGAGCGTCTCGCGGTCCCGGTGCGCGTGGACGCCGACGCGCGCCCCGATCTCTACGGCCGCTATCACCTGGGTGGGCTGCCCTCCACCGTGCTCCTGGACGCCGATGGCGGCTTCGTGCGCGGCGGGACTTTCCTGTCGTCCACCCAGCTCCTGGGGCTGCTGGACGCGGCGCAGGCGGATCTTCGCGCGGGGCGGCGCCCCGCGAAACGTGAGCCCGTCGCGGCCGCGCCGGCGGGCCCGCTCGTGCGGGAGGTCGTCGCGCGCCTCCGGCGGCGGGCCGATCGCGAGCACGGCGGCTTCGGCGAAGGGGAGAAGCAGCCGGAGCCCGATGCCGTGACGCTGCTGCTCCGCGAGGCCCGGCGCACGGGCGATGCCGAGCTGGCGGCCATCGCGCGCGAGGCGCTCGACGCCGTCGCCGCGCACCTGGTGGATTCAAGCGGCGGCGGCTTCTTCCGCTACGCGACGGCGCCGGACTGGTCGGGGCCACACACCGAGAAGGTCACCGCCGATCAGGCCGCGCTCATCGCGCTCTTTCTCGAGGCGGCCGCGGCGCAGGATGCGCCGGAGTACCGGCGCGTGGCCCTTGACGCCCTCGGCCATGCCCGCGCGCGGCTCGTGGACGCGGAGGGCCGCGCCTACGCGAGCGTGCCGGCCGCGCCGCGGGACGAGGTGGACCGCCGGCGCTTCGCGGACGCGGGCGCCGCGCTGTTTCGCGCCGCGCTCTCCGCCGAGGCGTGCACCGGCGAAGAACCGGGCGTGATCTTCGAGGCGCCGACCCGGGCGAGCGACGGCGCCGTGCCGCACTGGCTGGACGCCCCGCCCGGCGCCGCGACGCCGCGCGGCCTCCTGCGCGATCAGGCGCTCGGCATCGCCGCTGCCGTCGATGCGTATCGCCTGCGCGGCAGCGCTGCGTTGCTCGACTGGGCCACGCGCGCGGCGGAGTGGAGCCTCGCGCATCTCTGGGACGAGCGGCTCGGCGCCTTCCGCGACGCGCCGGCCACGCCGCCGGGTGAGCCGGCGCCCTTCACCCCGCTGATCGGCAACGGCGAGATGGCCCAGGCCCTGCTCGCCCTGGCCGATCACACCGGCGACGAGCGGTGGCGCGGCCCGGCCACCCGCGCGATGGCCACGCTGGG
>DATEDO010000008.1:0-30679 GCA_035281625.1 Candidatus Methylomirabilota bacterium
ATCGACCGGCCGAACTTCGCCCACCTCGCCACGCTCATGCCCGACGGCTCTCCGCAGAGCACGCCGGTCTGGGTCGGCCGCGAAGGCGATCGCCTGCTCGTGTGCACGAGCGACGGCTCGCTGAAGGGGCGGAACACCAAGCGCGACCCGCGCGTGGCGCTGTCCATCGTGGACCTGCAGAACCCCTACGAGGAGATCCAGATCCGGGGCCACGTGGTGGAGCGGCGTCCCGATCCCGACCTCAAGATCATGGACCCGGTGTCGCACAAGTACATCGGGGCGCCCTTCCCGATGCGGAGCTACGAGGGACGCGTGGCACTCGTGGTCGCCATCGACAAGGCGCGCTATACCAAGCTGCCCTTCACGCACACGCCGCCCAAGCCGTAAGGGCCGCGATCCGGATCTGAGGGGTGGCGCTTCAGCTCGCGCTGAATGCGATGGGGCCGAACAGCGCCTCCGCGGTCGAGCGCGTGTCATTGGTGTCGATGGACAGCGCGACGGCGCCGGGGGCCGCGGGCGCCTCGCCGAAGATGCGCCGGTGGTCGGCGACGACGTCGCGGCGCTCCTCGACCCAGCGGTCCCGCTCGGCGGGGCCGGAGCGCGCGACCACGAACGTCACCGTGCCCGTCTTGGTGCTGGCGACGACGGCGCCGGCGGGCAGCGCGGGGTCCCAGACGTAACCGATCAGGCGCGAGCGCAAGAGGGCGGGGAAGCGCGGCCAGATCACGAAGAGATGGCCGGTGGCGTCGGAGGTGGCCCGCGTGCGGAGATCGGCCCCGCGCGGGAAGCGGCGAACCTTCCACTGCCAGTGGAGCTGGGGCGTCGCCCCGAGGTCGACCTGCACCCGGTGGGCGATGGTCGAGTGATCGCCCGCGCTCCGCATGGCGAGCGCGCGGTGACCGTCGTCTTCCACCACGGTGAAGTCGTACGCGGGATGGCCCCTCGGCGTCTCGTACCTCTCCCATCCGGGCGGGACGCCGTGGCTGCCGAGCGACACCTGCCGCCAGTCCTCGACCGTGATGGCACCGCCGGCGCCCGCCAGCCCAGTGGTCCGGCCGAGGACTGCGCCGGCCGCCGCGAGGAGCAGCGCGCGCCGCGGAATCGGCATCGTGAGCCCAGCGTACCAGAGCGCGGTGTAGGCTCTGGGCATGGGCGCCGAGGAGTGGCTGCAGCGTGAGCTCCTGGCCCGGCGCATCGTCCTGGTGACCGGCGTGCTGACGCCGGATCGCGCCGCGGCCGCCGCCGCCGCGCTCATGGCACTGGACGCGGCCGATCGCGCGCCCATCGTCCTGCACCTGGACAGCGGCGACGGCGCGCTCGACGCCGCGTTCACGCTGATCGACGCGGCGGCGGCCCTGAGCGCCCCGCTGCACGTGTGGTGCCGGGGCCAGGTCGGTGGCCCGGTGGTGGGCCTGCTCGGGGTCGCCGAGCGGTGTGCCGCCGCCCCGCACGCGCGCTTCCACCTCCGCCAGCCCAGCACGCGCTTCGACGGGACGCCGGACGAGATCGCCGCGCAGAGCCGGCTCCAGCAGGATCTCCTCTGGCGGCTCTACGCGCTCCTCGCGCGGCGCACCGGCCGCCCCGCCGAGGAAATCGCCGAGGACATGCGACGCGGCGTCCATCTGAGCGCGGAGGAAGCGCGCGTCTATGGCCTGATCGAGGGGGTGATGGGCCGCGCCGGCCAGGTTTGACAAGGGCTTCCGCGCCGTCCTAGCATCAGCCCCAAGCCTCGCGCGCCGGCCGCTCCGGTCCGAGGGAGGAGACCTGAGATGGGCGAGATCCTCGGCCTCGGAGTGACGCACTACCCGCCCCTCATCACGCCCGACCAGAACATGGCCGACATCCTGCGCGCGATCATGAAGGACCCCGGCCTGCCCGAGCGTTATCGCGACCCGTCCGGCTGGCCCGAGCCCATGCGCCGCGAGTACGCGCAGGACGGCGGCACCGCGGCCGCGGCCGGGCACCGCGCGAGCCTGCTCCGCCACTTCCGTCACGCCCGCAAGCTCCTGGACGAGTTTCGGCCCGACGTGGTGGTGATCTGGGGTGACGATCAGCACGAGAACTTCACCGCCGACATCATCCCGCCCTTCTGCGTGCTCGCCTATGACGAGATCGAGGCCAGGCACCGCAAGCGCGACGCCGGAAACAACGTCTGGGGCGAAACGGAGGACACCACCGTCCGTCTGCGGGGACACCGTGAGGCGGGGAAGTTCCTGGCCCGCCGGCTGCTCGAGCAGGGCGTGGACATGTCCTATGCCTACGCGCCCCTCCACCATCCCGGCCTCGCCCACGCCTTCCTCAACACGGTCTTCTACCTCGACTACGACCGCGTGGGCTTTCCGTACCCCATCGTCGCGTTCCAGGTGAACTGCTACGGCCGCCGCGTCATCGCCCAGAAAGGCTTCCGCTCGAGCCTGGCCAGGCCGCTCGCCGAGGCGGATCTCGATCCGCCGTCGCCGTCGCCGAAGCGCTGCATGGAGGTGGGGGCGGCCACCGCGCTCGCGCTCCGCGACAGCCCCTGGCGCGTGGCGCTCATCGCGTCCTCGAGCTGGTCGCACGCGTTCCTCACCGACAAGCATCATCAGCTCTATCCCGACATCGAGGCGGATCGTCGGCTCTACGAGGCGCTGCGCCGCGGCGACTACGAGGCGTGGCGCGGGCGCTCCCTCGGGGAGATCGAGGACTCCGGGCAGCAGGAGATGCTCAACTGGTACATGCTGGCCGGGGCCATGGAGGCGCTCGGGCGCAAGGCCGACGAGTGCGACTTCATCGAGACGTGGATCTTCAACTCCAACAAGTGTTTCGCGGTGTACAAGCCATGACGACGACGGCGAATCCCCCGACCACGCCGGGCGCGCCCGCCATGCCGCGCCTCTCCGGCGACATCCGCCACCTCATCCCGACGCTGGGCCTCACGGAGTACTGGTATCCCGCCATCGAGGACCGTAAGGTGGGCTCGCGCAAGCCCGTGAAGGTATCGCTGCTCGGCGAGGAGCTCTGCCTCTTCCGCGGGGCCACCGGCGCCGTCGCCGCCATCCAGGACGTCTGCCCCCATCGCGGCGCCCGCCTCAGCGAGGGCGATTGCCACTACCGCGGCACCGTGGCCTGTCCCTATCACGGGTGGGTGTACGACGAGAGCGGGAAGAACGTGGCCGTGCTCTCCGAGGGCCCCGACTCCGGCGTGTGCGGCAAGCCCGGCACGGAAGCGCGCATGTATCCCACGCGGACGCTGAAGGGCCTCGTCTTCGTGTGGATGGGGAAAGGGGAGCCCGCGCCCATCGAGGAGGACGTGCCGGAGGAGTTCTTCGACGCCGGCGCCCTCGTGCAGGTGGGCCTCGTCTACTGGAAGTGCAACTGGGAGGTCGCGCTCGAGAACTCGATGGACTCGCACGTGAACTACGTGCACCGCAACGCGGTGGTGGTGGCGCGCGGCGGCTTCATCGCGCGCGGCGCGCAGGGCGAGCACCCGATCTTCGTGGGCAACGGCTTCGGCGGCGACGTGGCCGAGTCGAACTACATGCGGAAGAGCGCGGCCTTCGACCTCTACCCGAACGGCTGGCGCTGGCCCAAGACCAACTACCGGCGGGTCTGGACGTGGCTCACCCGGCCCCTCGCCGACCGCGCGCGCCGCAACATCCCACCTCCCCGCTCGGCGCGCTGGTGCGGCGGCCACCATCTGCCGGGCATGTTTCGCGCCGAGTTCGGCTGGGACCTCTACACGCGCATGTGCGTGCCGGTGGAGGAGAATCTCACGCGCGTGTACTACTACCACTGCACGCGGCCGAAGAACGCCTGGCGCCGGTGGTGGGACCGCATCGCGTACGCGACACTCCGGCGCTGGATCATCGAGTACAACTTCTCGCGCCAGGACGAGCGGGTGATGCTGAACCAGCGCTACGACACCCCGGAGAAGCTCTCGGGTACCGACGCGGAGGTGATCGCGTGGCGGCGGCTCGTGGTGACCAAGCATCACGGAGGACGGAACGCTCCCTTCGAATACCGCAATCCCGACGGCCTCGACCCCAACAACGTGCCGCTGGAGCGGGTGTCCGTCCGCTACCTTCAGGACCGGGCGCGGCGGAACGAGAACGGAGCGCGCCCATGATCTCCCGCCGGCGATTCCTCGACGTGGTGGCGCTGGGCGGCGCGGCGGCGACGCTGGCCCCCGCGCGCGGTGTGTCCGCCCAGGGCGGCGACTGGGCGCCGGTGGTGGCGGCGGCGAAGAAGGAAGCCAAGCTGGTCGTCAACACCTTCCCCGGCGACGGGTACAAGCGCGCGCTCAAGGCCTTCACCACGGCGTACCCCGACATCAAGGTCGAGCACACGAGCCTCCACTCCCAGGATTTCGCGCCCCGCATCACCCAGGAGCGCCAGGCCAACCTCTTCACCTGGGACGTGGCGCTGATCCCCACCAGCACCGCGCTCCAGGTCCTGCGGCCGGCCGGCGTCTGGGATCCCGTGCGCCCGGTCATCGTGCTCCCCGAGGTCAAGGACGGCTGGGAGGGCGGCTTCGAGCGCGGCTTCAGCCTGGTGAAGGACCGGGCGCTCTGCTACGGCTTCGTGGCAGTGCGCGGCGGTGGGGTGACCATCAACACCGACATGGTGAAGGAGAGCGAGGTCCGCGGGCTCAAGGATCTCCTCGACCCCAAGTGGAAGGGCAAGCTCCTGCTCCCCGACGTGCGTGTGATGGGCGACACCTTCTGGCCCATGACGGCGGCGCGCCTCAGCCTGGGCGACGACATCATCAAGAAGCTCTTCGTGGACCAGGAGCCGGTGCTGAGCCGGGACAACCGGCAGGTGGCGGAGTTCATGGTGCGCGGGCGCTACCCCATCGCCATCGGGGTGAATCCCCAGATCCTCGCCACCTACCAGAAGCAGGGGCTCGCCAAGAACCTGAAGCTCCTCCACTTCACCGAGATGTCCACGCAGAGCTCCAGCTCGAGCACCATCTGGCTGGTGAATCGCGCCCCCCATCCCGCCGCGGCCAAGGTCTTCATCAACTGGCTGCTCACCAAGGACGCGCAGGTGGTGTGGGCGAAGGAGGTGGAGACGAACAGCCGGCGGAGCGGCATCGAGCCCGGGCACCCCCTCTACGCGGTGCCGCCGGACGCCAAGTTCATGCAGATCGACGCCGAGGAGAACCTGCCCGAGGTCGTGAAGACGCAGGACATCGCCAAGGCCGTCATCAAGTAGCGCGCGAGCCACTCGCGATCGAACCGGTTCTCACGCTCGACGAGGTCAGTAAGACGTTCGCGCCGCACCTCGCGGTGGACCGCGCTTCGCTGGAGATCGGCCGGGGCGAGGTCTTCACCCTCCTCGGGCCCAGCGGCTGCGGCAAGACCACCACCCTCCGGCTCGTCGCCGGGCTCGAGCGTCCCGACGCCGGCGAGATCACCCTGCGCGGCCGCGTCGTGGCCTCGGTGCCCCGGCGCGTGTTCGTGCCGCCCAACCGTCGCAACCTCGGGATGGTGTTCCAGTCGTACGCCATCTGGCCGCACATGACGGTGTTCGACAACGTGGCGTATCCGCTGAGCCTGCGGGGCCTGGGGCGGACGACCATCCGGGAGCGCGTGGGGCGCGTGCTGGACCTGGTCGGTCTGGCCGGCACCGAGTCGCGTGCGGCCACGCTTCTGAGCGGCGGCCAGATGCAGCGCCTCGCCCTCTGTCGCGCGCTCGTGTACGAGCCCGATCTCCTCCTGCTGGACGAGCCCTTCAGCAATCTCGACGCCAAGCTGCGCGAGCAGATGCGGCTCGAGCTGCGGCTGCTCCAGCGGCGCCTCGGGATCACCGTGCTCTTCGTCACCCACGATCAGATCGAGGCCCTGAGCCTCTCCGATCGCATCGCGGTGATGCACCGGGGCCGGGTGGAGCAGACGGGGCCGCCGCGGAGCCTCTACGAGGCGCCCGCCTCCGCCTTCGTGCGCGACTTCGTGGGCTCCACGGTGATCCTGAAGGGCCGGGTGAGCGCGCTCGAACCCGGGCGGGTGGGCGTGACGCTGGATGGCCCGCTCGGCGCGCGAGCCCTCGCCGGCCGCTCCGTCGCCTCCGCCGCCCTCCAGAACGGCGCCGCGGTGCACGTGGCGATCCGTCCCGAGGACATCGGGGTGCAGGAGGGGCGGGCCGACGGGGCCGGCGCCCTGCCCGGGGTGATCGACACCCTTCTCTTCGTGGGCGATCGCTACGAGGCGCGCGTGACGATCGATGGCGCGCAGCGCATCATCCTCCTCCTGGCGCGGGGGCGCGAGTGGAAGGAGGGGCAGGCGGTGGCCCTGACCTTTCCGCCGGAGGCGGTGAGCGTATGGCCGGCGTAGCCGCGCCCGTCGCGCTCGGAAGAGCCCGGTCGATCGACGCGCCGGCGCTGCTCTGCACCGCGGTACTCGCCGTGGTCGCGTTCGGGGTGGTGTACCCGGTGCTGCTGGTGGTGCTCCAGAGCTTTCAGACCGCGCTACCGGGCCAGCCTCCGCGCTACGGCCTCGACGGGTGGCGGGCGGCCCTCGCCGAGCCCGCGCTCCGATCGTCGCTCTGGAACACGCTGACCGTCACGGTGGTGCGGCAGCTCATCACGCTGCCGCTCGCGGTGGGGGTGGCCTGGCTCCTCGCGCGCACCGACCTGCCCGGTCGGCGGGCGATCGAGTTCGCGTTCTGGGCGGCGTTCTTCCTGCCGCCCCTCACGGTGACGCTCTCCTGGATCCTGCTGCTCGACCCCGAGTACGGGCTGATCAACTCCACGCTGGCCACGCGGCTCGCGTCGGGGAAGGGGCCGTTCAACATCTACTCGTTCTGGGGCATCGTGTGGGTGCACGTCATCACGGGCTCCCTCACCGTGAAGGTGATCCTCCTGACGCCGGCCTTCCGCAACATGAACAGCGCGTTCGAGGAGGCCTCGCGGGTGGCCGGCGCGGGCACCTGGCGCACCGCGCTCCGCATCACCGTGCCGGTCATGGCCCCGGTGATCCTCTCCGTGCTGCTGCTCGGGACCATGGTGTCGCTCCAGACTTTCGAGGTGGAGCAGGTGCTGGGCACGCCGTTCCGCTTCTTCGTCTTCAGCACCACGATCTACGACCTCTTGGTGACGCGCGTGCCCCGCTACGACGCCGCCACCGCGCTGGCGGTGCTGGTACTGGCGGCCATGCTGCCGCTGATTCTCGCCCAGCAGTGGGTGACGCGGGGCCGCCGCTACACCACCGTCACCGGCCAGTTCCAGAACCGGCCGCATGCCCTCGGCGCCTGGCGCTGGCCCGCCCTGGTCCTGGCCCTCGGGCTGGTGGCCGTCGTGCTGGGCGTGCCCATCGTCTTCGCCCTCCTCGGCACGTTCATGAAGCTCTTCGGCTTCTTCCACGTGCCGGAGCCCTGGACGCTGGAGAACTGGAAGACGGTGCTGAGCGACGGCCTCTTCATGAGCGCGCTCCGCAACACCATCGTGCTGGCCCTGGGCACCGCGGTGGCGGCGGTGCTCGTCCACTCGCTCATCGCCTACATCGCGGTACGCACCCGCTACGCCGGCCGCCGTCTCCTCGACTTCATCTCGTGGCTGCCCTTCACGGTGCCCGGCGTCATCCTGGGGCTGGCGCTCCTCTGGCTCTTCCTCGGCACCCCGCTCCTGCGGCCGCTCTACGGCACCACCGCGGTGCTGATCCTCGCCGGGCTCGTCTCCGGCATGCCTCTCGGCGTGCAGATCATCAAGAGCGGGCTCCTGCAGCTGGGCGGGGAGCTGGAGGAGGCCTCGCGCATCGCCGGCGCCTCGTGGTGGACGACGTACCGCCGTATCGTCTTGCGGCTGATGGCGCCGACCCTCATGGCCGTCGGCATGATCACCTTCGTGGGCGCGGCCCGGAACATCGCCAACGTCGCCCTGCTGAGCACCACCGCCAACCGGCCGCTCGCCATCCTGCAGCTCGACTACATCGCGGAGAAGAAGCTGGAGGAGGCGGTGGTGATCGCCAGCATCATCATGTTGATCTCGCTGGCCGGCGCGCTGGCCGCCTATGTGCTGGGCGTGCGCGGCAATGTCGGCTGATGGAGGCCGCGTGATGCCCGAGAAGAAGACGCTCGACGGCAAGGTGGCGGTGGTGACGGGCACCAGCCCCAACATCGGCGCGGGCATCGCGGGCGGGCTCGCGGAGGCGGGCGCGCGGGTGGTGTGCGTGGACGTGCGGCCGGACAATGCTCGCGACTGCGCGGCATGGATCGGGCGGCAGGGCGGCGAGGCCCTGGGGGTCGCCTGCGACGTCTCCGACGAGGCCCAGGTCGAGGCGATGGTGGCGAGCGCGCGCGCGGCCTACGGCAGGATCGACGTGCTCGTGAACAATGCCGGTATCCTGGGGGGCCAGAGCGTGCTCGAGATGCCCGTCGAGCGCTGGGCGCGCCAGCTCGCCGTCAATCTCACCGGGACCTTCCTTTGCACCAAGCACGTGGCGCGCCTCATGGTGGAGCGGGGCACGCGCGGCAGCATCATCGTCATCGTCTCCACCGCGGGCCATCAGGGCCAGCCGGGCAATATCGGCTACTGCACCAGCAAGAGCGGCCTCCTGAACTTCACTCGCGCCGCCGCCATGGACCTCGTCACGCACGGCATCCGGGTCAACAGCCTCACGCCCACCGCCACCGACGCCGAGGAAGGGCGGGCGCGCGCGGAGGAGTGGGGCCGCCCCCGGCCGGAGCGGAGCGGCCGGCTGCTCGACTTCGCGCGCATGATTCCCACCGGCGCGCTCCCGAGCCCGCGGCACTACGCCCAGGCCGCGGTGTTCCTCGCCTCCGACGCCGCGGAGATGATCACCGGCGTGGACCTGCGCGTGGACGCGGGCGCCGTCGCGAAGTACTGGCCCTGGGTGCCGAGCGCTTAACGCCCCTCGCCGCCCCTGCTAGAGTGAACGCATGCCGAGCCCGCTGGAGCAGGTCGCCTGGGAGCCGTGCATACTCGAGCCGCAGCGGGACCGCGCGCTCGAGGCCTATGCGCGGCGGAAGCAGGGCATCCCCAATCCCGCAATTTCGTACTTCGCGCCGGTGCCCTGGCTGGCCCGAGCGCTGGTCGACCTCCATCCCGAGTACGGGCTGCTCCTCCGGCTCGACCACGGGGTGATGGACCTCGTGAACCTGGTCGTCTGCCAGGAGAACTCGTGCCGCTTCTGCTACGCGGCGGTCCGGGCCATGCTCTGGGCGCAGGGCTTGAGCCGGGCGCGCATCGAGCAGATGGAGCGGGATCTGCTGCGCGCCGATCTGCCCCCGCGCACGCTCGCCGCGATGGCCTTCGGCCGAAGCCAATCGCGCACCGGCCCCGCGGGCGCCCGAGCGGCGCGTGAGGCGCTGGCGCGCGCGGGTGTGGACGCGGAGGAGATGCGGGAGATCGCCTTCGCGGCGGCGCTCGTGGACTTCAGCAATCGCGCTCACACCATCGCCGCCGTCCCCGTGCGGCCCCTCGAGCGCATGCCGGATCGGCTCCACACGCGTCTGATGAAGCCGCTCGTAAACTTTCTCATCCGCCGCAGCCGCAGCTATGGCCGCGCGCAGCCGCTCGAGCGCATCCCCGAGGCCCCGCACCGGCGCCTCCTCCAGGCCTACGCGGGCTCGCCGATCGCCCCCGCGCTCGGCGCCGCGCTCGAGGCGATGTGGGCCTCGCCCGTCCTCGCCCGCCGGTGCAAGCTGCTCATCTTCGCGGTGGTGGCGCGCGGGCTCGACTGCGAGGCCTGCGGCCCGGAGATCGTCGAGGCGCTGCGAAAGGAGGGCCTCAGCGACGCGGCCATCGCCGAGGTCCTGACTCACCTGGACGGGCCAGACCTCGATCGCGTCGAGCGGCAGGTGGTGTCCTTCGCGCGCGAGACCATCTGGTACGAGCCCGCGGTGATACAGCGCCGGGCCCGGGCCCTGCGCGAGCATCTCACCGGGCCCGAGGTCGTCGAGGCCATCGGCGTCGCCTCGCTCGCGAACGGGCTGTGCCGGCTGGGCGCCACCGTGCTGGAGCCCCACGAGAATCCGAGCTCGCAATGAGCTGGGCTTTCGGCACCGCCGCCCTCATCGTGCTGGCGGTGCTGCTGGCGGCGCTCTACCGGCAGTCGCGACGCGCGGCGAGCCTCCAGGTCCAGCTCGACGCCGCCGCCATCGAGCTCCAGCATCTCCAGGAGGCGTGCTCGCGACTGGCCCCCGCCGGTGTGGTGCAGCGCCTCGTGGCGGGCGGTGGCGCGGAAGCCGACACCGCTGCCGAGCGGAAGGTCGTGACCGCCCTGTTCGCGGACCTCGTGGGCTACACGGCGATGAGCGAGCGTCTGGAGCCGGCTGTGCTGGCCCGGGTGCTCAACGGCTACTTCCAGCGGGCCAGCGATGTCGTTCACGAGCACCGCGGCCACGTCTCCACCTTCCTGGGCGACGGGATCCTCGCCTACTTCGGCGCCGTGCAGCCGAATCCGTGGCAATGTGACGATGCGGTGCGCGCGGCGCTGGCCATGCGAGCGGCGATCAAGGACTACAACGTGGAGTTGACCCGCGAGGGTCTGCCGCCGCTCGGCCTTGGAATCGGGATCCACCGCGGGCCCGGGCTGGCGGGGATGATCGGGTCGCGCGAGCGCAGGGAATACGGTTTCGTGGGGCCCACGGTGAACCTCGCGGCGCGGGTGCAGTCGCTCACGCGCGTTCACGGTGTGGACATCCTCGTGACCGAGGCCATTCGTGAGCGGCTGGACTCGCGCTTCGTCCTCGCGCCCATGCCGGCCGAGGCGGTGAAGGGCATCGCCGAGCCCGTCGTCACCTACGCGGTCCGGGAGGACGCCAAGGCCGGAGGGTGACCTGGGATGGCGCAACAAATCGCGTTGCCCATTTGACATTCCCCGTCGAGCCTCCGTAGTAACCCGGACGAGACGCTCCTTAGGTTTCGGCCACTTACGTTTGGTATGCCGCTTGCTCCCGTATGCCTCGGAGCCGTCTATGCGGAACAGCCGAGGCCTGACCCTCATCGAGATCATGATCGCGCTGGCGGTGATCGCCACGCTAACGGGCATCGCCGTCGGCGTCTACGGCAACGTCACCGAGCGGTCCAAGGTGGCCAAGGCCATCGCCGACCTCCAGATCATGGATGGGGAGATCGCGGCCTTCGAGGGTGAGCACGGCCGGCTCCCCACCGGCCTCGCCGAGATCGGGCACGGCTCGCTCCGGGATCCGTGGGGCAACCCGTACGACTACCTGGCGTTCGACCCGTCCAATACGGGTGTCCGGCGCAAGGACCGCAACCTCGTCCCGATCAACTCCACGTACGACCTCTACAGCAGGGGACGGGACGGCGCGACCACGGCCCCGCTCACCGCGGCCACGAGCCAGGACGACGTGGTGCGCGCCAACGACGGTGGTTTCTACGGTCTCGCCTCCACCTACTGAGCCGCGGCGCTGGATGAAGCTCGACAAGCGAGTCTTCACCAGCAGAGTCGCGCGCCGCGCCTTCCTGCTGTTCGTAGCCTGCGCGCTCCTGCCGGTCACCGCGATCGCCGCGCTGGGCTTCTGGCAGGTCAATTCCGAGCTGCACGCTCAGAGCCAGCGGCGGCTGCAGCAGGCCAGCAAGTCCGTGGGCATGGTGCTGTTCCAGCGCCTGCAGGCCGCCGAGGCCAGCCTGGGCGCGCCGGCCGGCGAGTGGAACCTGGCCGAAGCGGGGCATCAGCGGCCGTTCGTCGGCGTTCTCCTCGTCACGAGCGATGGCCAGCGCCGGGTCGTCTCCGGTGATCCGACGAACCCGCCAGCGCACGGGGCCGCGCAGCGCGCCATGCTGGGGGCGGGGAAGACCGTGCTGTCCACGGAGAGCGACGCCGCCGGCAAGCTGCACTTCTTCCTGAGCCGCGCGGTGGACCGGGCGCATCCCGAGCGAGGGATCCTCCACGGGACCATGAATCCCGCCTATCTCTGGGCCATCCAGGACGAGGCGACGCTTCCCTCCGGCGCCAGGCTCATCATCCTCGACGCCTCGGGCCGGCTGATCTTCTCCTCGTTCGACACCGCCAGCGCGCTGCCCGCCATGGTGAAGCGGCAGGTGGGCCAGCGTACCGCCGGCTTCTTCGAGTGGAACGACGGGCACGAGGACTACCTGGCCGCCTACTGGTCGCTGTTCCTGCGCTATGCCTTCGGGATGTCCAAGTGGACGGTGGTGCTGAATCAGGCCAAGGCCGACGTGGTGTCGCCCATCGCCGACTTCAAGCGCACGTTCGTCCTCGGCGTGCTCCTCACGGTGTGGCTGGTGCTTCTGGTGAGCATCAGCCAGATCCGGAAGAACCTCACCCCGCTCGACCGTCTTCACGACGGCACCCGGCGGCTTGCGCGCGGTGATCTCGACGCCCGCGTGGACGTGCGGAGCGGCGACGAGTTCGAGGAGCTGGCGTCGTCGTTCAACGGCATGGCCGCCCAGCTCGGCCGACAGTTCGATGCGCTCGCGATGCGGCGGGAGATCAGCGCGACCCTCAATCCCCAGAAGCCGCTGGACGACATCCTTCAGACGTGCGCCGACCTCCTGGCCCGCCACCTGAACCTCGCCTTGGTCGGCGTCTGGATCGTGGGGCCGGACGGCTCCGCGCCCGCCCTGCGCGCCTGCGCCGGTACGGCGCGCCGCTCCGAGGCTCCGCTCGAGTTTCCCCTGCGTCCGGAGCGTCTGGAAGCGTTCGTGCGCGACCGCCGCCCCCACGCGAGCAACACGCTCTCGCAGGACGCTTCACTCTGCGATCCCGGGTGGGCCCAGGACGCGGGGCTGGTCGCCTTCGTGGCGCACCCTCTGATGGTGGACGACCGCCTGGTGGGCGTGGCGACCGCCTTCGCCTCCCGCCTCCTCGACGGCCTCGACCTCTCGAGCTTCGGAGCCGCCGCCGGCGACATCGCGGGGTGCGTGGATCGCAAGCGCGTGTCCGAGGCCCTTCAGGACAGCGAGGTGCGGCTCCGCCAGCTCCAGAAGATGGAGGCGGTGGGCCGGCTTGCCGGCGGTATCGCGCACGACTTCAACAACCTCCTCACGGTGATCATGGGTCGCAGCGCGCTGCTCCTGCGAGCCGTGCCGGCCGAGGATCCCAAGCGCAAGTCCATCGAGAACATCGACGAGACCGCGCAACGGGCGGCGCTCTTGACCCGCCAGCTCTTGGCCTTCAGCCGCAAGCAGGTGCTCCAGCCCGGCATCATCGACCTCAAGGCCGTCGTCGTGGGCATGAGCGAGATCCTCAAGCGGTTGATCGGCCCGGCGATCGAGTTCTCGATCACCGCTCCCGAGGACCTTGGCTCGGTGAAGATGGACCGCGGACAGACCGAGCAGATCCTCGTCAACCTCGTGGTGAACGCGCGCGACGCCATGCCCGACGGTGGGCAGCTCACCGTGCACGCGCTGGACGTCGTCCTTGACGAGCTGGAGGCCACCCGCCTGGGCGGGCTCACGCCCGGCCCTTACGTGATGCTGGGGGTCACGGACACCGGGATCGGCATGGACGCCCATACCCAGGCCCGCATCTTCGAGCCGTTTTTCACCACCAAGGAGCCGGGTAGGGGCACGGGCCTCGGGCTCGCCACGGTGTTCGGCATCGTGCGCCAGGGCGGCGGCGCCGTCGCGGTGGAAAGCGCGCCGGGCGCGGGCACCACCTTCCGGATCTACCTGCCCCGCGTCGACGGCGCCGCCGAGGCCACCGAGGAGACGAGCGCCCCCATCGGCCGGGGGACGGAGACGGTGCTGCTCGTCGAGGACGAAAGCGGCGTGCGGGCGCTCATGGAGAGCGTGCTTACCGACCACGGCTACACCGTGCTGGCCGCATCGCGCCCCGGAGAGGCGATCCGGATCGCCGAGCGGCACACCGGGCCCATCCATCTCCTCCTCTCGGACATGGTGATGCCGGAGATGCCCGGCACCGCGCTCGCTCGCGAGCTGGTGGCGATGCGTCCGGACATGGCGCTCCTCTTCGTGTCCGGCTACGCCGACTATGCGGGGGACGACGGCCTCCCGGCGGACGGTCACGGCCGCGCCGCCGCCTTCCTCCAGAAGCCGTTCACGCCCGACCTGGTCGCGCGTACCGTCCGCAGCGTGCTGGACGATGCCGGCAGCCCCGTCGGCACGGCTTCCTGATTCTCGGGAACGAACGGTACTCAGCAATCGAGCGCGTGTTCGAGGGCGCCCGAGCCGAGGCGGCGCCCCGCCCGATCCCCCCCGTCCGGCGCCCCGCGGGAGATCTGGTAACCGCGCGCCCCCTCGGCCCCGCCGCCCCCTGTGCCATGCCTGGATCGGCCGATGCAACATCACGCGGCAGGGACGCGACCGAAGCCCGGTGCCGCGTTCGACGCGGCGCGGAGGGGGAGAGCGCCATGGACGAGCAGCTGGGGCTCCTCACGAAGGTCGAGACGTACATCGGTGCCGCCTTCGTCGCCTTCTACGGATTCGAGCGCTTCCGGAAGCCGCCGTCAGAGCCGGGCGCGCGGCAGACGGCCTATCCGAGCCGGGCCACCACCACCGCCGCCGCCTACTACACGGCGCTGGTCCTCTACTGCGGGATCGGCGTCCTGGTCTATGCCGGCCTCCTGTTCTCGCCGTCTCTGCTCGAGAAGATCTGGATCCTCGTGCCCCAGCTGGGGGACGAGGTTCCGGCCGCGCTCCAGCACTCGCCGTCGGTGGTCATCGCGCTGCTCCTCACCGTGCTGCTGCCGCGGGTGCCCGTGCTGGCGTCGCTCGACGAGTTCGTGCGCACACGCCTCCAGCACATGGCGGCCATCCCGTACGAGGTGCGACGGCTCGCCGTCGAGCTCAAGCGCGCCACGTTCCGGCCGGCCAGCGAGGACGAGTACGCCGAGATGCTGCCCGGTTTGCTGGCGCAGGGGTTCGACGAGGTCGACGTCCGCGACGCCACCGGCGACATGCTGCTCGCGCGCTGGCTCCGGGTCGAGACGCTGATGCACCGGCTGGAGGCCTGGGAGGCGGGCGGGGGGCTGCGGGATTACGTCGCCGACTGTCCCGGCGAGCTCGAGGCGCTCCGCGAGCGCCGCGAGGCCCTCGCCGCCAAGGTGCGCCGGGCCGGGGACCTCGGCCGGGGCCCCGAGGGCCAGGCCGTCGACACGCTGATGCTGGCCACGCTGACCGCGTATCGCGAGGACGTCGCCGCGGCGCTCGACGGTCTCCTGCGTGATCTGAACGACGCCATCAGCCGCGCCGTGCTGCTGGGCGAGTACACCGAGCAGCGCCGCATCCGCCGGCTGGGCATGCTCGGCTTCGAGATGCAGCTCCCGGTGGGGGGGCGAGTCTCCCTCAACAGCCTCATGCTCCTCTTCACCGCGGGCAGCGTGGTGTTCCTCTTCTTCTTCAACGTGATGCCCAGTCGCCGCCCGGACGAGACGCCGGTGGACATGCTGCTGCGCTCGGTGATGATCGCCGCCATCTACTGCGTGTCGATCTGGTGCGCGCTCGGGCCCAAGAGCCACTGGCTGGCGGCGCGCCGCCGGCCCGGTGAGGCGCGGCCCTGGGGCGCCTATCTGATGTCCGCCCTGGCGGCCGCCGTCGCCGGCGCCGGGATCAATCTGGGCGTGAAGCTCCTCTACCACGCGAGCCTGGCGGAGGCGTGGCCGCGCTTTCAGCAGAGCCTGCCCTGGACGCTGATGACGTTCGCGGTGGCCTATGTCGTAGCCGCGCTGGCCGACGACGAGCCGGGCGATTTTGCCGCCATCGGCCTGGGCAAGGCGCCCTTGCGGGTGGTGGAGGCGGAGATCATGCTGGTGGTCATGGTGCCGGTGTCGCTGCTCGTGTACCACTTCCTGCTCGACACCGCGCCGATCTCGCGCATCCCGCCGCTGAGCCAGGTGCTCACCCTGACGGTCATCGTGAGCGTGTCGATTGGCGCGCTGGTGCCCTCGTGGTACCGGCAGGCGCCGTCCGCCATGGCGGCGCCCCGCCTGACCGCGCTCGCGCCCGCGCGGCCGTAGCCCGCCGCGGCGCCGAGGCGTTTGACCCGGCGCAAGCTCCGGGTCGGGCGCATCGCGCGCGGAGTGAGTCGAGCTGCTGCGCGAGCTGGCCCCGCTCGAGAGGTAAGATCGCGGCGCCTCCCGCATCCAACGGTCAAGACACGATGACTCGTTGGGGCCGGGAGGCTCGGATGAAGACAACGCTAGGTCGTTTTTCCCTGGTTGTCGTTCTGCTGGCCGGCTGCAGTAGCGCGCCGCCCTCCGGGAGCACCGCGGAGGGGCCGTCTGCATCCCGGGACGGCGCGGTCGATGATCATGCCCGGACCCTGCTGCGGGAGGGCCGGCGCATCTTCCGCTACGACACATTCGGGAGCGAGGAGTTCTGGGGCGGGCAGCTCCGCCTGCACGAGGCGATCGCCGGCGCGCCGCAGGGGGGAGTTGGCCCTGGGCTCACCGCGCGCCAGGCGCTCCAGCTCGGCCTCAAGGTCGATGCGGCGGCGCTGCCCGCGGCCCTCGTGGAGATGATCAAGAAGGGGACCGTGAGTCTCGACGACCCCGAGACCACCGTGGCGCTGCTCAAGGCAAACGCCGTGGTGGGCGTGACCGGCGTCTTTCCGGGCGATTCGAAGCGCATGACGGCGGTGGGCATCCAGTGCGCCCTCTGCCATTCGACGGTGGATGACTCGCTCACGAAGGGCATCGGGCGGCGCCTCGACGGATGGCCCAATCGCGATCTCAACGTCGGCGAGATCGTGGCCCTGGCCCCGACGCTCAAGCCGTTCGCCGACTTGCTGCGTGTGGACGAAGCCACCGTGCGTACCGTGCTCAAGAGCTGGGGGCCTGGGAAGTACGACGCCGAGCTGAGCCAGGACGGCAAGGCCATGCGCCCCGACGGCCGCTCCGGCGCCACGCTGCTCCCCGCCGCCTTCGGGTTGTCCGGTATCAATCTCCACACGTATACCGGCTGGGGGTCGGTGACGTACTGGAACGCGTACGTCGCGATCACGCAGATGCACGGAAAGGGGACGTTCTTTGATCCCCGGCTGAACAATTCCGACCAGTTCCCGGTGGCCGCGCGGGCCGGGCACGCCAACATCCGCAACACGCCGGACCTCGTCACGCCCAAGCTGTCGGCGCTCAATTACTATCAGATGTCGCTACCCGCGCCGCGGCCGCCCAGGGACTCCTTCAATGCCGCGGCGGCCGAGCGCGGGCGCGCGGTATTCGGGGGGAAGGCGCGCTGCGCGTCGTGCCACGTGCCGCCGCTCTTCACCGAGCCCGGCTGGCCCATGCACACCGCGGCGGAGATCGGCATCGACGACTTCCAGGCGAGTCGCTCGCCGGATCGGCGCTTCTATCGCACCACCCCGCTGGGCGGTCTGTTCACCCGGGCCAAGGGCGGCTTCTATCACGACGGCCGGTTCCCGACGCTGGACGCGGTGGTCGCCCACTACGACCGCGTGCTCTCGCTGGGGCTGAGCGGGTCGGAGACCGCCGACCTGGTGGAGTATCTGAAGTCGCTCTAGCCGAGCGCGGGCCGTACCCGCAAGGCGAACTCGCCCATCTGGGCCTCGAGCTCGCGGCCGTCCGCGGCGAGGAACTCGCACACGAGGTGCTCCACGCCGCAGGCGGCCAGCTCCCGGATCTGATCCGCGAGCGCGGAGGGCTCGCCCGCGAGCACGCGGCCGGCATGCGTGGAGCTCGGCGCCGGCTCGCCCGCGCGCGAGAGCCGCACGTCGTTCCGGAGGGTGAGCACGGGGGGCACCGCGCGCCCGCGCGCCTCGCAGAGCCGCGCGATCTCCACCCGCCCGGCGCGCAGCTCGTCGGGCGGCCGATTGATGGGATGCCAGGCCGCGCCGATCTCGGCGGCGCGGCGCAGCGCGGCCCGGCTGTGCCCGCCCACCCAGATGGGCGGATGGGGCTTCTGCGCGGGCTTGGGCTCGAAGACGAGATCGCTGAACTGTGTGTACTTGCCCTTGAAGGCGGGCGTCGGGCTCGTCCAGAGCTCCTGCATCGCGCGCAGGTACTCGTCGGTCATGGCGCCGCGCTCCGCGAACGGGACGCCGAGCATGGCGCTCTCCGCCGCGACCCAGCCCGCGCCGATCCCCAGCACCACGCGGCCGCCGCTGAGGGCGTCGAGCGAGGCGACCATCTTGGCCGTCACCACCGGATTCCGGTAGGGAACGATCAGCACGGTGGTGCCCAGCTGCACCCGGCGGGTGGCGCCGGCGGCCACGGCGAGGGTGATGAGCGGGTCGAAGATGGTCTCGCCGAAGTTCTTGATGTTGGCGGTCGGCACCACGACGTGATCGCTGACCCACACCGAGTCGTAGCCGAGCGACTCCGCCCTCACCGCGGTCGCGCGAAGGATGTCCGGCGTGGCGAGATGCCGGCAATTGGGGAGCCACACGCCGAATCGCATCGCGCGCGCGGCTACGGGGAAACGGGCCGGGGCGGCGGCGGGGGCGGTGGCGGCGGGTTGGGGATCCACACCCACTGATAGGGCGTGCCGACCCCGTCCCCACGCAGCACGTAGCGCCCGTGCGGGTACCGCACCACGTTGCGCTCGGCGGACGGCGGGGCGGCGGACGCGGTGACGTAGCGGACAGTCTCCACCCGGTACACCGGCGCAGGCTCCACCACCACCGGTGGACGATATGGCGGCACCACCGCGGCGAGGATACCGCCGGCGACGATCAGTGGCGCGAAGAGCGCGGCCGCGATCCCGACGGCCAGGGGGTGAACGTGGCGGTGGCCGGCGTGCGCGACACGCGGCACCACGGAGACGAGCATCGCCGCGATGAGGGTCAAGACGAGGAGCCGTCGCATGGCGCGATTGAGCCATCGTGCCCTCGGCCCGTCAAGCCGCGCCGCGTGAAGGTCCGTCCCGGCTTCTTCCCCGATCCTCTCGTCCGGAGTATGGACGATGGGCGTACCATGGCTGCGGGAATGAACGTCCTCCTTCTGTCGATGCCCGACTCGTTCGAGCACATGGCACCGGTGGCGATCCGCATGCCGAACGGGGCCCTCACGTCGCTGGCGGGCAACGTCGACCCGCACCATTCGGTGGCCGTCGCCGACCTCATCTTGGTGCAGTCACGGGTGCGCGAAACGGTGGAGCGCCTGGTCCGCGAGCGCGCGCCCCACGTGGTGGGTCTCTCCGTCATGACCTTCCAGCGCCACACCGCGCATCGAATCATCGAGCTCATTCGCCGCCTGGCCCCCATGAGCCATGTGGTCGTCGGAGGATACGACCCGAGCCTGGCGCCCGAGGCCTACACCGGTCCCGATCCCGGAGGCGCGGATTTCATCGTGCGTGGCGAAGGCGAGCTGACCTTCCGGGCTCTCCTGCGCGCTCTCGAGCGCGGCCACGGCCACGAGGTCATTCCCGGGCTTTCCTACCGGGACGGCGCGCGCTTCGTTCACAATGCCGACCGCCCGGTCAGCGCGCTCGACGGCGGCGCGATCCGGCTGCCCGCGCGCGCCGCCCGCGTGCTGGGGGGCTACACGATGGTGGGACGGCAGGTGGACGTGGTGGAGACCTCGCGTGGCTGCACGTTCGATTGCAGCTTCTGCTCCATCATCGCGATGCGGGGCCGCAACTTCCACCGCTACACCTTCGACCGCGTGCTCGCCGACATCCGGGACGCCCGCGCGCGCGGCGCCCGCTCGATCTTCCTGGTGGACGACAACATCACCCTCGACGTGCGGCGCTTCGCCGCGCTCTGCCGGGCCATCGTGGACGCGGGCCTCGACGACGTCGAGTACATGGTTCAGGGCATGACCTCGGCCGTCGCCGACCACGGCGAGACGCTGGCGCCCCTCATGCGCCGCGCCGGCTTCCGGTGGGTGTTCCTGGGAATCGAGAATATCCTGGAGGAGGACCTGGCGTTCCTGCGCGCGACGGCCAAGAACCGGGCGCGCGTGGCGGGAGTCCCGGCGGGCAACGCCACCGTCCGGGCCATCGAGCACCTGCACCGACACGGCATGTTCGTGGTGGGCGGCCTCATCGTGGGCAATCCTACCGACACTCGCGAGTCCATCGAGGCCAATCTCGAGTTCGCCCGGCGCTACGTGGACTACCCCTACATCCAGCACCCCACGCCGTATCCCCGGACTCCCATGACCCGCGACTTTCGCGAGCAGCGACTCATCATCAACGAGCGCCTCGAGGAGTACGACGGCACCACCGCGGTGGTGCGCAGCGCGCACCTCGAGGCCGAGGAGATCGAGTTCATGCGCTGGCGCGCCGAACGCTGGATGAAGCTCCGGCATCTCCCCCGCGGCCTCGCCGGGCGCAAGGTCTTCGCCCTGCGCCACGGCTGGAAGATGATCGCGTACACGTTCCGGGGCAGCACGCTGCGCTCGCTCCTCGGGCTGGAGGACGAGCGGCAGGCCTTCGCCCGCTATCGCGCCCGCCGCGCCCGGGAGCGCCAGTATGTCTGACGCCCGCATATCGGACGGGTCCGGGTCCCCGCCGCGGTATCGGTCGGTCTTCTCGCCCAGCCGGGGGCGCGAGCGCCGCGACAACTTCGAGGCCTACTGGAACTACACGCTGGCGCGCGACGGCGCCATCCTCGAGGTGGAGCGGGATCTCGAGCGCAAGAAGGCCCTGGTGGCGGCGTTCCGGGCCCATCCCGTCCGCTCGCGCGCGCCGCTCCCCGACCCGGCGCGGTTCTACGAGAACTGCGTCCATTTGCGGGCCGACGCGCGGCGCCTCGACCGGAAGACACTCTTCTTCACCTTTCTCTACAAGTTCGCGCGCCACGAGTGGGTGGGCATCTCGGCGGCATGGGACGAGACGCCGACCATCGGCGCGTCGCGGACGGTGAAGCGGCGGATCAGCCGGTATCACCTGTGCGAGGAATTCTGCCATCTCCGGCTCTTCGACGAGATGTTCCGCACGTTCCACCTCGACCACGTGGAGTGGGTGCCGCTTGGCAAGTGGATGGGACGGCTCTATCGCGTATTCCCCCACGTGCCGGGGCCGCTCATGGCCCCCGCCGCGTTCGTCACCGAGCTGATGGGGTTGATGTTCTACCTGCACATCGATCGGCGCCTGGACGATCTCCTCGCCGACGAGCCGGAGGCGCGGGGACGCCTGCGCGAGCTCCTCCGCGAGATCATGACCGACGAGATGTCCCACGTGGGCCAGCGCCGCAACTTCCTGGGCCCCCTGGGCGTGCGGGTGGCGCGCGGGCTGGTCGCTCCCATGGTGCGCATGTTCTGCCGGGACCTGCCGGAGGTCCGCCACCTCTTCGACGTCGATCGGCTGGTCTCCGACGCGCGGGGCTTCGACTACAGCACGATGGCCCCCGCCGTGCTCGAGCAAGGCTGGGTGCCCTCGTACCTGAAGCCGCCCGGCGCGGCGTGACCGTCCCGGGCGGGGCCGGAACTAGCGCTCGGCGATGTGCTCCATCGCCCGGACATCGCTCGCGGAGAGCTCGAAATCGTAGGCGTCGAGATCCTCGCGCATGTGCGCGGGGTCGGTGGTGCCGGTCAGGGGCTGCATGCCGACGCGCAGGGCGAAGTTGAACACCACCTGCGCCGGCGTCCGTCCCACGCGGCGCACGATCTCGGCGAAGGCCGGCGTCCGGAGATCCATCACGTTGGCGGTGAGGAGCGAGAAGCCCTGGTAGACGATGCCGCGGTCGCGGCAGAAGGCGCGGACCTCGCGGTCCCAGCCGTTTCGCGCGAAGCAGCGGTTCTGGACGAAGGCGGGCGCGGTGGTGGCCCGCGCGCAGAGGAGCTCGAGCTGGTCGAGGCCGACGTTGCTCACCCCGATGAGACGGGTCTTGCCGGAGGCGTGAAGCTGCTCCATGGCGCGCCAGACCGCGAGATCGGAGTCGGCGAGGCCCACGCGACGCGAGGGCCCGTGGAGCACGTAGGAATCGATGGTGGTGACCCGCAGATGCTCGAGCGAGCTCGCGAAGGACTGCCCCACCTGGGTGGCGTCGTCGGCGGCGGGATCGTAAGGCAGGCGATGGTCCTGGCCGCCCACCGAGGTGAACTTGGTCTGGATGAAGAGCTGGTCGCGGGTGACGAGGCCGGCGGCGATGGCGGCGGCGATGCCCGCGCCCACGCCCGCCTCGTGGTAGTGGCGGCGCTGATTGGCGGTGTCGATGCCGCGGAAGCCCGCCTCGAGGGCGAGCCGGGTGAGCCGCTCCGTCGCGTCCTCCTTCCACGCCGTCCCGTACACGAAGCTGGGCACGGTGAGGCCGGCGACGGTGAGATGGCGGGGGATCACTGATCGATCATAGGGACGCGCCGACGACTCCGCAACCGCCGGGCCGCCGTGCGCCCTTGACAGGAGGGAGGGTCGGCGCTATTGCTCCAGGGACCGAGGTGCACTCGCGACTCACGCCAAGGAGGCCCGCATGTTCTCGTACGTGAAGCAGGTCGGCATTTCCACCGCGCTCAGCCAGGAGGCGCCCGCCTTTCTGCTCTCCGTCGTGATCGCGGAGGTGTTCTACAAGTTCCACAGCTTCACGCTCGAGTGCGCCGCGTTCCTGGCCACCTGGTACGGGCTGAGCTGGGCGCAGTCGCGACTCTTCGGCTCACGCGCGCAGTAGCCGGCTCGTGCCTCTCGATCCGCGCGCTCTCGCATCGCTGCGCTGGCGGTGCGCCGGCCCCCACCGCGGCGGCCGCGTAGTGGCGGTGGCCGGCGACCCCGGCGCGCCGTCCACCTTCTACTTCGGCGGCTGCGCGGGCGGGGTGTGGAAGACCACCGATGGCGGGGTCTACTGGGAGAACGTCTCCGACGGATTCTTCGAGACGGCGGCGGTGGGCGCGCTCGCGGTGGCGCCCTCCGCGCCCAACGTGATCTACGTGGGGACCGGCGAGGCGTGCATCCGGGGTAACGTCTCCCACGGCGACGGCGTGTATCGGTCCGACGACGGCGGCCGCACCTGGCGCAACCTCGGGCTGCGGGACACGCGCCACATCGGCCGCGTGCGTGTCCACCCGACCGATCCCGACACCGTGTACGTGGCCGCGCTGGGTCATGCCTGGGGGCCCAATCGCGAGCGCGGGGTGTTCCGCTCGCGCGACGGAGGCGTGTCGTGGCAGCCCGTGCTCTTCAAGAGCGAGCGGGCGGGCGCGGTGGATCTGTCGCTCGATCCCGGCAATCCGCGCGTGCTCCTCGCCGCGGTGTGGCAGGCTCAGCGGTTCCCGTGGGCCATGTCGAGCGGCGGGCCCGAGTCGGGCCTCTGGCGCTCCACCGATGGCGGCGACAGCTGGACCGACATCAGCCGGAATCCCGGTCTGCCGCGGGGCGTGCTCGGACGCATCGGCGTGGCCGTCTCGCCCGCCGACGGCCGCCGCATGTACGCGGTGGTGGAGGCCGAGGACGGCGCGCTCTTCCGCTCGAACGACGGCGGCGACACCTGGGAGCGCGGGAGCGGGGAGCCAGGGCTGCGCGGCCGGCCCTGGTACTACATGCACGTGGTCGCCGACCCGAGCGATGCCGACACGCTCTGGGTGATGGACTACTCGCTGTGGAAGTCCATCGACGGGGGCAAGAGCTTCGGGGAGGTGGCGACGCCCCACGGTGACAACCACGACCTCTGGATCGATCCCCGCGACTCGCGCCGCATGATCGAGGGCAACGACGGCGGCGCCTGCGTATCGTTCAACGGAGGGCAGTCGTGGTCGTCCATCTACAATCAGCCGACCGCGCAGTTCTACCACGTGTGCGCGGACGACCAGCGGCCCTACCGCATCTACGGCTCGCAGCAGGACAACTGGGCCATCAGCGTGCCCAGCCAGTCCCATCGCGGCGCCATCACCGCGATCGACTGGGTGCAGCCGGGCGGGGGCGAATCGGGCTACATCGCGGTGAAGCCGGGCGAGCCCAGCATCGTGGTCGGGGGGGCCATCGGCAGCGGCCCGGGCATGGGCCGGATGATCCACTACGATCACCGCACCGGGCAGGAGCGCATCATCAGCGTGTGGCCCGAGGGCTACGGCATGGGCACGCCGCCCAGCGAGCATCGCTACCGCTTCCAGTGGACCTTCCCCCTCTTCTACTCGCGCTGGGATCCCCGCGAGCTCTGGATCGCCGGCAATGTCATCTTCCGCTCCACCGACGAAGGGCACACGTGGGAGATCGTGAGCAAGGACCTCACCCGTAACGACGCGAGCAAGATGGGCCCCTCCGGTGGCCCCATCACTCGCGACAACACCGGGGCCGAGGTGTACTGCACGATCTTCGCCCTCGTCGAGTCGCCCCACGAGCGCGACGTGCTGTGGGCCGGTACCGACGACGGCCTGGTGCACCTCTCGCGCGATCGTGGCCGCAGCTGGCAAGCGGTGACCCCGCCCGATTTGCCCGAGTGGGCGCTCATCAGCGTCATCGAGCCGTCGCCTCACGACGCCGCGACCTGCTACGTGGCGGCCACGCGTTACAAGCACGACGACCCCCGGCCGTATCTCTTCAAGACCCCTGACTACGGGCGCACGTGGACGCGCGTGGACACGGGCTTGCCCGCGAGCGAGTTCACCCGCGTGATCCGCGAGGACCCCGCCCGGCGTGGCCTTCTCTACTGCGGCACGGAGACGGGCGTGTGGGTGTCGCTGGACGATGGCCGCGCGTGGACGCGGCTCCGCGGGAACCTGCCGGTCGCGCCCGTCCACGATCTCATCGTGAAGGACGGCGACGTCGTGGTCGCCACGCACGGACGATCCTTCTGGATTCTCGACGACCTTTCGCCCCTCCATCAGATGGCGGACGCCGTGACCTCGGCCGACGCCCACCTCTTCGTGCCGCGGCGCACCGTGCGCTGGCGCGCCTACCGCGGGCACGGGATGAGCCCCGGGCCCAACCGCGAGGTCGCCTATCGCATGGCCGGCTCCGTGGGCTACGGTTATCGCCAGGTCGAGGCGCCCACCGGCGAGAAGATCGAGCAGAAGCTGGATGCCGGCGACAATCCGCCCAGCGGGGTGATCGTCCACTACTGGCTGCGCGAGGCCCCCGCCGGCGAGCTCACGCTGGCCTTCCTCGACGCCGACGGCACGGAGCTCCGGACCTTCACGAGCAAGCGTCCGCCCGAGGCGGCGGGGACCCCGCCGAGCACCGCCGGGCCGAGCGCGGGCGGCGGCGAGGAAGCCCCGCGCGCGCCCGAGGCGCCGACCACCGGAGCCGAGGAGCCGCCGCACCCGACCGCGCTCGCGGGCGCGAACCGCTTCGTGTGGAATCTCCGGGGACGCGACGCCACCAAGCTCCCCGACAACAAGGGGCGCGGCGGCAGCACCGAGATGCTGACCGCGCCCCGCGTCCCGCCCGGCACCTATCAGGCGCGGCTCACCGTGAACGGGCGTTCCTTCACCCAGCGCTTCGAGCTCGTGAAGGATCCGAGGGTCGCCGCCACCGACGACGACCTGCGGGCGACCTATGCGCTGGCGCGCGAGGCCCACGACCTCCTCGGCCGTGTACACGACGCGGTGCTGCGGCTGCGCGACATCCGCGCCCAGGCCGAGGGCTGGCGGGACCGTGTGGCCGCGCCCCCCATCAAGACCGCGGCCGAGGCGCTGGCGCGGGCCCTCACCGCGGTGGAGGAGGAGCTCATCCAGGTCCGTTCGGACGATCCGCGGATGTTCCCGGCCAAGCTCAACACCCGCATCGGCACCGTGATCGGCCTCATCGACTACGCGGATGCGTCGCCGACCCAGGCCCTGCGCGAGCTCACCGCCGACCTCGGCCGGCGGGTGGAGGCCGAGCTCGCGCGGCTCGAGCGCCTCATCGCGGAGGACGTGGCGCGCTTCAACGCCCAGTGCCGCGAGGCGGGCGTGGCCGCCGTCGTGCCGAAGCCACCCGGACGCGGCTGAGGACGGCGTGCGCGTGCCCGACGAGATCCGCATCGCCAATCGCGCCACCTACTGGCCGGTCGCGCCCTCCGACCTCCTGATCGTCGCGCCGCTGGTGGCCCGCGTGATCTTCGGGGCCACGCCGATGGGACGCGTCGTGAAGGCGGCGAGCCTGGGCCTCTATCTCGGCAGCGCGCTGCGGGACTGGCGCGACCGCCGGAAGATCCGGCGCATCGAGTTCCGGAAGGAGTTCGGCGCCGACACCCGGCATCTCGTCCCCATGCCGGGTCCGCTGCGCGAGATCGAGGTGGCCCGTCTCGTCGCCCGCCTCAACGACGGGCTGGTGACGGAGCGGCTGCCGCGGCGCGTGCTGGCACGGGTGGTGGAGGTCCGGCTCACCGACTACATCGCGGGCATCACCGGCCAGCGGGTGCTGAGCAGCGCGGAGGTCCGGGATTTCGCCCTCGTCAAGCTCGCGTTCCCGTCCGCGCTCGGCGTCTGCGACATCCTCACCGGCGACGTGGCGATATTCCGCGATACCGGTGTCTTCGAGCCCCACGTGATCGCCCACGAGTTCGCCCATCGCAAGGGCTACTGGAAGGAGATGGACGCCCAGGTGCTCGCCTATCTCGCCCTCGCGGACTCGGGCGACCCCGTCCTCGTGCAGGCCGCGCTCTTCGAGCGGCTCTACCGGAATCTGCGGGTGCTCGCGGAAGGCGACGAGGACGCCTTCGACCGCTTGGTGGCGCGCGCGGGCCTCCGGCCCGAGCTGCGCGAGCCGCTGGAGCGCCTGCGGCGCCCCTCGGGCGCCATCGGCCGCCGGCTCGACGCGGGCATGCGCCGCCTCTACGAGGCGCGCATGCGCGTATCGGGGCAGAACGGGCTCTCCGACTACGACACCGGGTTCACGAACTTCCTCTACACGTTCGAGACGAGCGCCACCGCGCGGCAGACCCCGCCCGCCGCCGGCGTCGTGCACCGGCGCCTGGGCGTCTAGCCGTGCGCCTCGGCCTCGCGCTTCCCAGCACGGACGGAGGGCGCCCTCTCGACGCGGGCACGCTCGCCGAGACCGCTCAGCGCATCGAGGGCGCCGGCTTCGACAGCGCCTGGGTGTTCGACTCCATCGGCCGAGGCCGGCTCCTGCCCGACCCGCTCACCGCGCTCGCGGTGGCGGCCACCGTCACCCGCCGCATCGAGCTGGGCACGGGCGTGCTGCAGGTGCCGCTGCGCCGCCCGGTGGAGCTGGCGCACCGCGTGCTCACCACGCATCTCGTGTCGGGAGGACGGCTGCGCCTGGGCGTGGGCGCGGGCTCCACCGCCGACGACTTCGCCGCCGTGGGCGTGGACTTCGCCGCCCGCTTCCGGGACCTCGACGACTCCCTCGCGGTCATGCGCCGGCTCTGGTCGGGCGCCCGCGTGGGCGCGGCCGAGCTGGGCGCGCCCTGGCCCGCCGCCGCCGGTGGTCCGCCCGTGCTCGTAGGCTCGTGGGCGGGCTCGCGGTGGATCGAGCGCGCCGCCAAGGAGTTCGACGGCTGGATCGGCTCGGGCGCGCGCTCCTCGTGGCGGCTGATCGCCGAGGGCATCAAGCGCTTCCGCGGCTTCGGGGGGCGCCGGGCCGTGCTCACCAATGTCCACGTGCGCCTCGACGCCGAGCGGCCGAGCCCGTCGGGGCCCGACGATCCGTTCGATCTCGTGGGGCCCCGCGCGGTGGTGGAAGAGCGGCTTCGTCACGTGCGCGCGCTGGGCTTCGACGACCTCGTGCTGGTGGCGGCCCGCCACGACACCGAGCATCTCAAGGAACTGCGCGCGCTCGTGTGACGGCGGCCCACGCAAGCGTCTTGACGACGCGCCGCGCGCGGGACAGGATCGGGCCTCGGTTTCGCCATGGGCATGCACATCGCGGATGTCAGCCCGCGGGACGACAACACCGAGCTGCACTTCAATCGCGACTACCAATCGGTATCCGGCAAGGCCCTGTGCTGCGCCCTGTCCGCCGACGGGACGCGCGCGTACCTGGGCGGCCATTCCGGCGTCTGGCGCTCCGACGACGGAGGGGACACGTGGTGGCATCTGGAATGGCCACCCCCGCCTCCCGGCATCACGACCGTCCCCGGCGCCCTGCTCGTCACCACCGTCTACGACCTGCTGATCTCTCCCGCCGATCCCGACGTGGTGCTCGCCGCGACGGGGCGCGACGCGCGGCGGCCGGACCTGGGCGGAGTGTGGCGGTCGGCCGACGGCGGGGGATCGTGGGCCCTGGTGCATCAGTTCGTGCGCGCCGGCGCCGTGGAGCTGGCAAGCTGCCTCGCGGTGGCGCCGGACGATCCGGACGTGATGCTCGCCGCCGGCGGCTACGCGGTGGCGCGCAGCACCGACGCGGGCCTCACCTGGACGGAGAGCGTCCCGCCCATGGAGAGCAGTGGCGAGCGCGTCTGGTACGTCGCGCTGGGACGTCAGGAGGGAAACCGGCGGCGCGCCTATGCGGTGGGCTCGCGCGTCTGGTACTCGCGCAACGGCGGGCGTACGTGGCGTGTCGATCCGCACGCGCTGGCCCTCGGCGCGCCGGCGGACGGCCCCGGCTTCTGCGCGCGGAGCGTCGGGATACACCCCCAGAACTCACGCGTCCTCTACGTGTCGACGTTCGAGCGTAACGACGCCATCGACAACTCCGAGGGCATCGTGTGGCGCGGTGAGTACCCGCCGATCGGGTCCGCCGCGCCGGCGACGTGGGCGCGACTGGGGCCGATGGCACTGGGCTTCGGCGGCACGACGGACAGCGGCACCGGCTTCGTCGTCCCGCACGTGGCGCCCAGCGGCCAGCTCTTCCTGATCGCCTCGGATCGCCGCACCACGCAGGCGTGCGTGGGCGAGGCGGGGGCGACCACGGATTGGGTCCGCATCGAGGACGTGAACTGTCATCTCGATCCCCACGGCCTTGCCGTCACGCCCGACTTCGAGTGGCAGGTGCCCTACGGCCCCAAGCCGGCCAACGCCGGCCGCATCCTCCTCGTCAACGACGGCGGCGCGAACGTGAGCCGGGACGGCGGCAAGACGTGGACCAACGGCCGCGGGCTCTCCACGCTGGGGCTGGTGAACGTGGCCATCAATCCCCGGCCCGACGGCGATCCCGCCATCTGCATGGGCATGGGGGACAACTCCGGCTTCGCCAGCCCCGACGGCGGGCTCAACTGGGAGACCCAGGCCTATGTCGGCGGCGACAACGACTGCGCCTTCGCCGACCCGCGCCAGCCCTCGCGGATGATCGTCTTCGCTCCGCGCGACAGCAAGGGGGACGGCGGCGTCGGCCGGGGGCGGCTGCATCTCTACGTCGGTCCCGAGGGCACGGCGCCGGACGCCGCGCGCGGCACGCCCCACGCCACGTTCATCCCGGGCGCGCCGCCGCTGGCCAGCAAGATCCTCGAGGCGCTCGACGCCGACGATCCCGTGGCGGCGCTCAACGGACTCAACGCCGCGTGGTCCGCCGTGAGCTTCTATCCCATCTTCGGCTACCGGCCCCTCATCCTCACCCCGCGCGGCGAGATGCCGCCGACCGACACCGACTTCATCGCGGTCCGCTTCACTGACGAGGGGCCCGAGCTCGTGCGCACCACCAAGCTCAGCGTCATCAACGACGCGCAGTTCTGGGAGACGTCCAACACCTCCGACGGTCCCGGTGTGCGCGTGTTCAAGGTCGGCCCGCCGCTACCCGATCGGGCAATCTGCGTCGTGCAGGCGTCCGGCGGGCATCGGAACCCGGTCTTCTACGTCGGCGACCCGAACACCGGCAATCCCCAGTTCGGGCGGCGCCGGCTGTGGAAGTGGACGGCGGGCATGGCGACGTGGCAGCGTCTGGTGCCGCCGCTGCGCCCGCGCCCGAACCAGGTCGCCCCCGGCATGGCGCGACGGTTCTACGTGGACCCCTATCGCCCGGGCCTCGTGTACGTGGTCGGCGAGGCCCACGTCTACCGGTCGATCGATGGCGGCGCGTCCTGGATCGTGGACGAGTCGCTCGAGCGCGCGGTCACCGAGAACGGGGCCTTCCCCTTCGACAGCCCTTACGACGGCAATCCGGGCCAGGCGCTGATCCGCGACATGCTGTTCGATCCCGACCGCCCCGGCGCTCGGTTCGCCGTCGGTCCCGCGGGCGTGTTCCACACCCTCGACGGGGCGACGTGGAGACCGCTGCTGGTGGCCGCCGCGATCGCCGCGCGCGCGAACAATGCCGCCTACGACTTCGTGTCGTGCCCGCGCGCCCTCTACGTCGCGACGAGCAATCGCGGCCTGCTCCGTCTGAGCCCATTGCCGCCGGACTGGGACTACCCGATGGACAGCGTCCAGGGCGCGCAGGGCCGGATCACCCTCCTGCGCGTCCACGAGCTGGGCACGGGGTACGGGCCACCGACCGACCACATCGACGCGGAGGTCATCGTGTGGCTGGACAGCGAGCCGGAGAAAGCCTTCGGGTTTCCGCTCCGCGCCGGCGACCGCCGGCGCGCGGCCGCGGGCATGCTGGCGGTCCTCCGCGACTGCTTCAACCGCGATCGGCCCGTGCGCATCGACTTCATCCGATCCGGCTGCCGCACCGGCCGAATCATCCGCGTGATCGCGCGCTAGGGCGCCCGCGGGGAACGGAGGGCATCGTGCCGAGACTGCAGGTCATCGGGCGGCTCAGCCTGCTACGGGTCCACGAGCTGGGGACGAAGTACGGCCCGCCGTCGGACCAGATCGACGTCGAGGTGGTGGTGCAGTTCCACGGCTCGCCGAACCGCGCGTTCGGCTTCCGGCTGCGGGACGACGCCCGTGGCCCCGCGCGGGAGGGCATGCTGGGACTCCTGCGCGACGGGTTCAATCACGGCTGGATCGTGGGCATCGACTACGACATCGCGGAGGGGAAATCGAACGGCGTGCTGATGCGGGTGTGGCTGACGAAGCCCCCGCCGTCCCCGGGCGGCGGCGTGGTGGTGGCGGCCCCCATCGCCGCGGCGACGGCCCG
>DATEDO010000009.1:0-9001 GCA_035281625.1 Candidatus Methylomirabilota bacterium
GGACGCTCACCACGGCCAGGTTGCCGTCCTTGTCGGCGTGGACGAGGTGCATCTCCATCGGGAAGCTCTTCCCGTTCAGCGTGTGCTCGCTGGGCGAGTGGAAGTGAAACTGCTTGAGCTCGAAGGTCCGGCCGTCGTGGCTGAAGGCGCTGCCCGGCGCGTAGTGCACCATGTGGGCGTAGGGCGCATGCCGGTGACCGTCGGCCTGGATCTGGCTCCCCCTCGCGTAGTCGACCTGTACGGCGTGCCCGTTATTGACGATGTTCACGCCCCCGGCCGAGTACTTGAACTCGAGCGCCGGCAGCTTCGCCTCGACGAAGTCGCTGAGATCGATCGGAGACTGGTTCCTTCCCTCGGCGCAGGCGCGCCACTCCGGGCTGAGCGCGCCCCACTTCGAGGGCCCCGTGTCCCCGGAGTAGCCAAAATGGTGAGGTTGGGCCGCCGCCGGACCGGTGAGCGCGATCCCCAGGGACAAGACGGCGAACGTCTTCGTGACTCCGGTCATGCACTCCTCCTTCGGTCTGGAATCGCGTCGTGCGTCGCGGGCATCCTACGCGACCCGCTCGGGGCGACAATGAGACCTTTGTCCCACGGAGCGCCTGCTCACGTACTGGGCGCTTTCCGAGCCGTGCGCGACGCACGAGCACCGGCGAGGCGCTCGCCCGCCGCTAATCGACCGATTCTTCGCGCTTCGGTCTTGGCATTCGCATTGCTAGTCTCCCTGGGCATGAAACCAAAGTGGAAGGTCGTGGTCGTGGACGATCATGCTCAGTCACGCGCCGCCGTGGCGGAGGCCGTCACCGCGCAGGGTGGGCAGGTGCTGGGCAACGGCAGCCGCGCGGAGGACGTCGCTCACCTGGTCGGCAAGCATCGGCCCGACGTGGTGGTGATGGCCGTGGGGCTTCCCGACGGGGACGGTGTCGAGGCCGCGCGTCGGGTGATGGCGGCGGGACACTGCCCGGTGGTGATGCTGACCAGCCACACGGACTCGGCGGTCGCCGAGCGCGCCATCGCCGCGGGGGTGCTCGGCTTCCTCGTGAAGCCGCTGCGCGCCGAGGAGCTGGGCCCGGCCCTGGACGTCGCGGTCAGCCGCTTTCGCGAGCTCTCCGCCATCCGCCAGGAGAACGAGACGCTCAAGCGCACGCTCGAGACGCGGAAGCTCGTGGAGCGCGCCAAGGGCATCCTCATGAAGCGGCTCGGCCTCTCCGAGCCCGATGCGTTCCGCCGCATCCAGAAGACGGCCATGGACACGCGCCGGCCCATGTCCGAGGTCGCCCAGGCGCTGCTCTTGACCGAGGAGATGGCCCAGGCGCGGGCGGGGAAATAGCCGCCCGCCCGCGCTGCTCGCTTCTGCGGCAGGTCGCCCCCACTGCCTCTTTCCGAGGCATTCGCCATTCGGACCCGCCGGTCGCAATCCCTTGAAATCATTCGAGCCGGCCGGCGGCACATCGCTTGCTCTTCGCTCAAACGCCCGCGGGCGACATCGCGGTCTCCGCGGGCACGGCACCGCCGCCGGTGGCTCTTCAACCCTTGCCGTGAAAGGAGTCGGGAATGCGGGAAGTGACACGAAGGAGTTTCCTCAAGAGCGCGGCGGTGGTGGGCGCGGGCGCGGCGGCGGGAATCGGCTTCCCGTCGGTCCTTCGCGCCCAGGCGGGAACGGTGAAGGTGGGCGTGCTCCACTCGCTGTCCGGCACCATGGCCATCAGCGAGGTCTCGCTCCGCGACGTGTGCATGATGGCGTTCGAGGAGATCAACGCCAAGGGCGGGGTCATGGGCAAGAAGATCGAGCCCGTGGTGGTCGACCCCGCGTCGAACTGGGACCTCTTCGCCGAGAAGGCGAAGCAGCTCCTCCTCCAGGACAAGGTCGCGGTGGTGTTCGGCTGCTGGACGTCGGTGAGCCGGAAATCCGTGCTCCCGGTGTTCGAGAACAACAACGGCCTGCTCTTCTACCCCGTGCAGTACGAGGGGGAGGAGTGCTCGAAGAACGTCTTCTACACCGGCGCCACGCCGAATCAGCAGTTGATCCCGGCCGCGGAGTACCTGATGTCGAAGGAGGGCGGCGGGTACAAGAAGTTCTACCTCCTGGGGACCGACTACGTGTTCCCGCGCACCGCCAACAAGATCCTGCGCGCGTTCCTCCGGGCCAAGGGGATTCCCGAGGATTCGATCGCAGAAGAGTACACGCCGTTCAATCACCAGGACTATCAGACGATCGTCGGCAAGATCAAGCGCTTCGCCTCCGGCGGCAACGCCGCGGTGCTCTCCACCATCAACGGCGACTCCAACGTGCCCTTCTACAAGGAGTTCGCCAACCAGGGGCTGCGCTCCGAGAACGCGCCCATCATGGCCTTCAGCGTGGCCGAGGACGAGCTGCGCGGCATGGACACCTCCGCGCTGGTCGGCCATCTCGCCGCCTGGAACTATTACCAGTCGGTGTCCACGCCCCAGAACAAGACCTTCGTGCAGAGCTTCAAGGCCTTCGCCAAGAGGAACAATCTGCCCGGCGGGGACAAGCGCGTCACGGACGATCCGATGGAGGCCGCCTACTTCGGCGTCTACGTCTGGAAGCAGGCCGTGGAGAAGGCCAAGTCCTTCGAGGTCGACGCCGTTCGCAAGGCGGTGTACGGCCAGGAGTTCCTGGCCCCCGGCGGCAAGATCAAGATGGACGAGGCCAATCATCACACCTACAAGCCGGTGCTCATCGGCGAGATCCTCAAGGACGGGCAGTTCAAGGTGGTGTCGCGCTCCAAGGGCCTGGTGAAGGCCGAGCCATGGAGCGTCTACACCAGCCCCGACAAGGGCTGCGACTGGGTGAAGGAGAAGGGCACGTACCAGAAGAAGGCGTAGCGAGCCTCAGATGCGGCATCTCCTGCTGGCCCTGGCGCTGCTGTCGGGGGTGGTCTCCCCGGCGGCGGCGCAGGCGCCGGCGGCCGCCGCGCCGCCGCCCGAGATCGTGAAGGCCATCGCCGAGGTCGCCTCGGGCGATGGCGCGGTCCAGGAGGCGGCCGCGGTGGCGCTGGGCAAGTCCGGAGACCGCCGGATTCTGCCGCTGCTGGAGGCCCTCCGCGAGGGCAGCGTCATGGTCCGCACACTGCCCGGCGGCAAGAAGGAGACGGTCATCGTGGGCGACAAGGTGACCGAGGGGGACAAGACCCTGGTCCCGCTCCTCGCCGCCTACGGCAAGGAGCCCCTGCTGGGCGGCGACGGCAAGCCGCTCGTCGTCGATGTCTCGACGCTGGAGGAGGTGTCCGCAAGCCGCAGCCTGCGCCTGGCCATCCGGCCTCTGATCGACGCCTTCGCGGGCAACACGCAGCTCGCCGATCCCGACTGGACGGTACGCAAGGCCGCGGCCACCAAGATGGGGAACTCCGGCGATGCCGGCGCCATTCCGAGCCTCACCGAAGCGCTGGGGAAGGAGAAGGACCGCTGGGTGCGCTTCGAGCTCGAGCAGGCCATCGCGCTGATTCGGCTCAGGACGGGCGGTGAGGCGGAGCGCGCCGGCGCCGCGGCGACGCTGGGCGCCCTCGGCAGCGCGGATGCCCTGGATCGTCTCCGCGAGGTCGCGGCCGATGGTGCGGCGCCGGCGCCGGTGCGCGCGGCGGCGGCAGACGCGGTCAAGCGGGTGGAGCGCTGGGCGCTCCTCACTTCCGGGATCCAGATCGCCTTCCAGGGGATCTCGCTCGGCTCCATCCTCCTGCTGATGGCGCTGGGCCTGGCCATCGTCTTCGGCCTCATGGGCGTGATCAACATGGCCCACGGCGAGCTGATGGCGCTGGGCGCCTATGCGACCTTCGTGACCCAGGGCTGGTTCCAGGCCCATGCCCCCGGCGCCTTCGAATACTACTTCGTGGTCTCGCTGCCACTGGCCTTCCTGGTGTCGGCGGCCGCCGGCTTCGTCCTCGAGCGCGGGGTCATCCGCTTCCTCTACGGTCGCCCCCTCGAGAGCCTGCTGCTCACCTGGGGCGTGAGCCTCATGATCCAGCAGGGCCTGCGTCTGTGGTTCGGGGCCGCCAACGTGGACGTGCTGGCGCCGAAGTGGCTGTCGGGCGGCGTCCCGGTCATGGTCGGCCTTCAGCTGCCCTACAACCGTCTCTTCATCGTGGGGCTCGCCGCCCTCGCCGTCGGCGGCATGTACGTCCTGCTGTTCCGCACCGACGCGGGCCTCCGCATCCGTGCGGTGACCCAGAACCGAGGCATGGCGGCCTGTCTCGGCGTGCGTTCGCGCCGCGTGGACGCCCTCACCTTCGCCCTCGGCGCCGGTCTGGCCGGCCTCGCCGGCTGCGCGCTCACCCAGATCGGTAACGTGGGGCCCGAGCTCGGCCAGAACTACATCGTGGACTCGTTCATGGTCGTGGTGACGGGTGGGGTGGGAAAGCTCGCCGGCACCATCCTCGCCGCCGCCGGCATCGGCGGGCTCAACAAGGTGATCGAGCCGGGCCTGGGCGCCGTGTTCGGCAAGGTCGCCATCCTCGTGGCGGTGATCCTCTTCATCCAGCGGCGGCCGTCCGGGCTCTTCGCCGCCAAGGGCCGCTATGCGGACTCGTGAGCGCTGGGCGCTCACCGTCCTCGCGGTGGCCGTGGTCGTCGTCCTGCCCATCCTGAACGCCCTGCCCGCGGGCTCGCCGCTCCACGTCAGTGACTTCACGCTGAACCTCTTCGGCAAGTTCCTGACCTACGCCATTCTCGCCCTCGGCATCGACCTCATCTGGGGCTACACCGGCGTGCTGTCGCTGGGGCACGGGGTCTTCTTCGGCCTGGGCGCGTACGCGATGGGCATGCACCTCATGCTGGAGATCGGGACGCAGGGCGTGTACCGGAATGTCCTGCCCGACTTCATGGTGTGGAACCGGGTGACGGAGCTACCGCTGTTCTGGCGACCGTTTTACAGCGCGGCGTTCACCCTGGTGGCGGTGATGGCGGTGCCCGCCGTGGTGGCCTTCGTGTTCGGCTTCCTCACGTTCCGGAGCGGCATTCGCGGCGTGTACTTCTCCATCATCACCCAGGCGCTAGCCCTCTGCGCCTGGCTGACCTTCAACCGGAACGCCATGAACCTCGGCGGCACCAACGGGCTGTCGGGCTTCAAGACCATGTTCGGCTTCTCGCTGAACGAGGCGGCTACCCAGCGGGGCCTCTATGTGGCGAGCGCGGTATGTCTCGGCCTGGCCTTTCTCCTGTGCCGGTGGATCGTGCGCTCGCCCGCCGGCAAGGTGCTGGTCGCCATCCGGGACAGCGAGACGCGCGTGCTCTTTTGCGGGTACTCGCCCGCCGCCTTCAAGCTCTTCGTCTTCACCGTGTCCGCGGTGCTGGCCGGCGTGGCCGGCGCGCTCTACGTGGGCCAGGTGGGCATCATCACCCCCGCCCGCATCGGGGTGCTGCCCTCGATCGAAATGGTCATCTGGGTGGCGGTGGGCGGCCGCGGCACGCTGCTGGGCCCGGTCGTGGGGGCCGTCGGCGTCAACTGGCTACAGAGCCTCCTCACCACGCACTACCCCGATCTCTGGCTGCTCGTGCTGGGCGGCATGTTCGTCGGCGTCGTGCTTTTCTTCCCCGAGGGGGTTGTGGGGACCGCTCAGCGGTTGTTTTCACGTGTAGGGCGGCCACGGGCAGCGGAGGGTCCCGCGGCCGCGCGGCGGTGGGGGGGTCTGGGGGAGGAGCGGCGGTCGCTCCCCCCCAGCCTGAATAGTCAGAAATGACCGCAGAGCGGGCGTCTCAGGGCTCGATCATCTATCTGGAGGACGTGACCGTCGAGTACGACGGGTTCAAGGCGCTGAATGCCCTGAATTTCTTCATGGACTACCGGGAGCTGCGCGTCGTCATCGGCCCGAACGGCGCGGGGAAGACCACGCTCCTCGACGTGATCACCGGCAAGGTGCAGCCCACCGCGGGCCGCGTGATCTTCGGCCGGAACACCGATCTGGCCGGCCGGCGCGAGAACGAGATCGCGGCGCTGGGCGTCGGCCGGAAGTTCCAGACGCCGTCCATCTTCGCCAACCTCACGGTCCGGGAGAATCTGGAGCTGGCCCTGGCGCGGGCCAGCAAGGGCGTGCTCGCGACCATACGCGCCCGGCTCGACGGCGGGCAGCGCGCGCGCGTGGACGGGACGCTGGAGGCCATCGGCCTGGCCGCCGAGGCGAGTCTCCGGGCGGGCGGTCTCTCTCACGGCCAGAAGCAGTGGCTGGAGATCGGTATGGTCATCGTGCAGGACGCCGAGCTGCTGCTGGTCGACGAGCCCGTGGCCGGGATGACCGACGAGGAAACGGAGAAGACGGGGCGTCTGCTGCAGGACGTGGCCCGCGAGCGCGCCGTCCTGGTCATCGAGCACGACATGGAGTTCGTCCGGAGCATCGCCCGCACCGTCACCGTGCTGCACGAGGGCAGCGTGCTCTGCGAGGGACCGGTGGATCAGGTGCAGCGGGACGAGCGGGTGCTGGAGGTGTATCTGGGCCGGAGCCGCGACGAGGCGGCCGCCACACATGCTTGATATCCGGGGGCTCGACGTCGCCTATGGCGAGAGCCAGGTGCTGTGGGACGTATCCCTGAGCGTCCCCGCCGGCGGCGTGGTGTGCCTCATGGGCCGGAACGGCGTGGGCAAGACCACCTTGCTCAGGACCATCATGGGCCTGCTCCCGGCTCGGGGCGGGCGCATCGTGTTCGACGGCATCGACCTGATGGGCCGGCGCCCCGAGGAGCGCGCGGCCTGCGGCATCGGCTATGTTCCCCAGGGCCGCGAGATCTTTCCGAACCTCACCGTGGCCGAGAACCTCCGCGTCGGGCTCCTCGGCGGCGGCAATGGGCGACGGGGGGAGTACGACGAGGTCTTCGACCTCTTCCCCAAGCTCAAGACCCTGCTCCCGCGAAAGGGAGGCGTCCTCTCCGGAGGCGAGCAGCAGCAGCTCGCCATCGGCCGTGTGCTTCTCGCGCGCCCGAAGATTCTGCTCATGGACGAGCCCACCGAGGGCATTCAGCCCAACGTGATCCTCCAGATCGAGGACGCCATCGGCCGCATCAAGGAGCGCGGCATCGCCGTGCTCCTGGTCGAGCAGTACCTGGAGTTCGCGTGGCGGCTCGCCGGCTCCTATGCCATCATGCGCAAGGGCGCGATCGTGGCGAGCGGCGCCACCGCGGACCTTCGGCAGGATGCGGTGCGCCAGCATCTCACCGTCTAGCCCGGACCAGCATGCACCTGACCCCGCGCGAGCAGGACAAGCTTCTCGTCTTCGTGGCGGCCGAGGTGGCGCGCCGGCGGCGGGCCCGCGGCCTCAAGCTGAACTACCCCGAGGCGCTCGCCCTCATCACCGCGGAGATCCTCGAGGGCATCCGCGACGGCCGCTCGGTCTCCGACCTCATGGCCTACGGCATCACCATCCTCGCGCGCGCGGACGTCATGGACGGCGTGCCGGAGATGCTGGACGAGGTGCAGGTGGAGGGCACGTTCCCCGACGGCACGAAGCTCGTGACCGTTCATCATCCGATACGATGAGTGGACACGGGCCCGTCCATTCACCATCAGCGGGGGCCCGGAAATGGCCCCCGCTCTCCCCCCATCGGCGGACAGCCCGCGGCGAGGGTCGGCGATGATTCCAGGTGAGTACCTGCTGGGCGACGGTGATATCGAGGCCAATGTGGGCCGCGCCACCGCGGAGGTCACGGTGGCGAACACCGGGGACCGGCCGATCCAGGTCGGGTCGCACTTCCACTTCTTCGAGGTCAACCGGGCGCTCCGCTTCGACCGGGCACGGGCCTTCGGCATGCGGCTCAGTATCCCCGCGGGCACCGCGGTCCGCTTCGAGCCCGGCGACGAAAAGGTCGTGACCCTGGTGGCGCTGGGCGGCGCGCGCGAGGTGTACGGCCTGAACGGGCTCACCGAGGGCCCCGCAGGTGACGCGGCCCGCGCCGCCGCGGTGGAGCGGGCGGCGCGCGCGGGCTTCGCGGGCGCCGGGCGATGAGCCTGCGTATTCCGCGGCGACAGTACGCGGATCTCTTCGGCCCCACCGTGGGGGACCGGGTGCGGCTGGCCGACACCGATCTCCTCATCGAGGTGGAGCGGGACTTCACCGTCTACGGCGACGAGGTGAAGTTCGGCGGCGGCAAGGTGATCCGCGACGGCATGGGACAGTCGGCGCGCGCCACCGCCGCGGACGGCGTGCTGGACCTGGTCATCACGAACGCGCTCATCCTGGATCACTGGGGCGTCGTGAAGGGGGACATCGGCGTGCGCGCCGGCCGCATCGTCGGCGTGGGCAAGGCGGGCAACCCGGACATCATGGCCGGGATCACGCCGGGCATGATGATCGGCGCCTCCACCGAGGTGATCGCGGGCGAGGGCCGCATCGTCACCGCCGGCGGCATCGACAGCCACATCCATTTCATCTGCCCGCAGCTCGTGGACGAGGCGCTGGCCGCCGGGCTCACCACCCTGATCGGGGGCGGCACGGGCCCCGCCACCGGCACCAATGCGACGACCTGCGCGCCCGGCGCCTGGAACATCCACCGGATGCTGGAGGCGGCGGACGGCCTGCCCATCAACCTCGGGTTTCTCGCCAAGGGCAATGCCTCGCGGCCCGAGCCCCTGCGCGAGCAGGTCGCGGCAGGGGCCATCGGGCTCAAGCTCCACGAGGACTGGGGTACCACGCCGGCGGCCATCGACGCCTGTCTCTCGGTGGCGGAGGAGACCGACACCCAGGTCGCCATTCACACCGACACGCTGAACGAGGCGGGCTTCGTCGAGGTGTCGATCCAGGCCATGAAGGGCCGGACCATCCACACCTATCACACGGAAGGCGCGGGCGGCGGCCACGCCCCCGACATCCTGCGCGTGTGCGGCGAGGCCAATTGCCTGCCGTCGTCCACGAATCCCACCATGCCCTTCACGGTGAACACCATGGACGAGCATCTCGACATGCTCATGGTGTGCCACCACCTGTCGCCGTCGATACCAGAAGACATTGCTTTCGCCGAAAGCCGCATCCGCAAGGAGACAATCGCGGCGGAAGATATCCTG
>DATEDO010000010.1:0-9649 GCA_035281625.1 Candidatus Methylomirabilota bacterium
GCGCCGGCGCCCACCGCCCCCCAACCGAGCACCTGCACGCCGTACAGCGGAAGATAGGCGAGGACCGCCGACTGGAGCATGCCCAGCACGACGCCCATCGCGAAGAAGAGGAGAAGAGCCGGCCGGCGGGCCCACCACCAGGCGCTCTCTTGAGAGCCGCTCGCCGGGACCGCGCCGGTGACGCTCGAGGTGGCCAGCGGAGCCAGCCGCCGCCACGAGCCCAGCGTGGGTACCGCGATCACCACCGCGCACGCGGCCACGGCGGCGCGCCAGCCCAGCCACACGGCGACGGGCGGCAAAACAAGGGCAGAGATCACCCCGCCCACCGTCAAGCCCATCTGCTTGATGCCCATGGCGATGCCCCGCTCGCGCACGGGGAAGAGGTCCACGATGGCCTTGCCGAGCACGGGATTCACGACGCTCCAGCCCGTGCCGGCCACCACCAGGCAGGCCAGGAAGACCCAGAAGCGCGGCGCGGCCGCGGCCAGCGCCAGGCCGGCGGCGGCCAGGGCCAGCCCGCCAAGAAAGGTCGGACGCACGCCGAGGCGATCGGCGAGGTGGCCGGCGGGGAGCGAGAAGAAGAGCCCCGGCAGGTACACGCAGGGAACGATGAACGCGACGTCGAGGCGGGAGAGGCGAAAGCCCTCCACGAGGCTCGGCGTCAGCGGCGAGACGCCGAGCATGCCGAAGGCGCCCAGGCCGTAGGCGACGGTGAGGAGGGCGAGGAGCGGCCACCGGCGCGCCTCCCCGAGGGAGGCGCGCGACGCGGCGGCGGCGAGCGAGGCCGTGCTACGCGGCCTTGCGGGTGTTGCGGGCGACGAAGTCCTTCACGCGCTTCCAGGCATCGGCGGACGCCTCCGCGAACTCCGTCTGCTTGCGGTCGAAGAAGCTGTGCGGCGCGCCGGGATACACCGTCGAGTCGTGCGGCACCCTGGCCTGCTTCAAGGCGGCGTCGAACTCGGCGATGGCGTCCGCCGGGATGCCCTCGTCCGCTCCGCCCCAGATGGACAGCACCGGGCAGGCGTAGCGGGAGGCCGCGTCGATGGGCTTGGGGCGATCAGGCCAGCGCTTGAGCCCGAGGGGCCAGCCGTAGAAGCCGATGACGCCGGCATAGCCGAGCCCGCTCGCGGCCTGGAGATAGGAGAGAGCTCCGCCGAAGCAGAACCCCACCGAGAAGACGGAGCGGACCGCGCCGCCTTCCTTCGACCTGAGATAGCTCACCGCCGCGGCGATGTCGGCCTGGAGCTGATCGGGCGTGGTCAGCGGCACCTGGCTCATGAAGTCGAACTTGTCGCTCCGGTCGTCGGACGGCGCGGTGCGGGCGAAGAAGTCGATGGCCACCGCGTCCACGCCGGCCTCGGCGAAGCGCAGCGCCAGGTCCTTGTAGTATGGGTGGATTCCCCGCACGTCGGGGATCACCACCATGCCCGCGCCGCTCGGGCTGGTCGCTCGGGCCGCGTAAGCCATGAACGTGGTGCCGTCGGCCGAGGTCAGCTTGAGGTCCCGCGCATCCGTCGCCCCGCCGAAGATCGGCGGGATCGGCGGCCGGGAATCGAGATCGAAGCACATGAGCGGTTCTCCTTACACGCGCGCGAGCGGCCCGCGGAGGAGCTTGCCGGGGAGCGCACCCGTGTGCTTGCCGTCGCGGAGGAGGATCTCGCCGTTCACCACGGTGGCGGCCACGCCGCGGCAGCGCTGGATGAGGCGACGCGCCCCCGCGGGCAGGTCGTTCACCACCTCCGGCATCTCCGCGGCGATGGTGTCGGGGTCGAAGACGACGAAGTCGGCGGCCATGCCCTCGCGGACGAGGCCGCGGTCGGAGAATCCCCACATGGTGGCGGTGTCGAAGGAGAGCATGCGCACCGCCTCTTCCAGGGTGAGGGCCTGCTTCTCGCGCACCCAGTGGGCGAGCAGATGGGTCTGGAGCGAGGCGTCCATCAGCTGCGACACGTGGGCGCCGGAATCCGAGAAGGTGACGACGGTACGCGGGTTCTTGATCAGCTCCAGCGCGATCTCCTGGTTCTCGTTGGCGATGGGCTGGAGGAAGAACACCTCCATATCCGTCTCGAGGCCGAGGTCGATCATGGCTTCCACCGGATCGACCCCGCGCTGCCGGGCGATCTCCGCCACCGAGCGGTGCGTGCCGTGCACGCTCTCCATCACGTGGATCCACTCGTACACCGCGGGCCGCGCCTCGGTGCCGAGCGCCTTGCGATCGTCGCGTTCCTTTGCGGCGGTAATGAGCTTCTTCCGCAGCTCGGGGTCGCGGAGGCGGCGCTTCTGCTCGTCGAGCGGGAGCGCGCGCAGGTCACGCCACACCGGGAGCCGATCGAACGGCAGTTGGGTCTTGTACGACAGCACCGCGCTGAGCGCGCGGCTGTGCACCTGCGCGGTCATGCGGCCGCCCTGGGCGGCGGTGTCCTCCAGGAGCTTCACGTACGCCTTGTAGGCCTCGGGCGCGTCACGGCGGCTGAAGAGACCGAAGGTGATGGGCCGGCCCGTCTCGACGGCCAGCTCGCGCAGCCGGCGGTGGTAGTCCAGGAGGCCGGGGTTGTCGGGGTCACGATCGACGCCTTCGCCGGCCAGCTCGAAGATGCCGGCGTTGAGATCGCCCATCACGCCGACGAGGCGGCGCACCTCGTCCCAGGAGGCCATACGGCTCGCCACCGGACGCCGGTCCGGCGTCTCGTGGCTCGGCGACCGCGACGTCGTGAAGCCCATGGCGCCGGCGCGGAGGCCGTCACGCAGCTCCGCCTCCATGGCGCGGAGATCGTCCTCGGTGACACCCGCCTCGAACGCGCGCTCGCCCATGACGTAGGTGCGCAGCGCGGAGTGGCCCATGTAGCCCGAGTAGTTGATGCCCTTGGGAAGCGCGTCGAGCACGTCGAGGAACTCGGCGAAGGTCTTCCACCGCCACTCGATGCCCGCTTCCATCGCCTCGAGGGAGATGTCCTCGGCGCGCTGGAGATTGCGGATCACGAGATGACGGTCTTCCTTCGCGCACGGCGCCAGGGTGAATCCGCAGTTGCCCATCACCACGGTGGTGATGCCGTGCCAGCAGGAGCAGGTCCCCAGCGGATCCCAGAAGATCTGGGCGTCCATGTGGGTATGGCCGTCGACGAAACCGGGGGCCACCACCTGCCCCTCCGCGTCCAGGACCTCCCGGGCCGATTCACGTATGCGACCGATGGCGGCGATCTTGCCCCCGCGCACGCCCACATCTGCGCGATATCGCGGGCGTCCAGACCCGTCCACCACCCAGCCGTTCTTGATCAGGAGGTCATAGGCCATCACGCGCTCCTCTTCGAGGCACCGGGGTGCACCGCTCGATCGTGCGCCCATGGTACTCCAGCCTCCGCGCGCTCCTCCAGAGACCTTTCTTTCGCCAAGGCGAACGGGTACGCTCGTCGCGCCATGGATCTGGGAATCTTCGACCATCTCGACCGCCGGGACGTGCCGGTGCACGAGCACTACGAGAGCCGGCTGCGCCTCCTGGAGCAGTACGACGCGGCGGGCTTCTACTCGTATCACCTTGCCGAGCACCACGCGACGCCGCTCGGCCTGGCGCCAGTGCCCGGCATCTTCCTCGCCGCCGCCACGCAGCGTACGCGCCGCATCCGGCTCGGGCCGTGCGTGTACTGCCTGCCGCTCTACGACCCGCTGCGGCTCATCGAGGAAGTGTGCATGCTGGACCATCTCTCCCGCGGGCGCTTCGAGTTCGGCGTGGGCCGGGGCATCGTGCCCTACGAGATGGCGTATTTCGACCTCCACCACCTGGAGACCGAGGAGATCTACGAGGAGGTGCTGGAGATCGTGCTCCAGGGCCTCACCAGCGAGGTGCTGGAGCACCGAGGAACGCACTACCGCTATCGTAAGGTCCCCATGACGCTCCGCCCCTTCCAGCAGCCGCACCCGCCGCTCTGGTACGGCATGGGCCACGCCGCCGGCGCCGAGTGGGCGGCGACGAACCGGGTGAACGTGATCACGAACAGCCCCGTCGATCAGTCGCGCCCCCTGTTCGATCGCTATCGGGAGATCTGGCAGCGCAAGCACGGCGGGCCCCCCACCACGCGCATGGGCATGTCCCGCCACGTCGTGGTGGCGGCGAGCGACGCCGAGGCGGAAGCGCTGGCGCGCCCCAACTACGCCGTCTGGTACGGAAACCTCACCAAGCTCTGGCGCGACTTCGGCGCGCTGCCGTTCCGGTTCGCGCGCGACTTCGACGAGGCGCGCCAGCGCGGCGTCGCCATCGCGGGCACGCCCGCGCGGGTGCGCGAGGAGATCGAGCGGCAGGCCGCGGCGAGCGGCTGCAACTACTTCGTGTGCCGCATGATGTTCGGCGAGATGCCCGAGGCGGCGGCCGCCGCGTCCGTGGACCTCTTCGCCGCCGAGGTGATGCCGCACCTCGCGAAGCTCTGACGCCGCCGGAGCGGGCCATGCCCGAGCGCGAGGCCAAGCTCGTCGTCACGGGCGAGCGGCCGCCGGTCGTCGCCGGTGAGATCGCCGGCCTGACGCGCCTCGGCGGCCGGGCACTCCGTGATGGAGGCGCGGCGGCGATCCGCGACGTCTATCTCGACACGCCGGCCGGCGCCCTCCGCGCGCGCGGCGATTCGCTACGGGTCCGCGTGCAGAACGGGCGGCCCTTTCTTACCCTGAAGGGGCCGGGGCGGAGCGTCGGGCCCGGCGTGATCGAGCGGGACGAGCTGGAGACACCGTGGTCCCCCGAGGCCTACGCCCGTTGCCTCGACATCCTCGCGACTCGCGGGATCTCGCTCCGGCCGGCGGCGCCCGGCGCCGATCCCGTCGACGCCCTGCTCGCCGCCGGCCTCTCCCGCGCGCAGGAGCGGGAAACGCATCGGCGGCTGCGTTACGCGGACGGCGGGGCGGGGCGGCCCGTGGCCGAGCTAGCGGTGGACGAGGTGACCTACCGCCTCGCCGCCGGGGCCGTGGGGCATCACGAGGTGGAGATCGAGGCCAAGGCGCCCGCCGGCGCCGACTTCCTGCCGCTCGCCGTCACCGAGCTCCAGGCGCGCTTTGGATCAGCGCTCACGCCGTGGCGACACGGGAAGCTGGCGACGGGGCTCGCCATCGAGCGCCTGCTCGCGTCGCCCGGGGGGGCCGCGATGGTGGTGGACGGCCACCTCACCCCGGCCGCGTATCCGCCGCTGGCCGCGCTGCTCAGCGCCGGGAGCGACGCGTCGCCCGGCTGACCCGCCCCGCCACCTTCCGAAAGGTCGGCGGGCGGACGCCCCCGTCACCGTTTCCCTCCCCCTTCCACTTCCCCGAGGCGTGCCACCGCGCGATCTCCTCACAGGTGGTGAACCACACGCCGCGGAACTTCCGCATGTAGGCGACCAGGTCCTCCATGAGCTGGATGCGCGAGGCGCGGCCGCTCACGAAGGGATGGCAGGTGAGGATGAAGGCGCCGTTCTCCGCGTGCATCCCCGCGAACTCCTTGCTCCACATCTGGAGCACGCGGCCGGGGTCGGCGATGGCGTTGGTGGCGCCGTACACGTGGCGGAACAGGGGGGCGTCGTCGAGCAGCCACTGGATGGGCAGCTCGACGAGGGGGCCGTCCTCGCTGTCGATCTCGTAGGGGATGTCGTTGCCCATGAGCGAGGTGTCGTAGAGGAAGCCGTGCCGCTTGAGAATGCCCGGCGTCCACACGTTCACGTCCCAGGACGGGGAGCGATAGCCCTTGGGCACCACCCCGAGGCCATCCTTCAGGATGGCGAGCTGGTCCCGCATGATCTTCTCTTCCTGCTCGGCGTCCAGGAAGCTCACCGCCTCGTGCATGTTCCCGTGCGCCCCGATCTCGTGGCCGGCGTCACGGATGCGCCGGGACGGCGCGGGGTGATGCTCGACGGTCCAGCCGGGAATGTAGAAGGACGCGCGCATCTTGAGGCGGTCCATCATGCGGAGGATGCGGTCCACGCCCACCCGCGGCCCGAAGCGTCGCTCCTCGAGATCGCCCAGGCTGCGCTTGGCCTTCTCGGGCTCGCGAAAGTAGAAGCCCGACTCGGCGTCGAAGTCGAAGGAGAGCACCACCGCGCACTGCTTGCCGTCCGGCCACCGGTACCGCATGTCCTGGCTCCTTATCCCGAGACCCAGCCGCCGCTGGGGTGGAGAATCTGTCCCGTGAGGTAGCCGGCCTCGTCGGCGGCCAGCACCACCGCGCAGTACGCCACGTCCTCCACGCTGCCGAAGCGATGGAGGGGCAGCTCGGCGAGCCGGCGCGTGCGGTACTCGGGCGTCATGACGGCGCGGCTCATGTCGGTGTCGATGCCGCCCGGCGAGATCGCGTTCACGGTGATGCCGTGCTCGCCCACCTCGGCGGCGAGCACGCGGGTGAGGGACTCGATGGCGCCCTTGGTCGCGGCGTAGGCCGCGAAGCCCCCGCCGCTCCCCACCGGCCGCTGGGCGAGCTGCGAGGAGAGGCTGATGATCCGTCCGTGCTTCTTCTCGATCATGGGGGGTAGGGCGTGCCGCGTGCAGAGAATCGTGCCGGTGACGTTCACGTCGAGCATGCGCTGATAGTCGGCGGCGGGCACATCCAGCAGCGGCCCCCGCACCATGATGCCGGCATTGTTCACGAGGATGTCGAGGCGGCCGAAGCGGTCCAGCGCCGCCTGCACCAGCGCGCGCGCGTCGGCCTCGCGCGAGACGTCGCCTCGCACCGCGATGGCCTCCCCACCCAGCCGGGTCGCCTCGGCGGCGAGCTGCTTGCCGGCGACGTCGCTGGCGTTGTAGTTCGCCACCAGCTTGGCGCCTTCACGGGCATAGGCCAGCGCGATGGCGCGGCCGAAGCCCCGGCCGGCGCCGGTGACGAGGGCGACGCGTCCGGCGAGGCGCCCCGCCATCAGGCGCGCGCCGGGGTGCGGCTCCGCTCGAGCCAGAAGCGCGCCAGCTCGACGGGTCGCGGCCACCACACCTGCTTCTTGCCGAGAATGCGCTGGATGAGCCGCTCCACCATGCGCATGCGCGAGGGCCGGCCGATGATCTGGGGATGCCCGAGCCAGTTGAAGAAGCTCCCTTCCTCGTAGAGGCCCTCGAACTCCTCCGACCAGATCTCCCAGACGTCTTCCTGGCTCCAGATGCCGTTGCCCACCGGCGGCACCGCGCTCCAGAGGAAGAAGGGCGCGTCGTTGTTGCACCATGACGTCGGGAATTCCACGAGGCGGCCATGAGGCGTGTCGTGGCAATAGGGGAGATCGGTGTCCAGCGCATTGCTGTGGTACACGAAGCCGTGCCGGGCGAGGAGATCCATGGAGTGGCGGCTGGGATCGGCCGACGGCACGCGCGCGCCGAGGGGCGCCACGCCGAGGATCTTCTTGAAGATCTGCAGGCTCTTCACCAGCAGCTCCTCTTCCTCCTCCCGACTCTTCATGAAGAAGGGCTTCTCGTGGAGATAGCCGTGATGGCCCACCTCGTGCCCGCGCTTGACGATCTCCTCGCAGAGAGCGGGATAGCGCTCGACGATCCAGCCCGGGATGAAGATGCACGTCCTGATGCCGTAGCGGTCGAGCATGTCGAGGATGCGGGGCATCCCGGTCTTCGGGCCGTAGGCGCCCATGGACATGTGGAGCGGCCGCTCGGCCAGCGCGGGATCGCGGTGAATCCACGGGCTCTCGCCGTCGAGGTCGAACGTCATCATCACGGCGCAGCGCGCGCCGTCGGGCCAGGTGACCGCGGGTGGCGTCATGGGGCAGGAGGATAGACCCAGGGGCATGGTGTCCGCAACCGGGCTTGGGGTAGGATCGAGACGGTGAACATCTTCAAATCACTGGCGGTGAAGGATCTCGAGGCGGCGACCCGCGCCATCCCCGTCATCGACGTCGCGCCCGCCTTCCGGGGTGAGCCGGGCGGCCTCGACTCGGTGGCGGCCCAGGTGCGGCGGGCGAGCGAAACCGTCGGCTTCTTCTATCTGAAGAACCACGGCGTCGCCGACGAGGTCGTTGACGAGGCCTTCGCCGCCTCGCGCGAGTTCCACGCCATGCCCCTGGAGGAGAAACGGCGGCTCGCCATCGACGAGAACAACATCGGCTACCTCGCGCCCAACGAGAGCATTCAGGGCGCGTCCAGCGTACACAAGGCGACGCGCCCCAACTTCAACGAGAGCTTCTTCATCAGTCACGATCGCGGCGCCGACCATCCCGACGTGGTCGCGGGCAAGCCCCTGCGCGGGCGCAATCAGTGGCCGGACGGGCACGCCGCCATGCGGGCGGCGATGGTGCGCTACTTCAAGACGCTGGAGGGCGTGGGCGAGAGGATGCTGCCGGTGCTTGCGCGCGCGCTCGACATGCCCGCCGACTTCTTCGCGCCCTACTTCCGTGACGAGGCGCACATCAACCTGCGCTTCCTGCACTATCCGCCCCAGGAGACGGACGACGACGAGCAGTTCGGCCAGGGGCCGCACACCGACAACTCGTTCATCACCATCCTGGCACGCATGGACGTGCCCGGATTAGCGGTGCGGTTACCCAATGGCGAATGGATGGCGCCGCCGCTGATCCCGGGGACCTTCCTGGTGAACCTCGGGAACATGATGAAGCGCTGGTCGAACGACCGCTTCCTCTCCACCCCGCACGGGGTGCTGAACGATTCCGGCAAGGACCGCTACTCCATCGCCTTCTTCTACAGCCCCAACGTGGCCTCGACGATCGAGTGCTTGCCCACCTGCGTGGGTCCGGACAATCCGCCCCGCTACGAGCCCGCGGTGTACCGGGATCTGGTGCTCGCGTTCTACAACGCCAATTACTTCCACCGGAAGAACTACGCCGGCCGGACCGCCGGCGCGATGCCGTGAAGACCATCTTGATCACCGGCGCGGCCGGTGGGGTCGGCCGCGCTCTGCGCGGCGCCCTGGCCGGGAAGTACCGGCTGCGCCTGTCCGACCTGCGCCCCATCACGGATCTCGCGCCCGGCGAGCGCTTCATGCGCGCCGACATCACGCGCATGGCCGACATGCTACGGATCAGCAAGGGCGTCGACGCCATCGTGCATCTCGGCGGCTACTCGGTCGAAGGGCCCTGGCCCCTGATCCAGAAGGCCAATATCGAGGGCTGCTACAACGCCTACGAGGCGGCGCGCCGGAACAAGGTGCCGCGCTTCATCTTCCCCACCTCGAATCACGCCGTCGGGTTTTATCGCCGGGATGAAACCATCGACCATCACGTGTATCCCAAGCCCGACGGTCGCTATGGCGTGTCCAAGGTCTTCGGAGAGGCCCTCGGCAGCCTCTACGCCGACAAGTACGGGCTGCGCGTGCTCTGCATCCGGATCGGCAACGTGAACGAGCGCCCGATCGACAAGCGGCGCCTGTCCATCTGGATATCTCCACGCGATCTTGGACAGCTGGTGGCGATCGGGGTGGAGCACCCGGATCTCCGCTTCGAAATCGTCTACGGCATCTCGGACAACAAGCGCGCCTGGTACGACAACAGCAACGCGCGGCGCCTGGGCTACGCCCCCCAGGACCAGGGCGAGATCTATGCTGCCGAGGTCCTCGCCAAGGAGCCGCCGGTCACGGACGAGCGGGCGGAGACGTTCCAGGGCGGTACCTTCGTGACCGCCGAGGCCGTCGAGGATCCGAGCGGGCTCCACGCCGCCGGGCGGCGGCGCCGGCGCGCCGAGGCGGCGAAGCGGGCGA
>DATEDO010000011.1:0-21433 GCA_035281625.1 Candidatus Methylomirabilota bacterium
CGGAGGTGGAGTACCGCGCCGCCGTCGCCCTCGACGCGCGCGGCTTCCGCGGCCATTTCAAGCTCGGGCTCGCGCTGGAGCGGCAGCGCCGCTGGAGCGAGGCCGAGCAGGCCTTCCGCACCGCCACCGAGCTGCGGCCCGATCACGCCGTCGCGCACCTCCGTCTCGGTGTCACGTACCGGCGGCTCGGCCGGCTGGCCGAGGAGGAGCGCGCGCTCAGCCGCGCGGTGGGGCTGGCGCCGCGCCAGGCGGACGCGGTGCACAATCTCGGGCTGGCGCTTCTCCGCCAGGGCCGTCCCGCCGAGGCCGAGGCGGCGCTCCACCGGGCCCTCGCCCTGGCGCCCCGCAACGCCCTCGTGCACCACGCCCTCGGCCGCGCGCTCAGCGCTCAGTCCCGCCATGCCGAGGCCGCGCTCGCCTTCCGCGAGGCGCTCCGCCTGGCGCCGTCCGCCCTGCGCAGCCAGGTGCATCTCGCCCACGCCTTACGGCGTGACCGCCGGTGGCACGACGCGGCGGCGGCGTATCGCGCCGTCCTCCGGGTCCGGCGCGGCAGCGCCATGCTGCACGGCTGCCTGGGCATCGCGCTGTGGCACGAGCGGCGCTACGGTGAAGCGGCGGCGGCGTTTCGGGAGGCCTTGCGCCTGGCGCCCGACCATGCCGCCTGGCACCACCGCTTCGGCCGGGTGCTCGAGCGACAGGGCCGGCTCGCCGAGGCGGAGGTCGAGTTCCGGCAGGCCATACGGCTCGAGCCCGGCGACGTCGCGCCCCATGTCGGTCTCGGCGGCGTGCTGCGTCGCGCCGGCCGCTGGGCCGAGGAGGCCGACACGTATCGCAGCGCCCTCGCCCTCCGGCCCGAGGATGCCAACCTCCACTACGAGCTCGGCCTGGCCCTTCTGGCCCAGGGGCTGGATGCCGAGGCGGAGGCCGCGTTCCGCGCCGCCGTCCGGCTCGAGCCGACCAGCGCCGATTTCCACATCGAGCTCGGCATCGCGCTCGGCCGGCAGGGCCGACACGCCGACGCCGAGGCCGCGCTCCGGGAGGCCATCCGGCTCGACCCCCACGACGTCGTCGCGCTGGGCAATCTGGCGGTGGGCCTGGGCCGCCAGGGCCGCTACGCGGACGCGGAAGCCGTGTACCGCCAGGCGCTGGCGCTCCGGCCCGCGCACGCGGCCCTTCAGCGGGGGCTCGGTGTCGTGCTCTATCTCCAGGCCAAGTATGGCCCGGCGGAGGTGGCCTTCCGCGAGGCGGCCCGCCTCAAGCCCGGCTACGCCAAGACGCACGCCTATCTCGGCGAGATGCTGGCCGAGCAGGGCCGCTTCGGCGAGGCGGAGGAGGCCTTCCGCGACGCCATCCACGCCAAGCCCGACAATGCGGCCGCGCACCGGGGCCTGGGCGGCGTGCTCCTCACCCTGGGCCGGATCGCCGAGGCCGAGGTCGCCTATCGCGACGCGCTGGCCCTGCGCCCCGACGAGGGACAGAACCACTTCAATCTCTGGACGGTGCTCGAGCGGCAGGGCAAGGATGCCGACTGCGAGGCGGCCTACCGGAGCGCCATCGCGCTCAAGCCCGACTTCGCCGAGGCGCACGCGCGCCTGGGGTCGGTGCTGCTACGGCTGGGGCGTCTCCGCGAGGCCGAGGCCGCCTACGCCGAGGCGGTGCGCCTGCATCCCGACGATCGCCGCTTCCGCAGCGCTCGCGACACCGTCCGGCGCAAGATGTACTCCTAGCCCCGCTACGGCCGTGGCGCGGAAAGGAAGCGCGCCTCGTCGAACGAGTCGGTGGCGAGGTCCTTGATGCCCATGGCGTCGTAGACGTGGCCGAGGAGCTGATGCAGCGACGCCTCGTGGGGATCGGCGGCGATCGCGGCGAGGAGCTCACGCCGCGCGTCCACGTAACACCCTTCCTTCAGCAGATAGCTCCCGCGCATGACCGCAACCGTGGTGGGCGACACGCCGTTCGCGGGCAGTGAGGCCAGATCGTTCTTCACCCGCGTCACCTCGGCGGGCGCGAGCAGCACGAACTCCGCGCGCTGCACAGGGTGTCGCTCGGCGTGGAGCTCCCAGGCGTACGTGACGTTCGGCTTGAAGGCGGGGGCCGAGGTCGGATAGGGGAGGTCCTTGCGCGAGAGCCCCGTCTGCTCCCACAGGACGGCGTTGTCGGGGCCGAAGACCCGCACGCCGTAGCGCTGGCTCTCGGAGCCGGACCACTCGAACACCACCGGCGTGGTCAGGAGCTTCGTCGCTCGCGGCGAGATGAGCGTCGGGGGCGGGAGGCGGACGCTCCGCGTGGAGAGCGGCACGTAGGCCGACACGTACGCGGGCTTGTCCTGCTTGCCGAAGAGGAAGCTGGTCACGCTGGAGGCGAGCGCGCCCACCTGGCCGGTGGGGCCCGAGCCCGTCGGCGCCGGGACCTTGAACGGAGAGTTCGACGCCTGCACGGTCTGGGGCGGACGTCCCCCGCCGAAGAGGATCACCGCGCGCCCGTCCTCGGTGGCGCGCACCTGGTCGCCGGGCCGTAGCGAGAGGAGGGGGGCGGGGGCCTTCCAGGCGCTGTCGTGCCCGATCTTCACGCGGATCTCGCCCTTGCCGGGCCGGATCTCCGTGAGCACCGCCACCGGATCGCTCGCCGGGGCCACCGCCGCGACCCCGAGCGCCGCCAGGAGCCCGAGTGTCGCCGCCGCGATCCTTCGTCCCGCTCGCCTCATGCCGAAGCCCCCCGTCAGCGCGTCGCCAGCAGCTCGAAGACGTGCACCGGCTGTACGCGTCCCTTGACGGACATGAGCCCGCGGTCCTTGAGCTCGGCGATGTCGGCGACGAGGCCGCGGGTCTCCTCGGTGATGAGCATGGTGGTGCCCAGCTCCTTGTTGAGGCCCTCCACGCGCGACGCCAGGTTCACGGGATCGCCGACGACAGTGTACTTGACGCGGGCGGCGCCGCCGATATTGCCCACGAAGACCTCGCCCGTGTGCACCCCGATGCCCATGCGCAGCTCGGGGAGCCCGGCCGCGCCCCAGCGGGCGTTCAGCTCCGCCAGGGCCCGGTCCATCGCCGCCGCGCTCCGCACCGCATGCCGGGCGTGGTCGGGGTCGGCCAGCGGCGCGCCGAAGAAGGCGACGATGCCGTCGCCCACGAAGTCGTTCACCATCCCCCGGTGCGCGAAGATGGCCTTGGTCATCGCCTCGAAATATTCGTTGAGCCGGCCCGCCACCTCCTCCGCCGGCATGGTCTCGGACAGCGTGGTGAAGCCGCGGAGGTCGGAGAAGAGGATGGAGATGTGCCGGCGCTCGCCGGCCAGGCTCGGCGCCTCGGACAGCACCTGGGCGGCGATCTCGCGGCTCACGTAGCGGCCGAAGGTATCGCGGAAGCGGCGGCGCGCCATCGCCTCGGCGCCGAGGCCCAGGAGGCACGTGACGATCACGGGCAGGAAGACGTCGACCCAGTAGCCGCTCCGGCTGAAGGCGATGAAGCTCGCGGGGATGCCCACCAGGACGGCGGCGATCAGGCACACGAGCGTGCCGGGAATGGGCCGGAGCCAGGTCATGAGCAGGCCCGCGATCAGCACGATCCCGATCTGAAAGCCCAGGCTCGTGAACCACCCGGACGGACGGATGTAGCTGCCGGTGACCAGCATGTGCAGCACGTTGGCGTGGATCTCGACGCCGGCCATCGCGCCGTGGGGAGTCGGGTAGAAATCGCGGCTGTCCTTGTAGGTACCGCCGATCAGCACCACGCGTCCCCAGAGGGGATTGTCGCGCGCCAGCTCGCCGCCGTCGGCGAGGGCGGCCACGGCACTGCTGGGAATGGTGAGGAAGCTCCCCGAGGGGCCCACGTAGTTGATGCGCCAGAGCTCATTGGGGCGGACGGGGAGCGGCGGATGGTCCCGGAGCGTCCATCCACCCCGGGGATGCCAGACGGGCACCGGGGAGAGCCCTCCCCGGCTCAGTACCGACGTCGTGAGGGTGCTCTGGTTCATGCCGACCAGGCGGCCCATGAGGGCCAGCATGAACGACGGCTCGTAGATGCCTGGCTGGCGCGGCACCAGGAGCGAGGCGCGCCGGATCACGCCGTCCGAGTCGAGCGGTACCTCGCCCGCGCCCTGGACCATGGTCGCAATGAACGCGGGGTCGGCGAGGGGGCCGCTGCGCGGCGTGGGGGTCTGCACCAGGACCACCCGGCTCACCCCTGCGTCGGCGAACCCGCGAAGCGCCTGCACCAGCTCGGCGTCCTCGGCCGGCTCGGTGGGGGATGACAGGGCCAGGTCCAGGCCCACCACCGCGGCGCCGGCGCGCTGGACGCCGCGGACCACCTTGGCCAGATAGCTCCGCGGCAGGGGCTGGCGGCGCCCGAGCGACTCGAAGGCCTCCTCGTCGATGGCGACCAGCACGACCTCGCTCGCGAAGCGCTGGCCCTGCAGGAAGAGGAGGAGGTCCGCGCTCCGCGACTGCAGCGCCTCGAGATAGCCGAGCGACGAGGCCCCGGTGACCAGGAGGCTGGCGCCGACGCCCACGGCCCAGAGCTGGAGGATGCGCTTCCGCCGATCCCGCCACCAGGCGGCGATCCCCATGGTGGGGCCATGATAAACGATGGGTGCCCGCGAAGGGGATGCTCGCGGGGCGATGCCGAGGATCTAGCCGCCCGACCCCTCGATGGCCGAGATGCGGCGGTAGCTGACGCCGACCTTCTGGCTGTCGGCGTCCAGGAGGAGGAGGCCGTTCTCGGTGATCTGGCTCAACGTGCCCACGATGGGGGCGTGGGCGTTCCGCACCGAGACCGCCACGCGCCGCCCGAGGTGGGGGCGGGCCTCCGCCTCCCACACCGCCCGGAGCTGCTCCACGGCCGCCGCCATCATGTCGGTCTCGCGGATGGGCTCGACCTCGCGAATGGCGCCGAACACGGGCATGTGGAAGTCGGCCTCCACGGAGGCCCGCCCGGGGGGCGCCGCCTCCTGGTGCTCTTGCGCGGCGCGCAGGATCTCCGCCATGCGCGTGGTCATGGTCCAGAAGAGATAGAAGCCGATGAGGATGGCGCCGATCGCGAGGGCGAGGTTGACGAGGACCTTCGTCCGCGCGAGCGCGCCGACGGTGTAGAGCGAGTCGATATACAGCAGCAGCGGCAGCACCGACACGATCGCGAACACGACGACGGCGGCGCGCTGTAGCGTGTATGGACGCGGCTTGGGCTCGGCCGATTCCATCAGTCCCGATGCTAACTCCGGCCACCGTCCGGTCGGATGCTTTTTGGCGTGCTAGTATCGCCTCCGGGAGGCCCCCGAGTGGGACTGTCGCGTCGGGAGCTGCGCGCGCTGCGCGGCTTCGTGTTCGACCTGGATGGCTGCGTCTGGACGGGCGACGTGCTCGTGCCCGGCGCCGCCGACGTGCTCGCGCTCCTCCGCGAGCAGGGGCGGCGTGTCTCCTTCCTCACCAACAACTCCGCCGCCCGGGCCGGTGGCATCCAGGCCAAGCTCGAGCGGCTCGGGGTGCCGGCCGCCAAGGACGAGGTGCTCACCCCGCTGGAGATCCTGAGCGAGCTGATCGCCACCCGCTGGGGGCTCTCCCGCGTGCTGGCCATCGGCGGCGCGGAGCTGGCGAGGGCGCTCGAAGAGGGCGGACATCAGCTGGTGCCGCTCGAACGGCAGGGCGAGGCCCAGGTGGTGGTGGTGGGCCGCGACCCCGCCTTCTCCTACGAGCGTCTGACCGCGGCGGCCCGGGCCATCGCTCGGGGCGCCCACTTCCTCACGCCCAATCTCGACCCGCGCCTGCCCCTCGAGGACGGCGACTTCCTGCCGGGCTGCGGCGCGGTGGTGGAGTCGGTGGCGGCGGCGGCCGGCGTCCGGCCGGTGGTCGTCGGCAAGCCCGAGCCTCCGCTGTTCGAGCTGGCCCTCTCGCGCATGGGCCTCGCGGCGGACGAGGCCGCGATGGTGGGCGACAGCGTGGACTCCGACGTCCGGGGGGCGCGGCGCGTCGGCATGACCGCCATCCTGTTCGCGCCGCAGGGCGGGCCGGACGGCGTCGCCCACTTCATGGTCAAGTCCATGGCCCAGCTGCGCCGCCTGCTCGCCGACCGGTGACGCGCGTCCTCCTGCACTCGGGCGGGCCGCTGGGCCCCGAGGGCCGGCGAGAGATCGCCGCCTTCCTCGGCCCCGCGCGGCGCGTGGGCTTCGTCACCGCCGCGAATCTCCACGACGAGAAGGCCTACTTCGAGCGCGTGCGCGCCGCCCTCGCGCCCCCGCCGCCGGAGGGCGCGGGGCTCGATGTGGTCCACATCCGCTGGAACGCGCGGCCGCTGCGGACCCTCGCCGGGGTCGAGGCCGTCTTCATGGGGGGCGGCAACACCTACGCGCTCCTCATGCGACTGCGTCGTTCGGGTCTCCTCGCCGCCATCCGGCGCCGTGTCCGCGCGGGCATGCCGTACGCGGGGGCGAGCGCGGGGTCCAATGTGGCCGGTCCCACCATCCTCACCACCAACGACTGGAACGTGGTGGGCCTCTCCCGCTTCGACGCGCTCCGCCTGGTCGCCTTCAACATCAACCCCCATTACAAGGACGTCGATCCCATGATGGCGGCGGGGAGCGAGACGCGCGACGACCGCATCCGCGAGTACCACGTGGTCAACCGCAATCCGGTGGTGGGCCTCGAGGAAGGGGCCCTGGTGCGGGTCGAGGGCGGGGTCGCCACCGCGCTCGGGACGGCGCGGATCAAGATCTTCCGCCGGGGCGCGGCGCCGGTGTGGTACGTCGCGGGCGACCGCCTGCCCGTGAAGTAAGGCTCGCCCTAGGTCTCCTCGCTCTCGAACCGGCGGTGCAGCGTCACCGGCCGGTGCTTCTTCTTCCGGTAGCGCAGGTTGAGGAGCTCCACGAAGAGCGAGAACGCCATCGCCCAGTAGATGTAGGCCTTCTCCACGTGCGTGCCCATGCCTTCCGCGATCAGCATCACGCCGATGAGGAGGAGGAAGGAGAGGGCCAGGATCTTCACGCTGGGATGCCGCTCCACGAAGCCGCCGATGGGCGCGGCGGACACCAGCATGACCAGCATGGCGATCACCATGGCCGCCACCATGATCGGGACGTGATTGGCCATGCCCACCGCGGTGATGACCGAGTCCAGCGAGAACACGATGTCCAGCATGAGGATCTGCACGAGCACGAGGGCGAATTGGCCGCGCGAGCGCGGCCGCCCCTCCGCGGGATGGTCCGCCTCGAGCTTGTCGTAGATCTCCCAGGTCGCCTTGAAGATGAGGAACAGCCCGCCGCCGAGCAGGATGAGGTCGCGCCCCGAGATCGCCCGCCGGTAGAGCGGCACCGAGAAGAGCGGCTCGGTGAGGCTCATCATCCACGAGATGGCGAACAGGAGCCCGATGCGGATCACGAGGGCGAGGCCGATGCCGAGCCGGCGGGCCAGCTCCTGCTGCCCCTGGGGCAGGCGGGCGACGAGGATGGCGATGAAGACGACGTTGTCGATGCCGAGGACGACCTCCATCGCAGTGAGGGTGACCAGCGACATGAGCGCGTCGCCCGACAGCAGCGCGGACAGGTCCACGCGTGAATGGTACCATCAGACACGGAGAGGACTCGCCGGGGTGATTCCACACTGGGAGCTGGCGGTGCGCCTGGTCGTGGCGGCGCTGCTCGGCGCGGCCATCGGCTACGAGCGGGATACGCGCGGGCGGCCGGCCGGTCTCCGCACGCACCTGATCGTCTCCCTCGCCTCGTCCTTGTTCATGGTCGTGTCCACGCAATTCGCCTACTACCAGCGCTACGCCCCGGGCGATATCGTGTCCGTCGATCCTTCCCGGATCGGGTCCTACGTGGCCGCCGGGATCGGCTTCCTCGGCGCCGGCGCCATCTTGCGCACCGGCATCTCCGTGCAGGGGCTCACCACCGCCGCCGGCCTCTGGCTCGTGGCGGCCATCGGTCTCGCCGCCGGCGCCGGCATGTATCCGGAAGGCGTGCTCGCCACCGCGATCGGGCTGGTCGCGCTGTGGGCGCTTCGGCGCCTGGAGGACAAGGACGAGGGCGGCGAGCGCCGCAAGGTCTCACTGGTCTTCGACGAGCGCGGGTCGGCCGCGGGCGAGGTCGCGCGCGCGCTCGGCGCCGCCGGGATCCGCGCTTCCCCCGTCGAATACGAGCACCGGCGCGATGAGCGCCGCGTGATGGTGGCGCTCCACGTGGGCATCGCCCCCGCCGACGAGCCCCGACTCGTCGAGATCCTCGAGGCCCAGCCCGGCCTGCGCTCGGTGCGCGTCGAGACCATCGCCTAGGCGCTCCGCGCGCGAAGAAGGGGGCGGCGCCCGGCGGCGGCTAGAGGCGCGGGAGCACGTCCTTCGCGAACAGCTCCAGCGCGCCGATGTCCTCCTGGTCGAGCATCTGCAAGAGCACGCGCTGCATGCCCACCGTCTTCCACTTGTCGAGGTCGGCGAGCACCTGCGCGGGCGGCCCCGCGAGGAAGCCGGCCGCGCGCCAGGCCGCCTCGCCGTCGGGCAGCGCGGGGAACACCGCGCGCGCGCTGGCGATGCGGCGGGCGATCTCGGCGGTGTCCCGGCCGATGGCGAGCGGGATCATGAGCGAGCGGCGGATCGCGTGGGCGTCGCGGCCCGCCGCCTGGCAGTGGGACTCGAGCACCGCGCGCTTGGCCGGGTAGGCGGCCACGTCCACGCGCGTCACGTTCCACTCGTCCGCGAACTGGGCGACGATGGCCAGCGTGCGGCGCTCGCCGCGGCCGCCGATCACGAGGCGGGTGCGGCCCGCCGCCGGGCGCGGATACGACTCGGCGTTCTTCAGCGGGTAGTAGCGCTGCGGGAGGGTGACGGGCTGGTCGGCGTCGAGGGCGCGGATGGCGCGGGCGCCGCACTCCAGGCGGTCCATCCGCTCCTTGAGCGGGGGGAAGGGCACGCCGTACATGGCGTGCTCGGGCTCGTTCCATCCCGCGCCGATGCCGAGATCGAAGCGCCCGCCGGCGAGAAGATCGATGGCCGCCGCGCGCTTGGCGAGAATCGCCGGATGATAGAAGGTGAGGGGAGAGACCATGGGGCCGAAGCGGACGCGCTTGGTGCGCGCCGCGAGGGCGGTGAGCGACGCCCATGTCTCGAGCGACGGGCGCTTGGCCTGGCCGGAAAGCCCGGTGAGATGGTCGGAACGGCACAGGGACTCGAACCCGAGGTCCTCGGCGGCGGCGGCGAGACGCCACCAGCGCTCCCAGGTGAGCCCTTCCTGTCCCTCGATCATGACGCCCACGTCCATGGCCCGCGCCCTCCTTGGCGACACTGTACAATGGCGGCCATGCATCGCGTCGCATCGAAGCGGTTGCTCCTGCTGGTTCCCACCACGACCTACCGGACCGAGGATTTCATGGACGCGGCCCGGCGCCTCGACGTGGACCTGGTGGTCGCGTCGGAGCGGCCGAACACACTGGGCGAGGTGTTTCCCGACCATCTCCTCGCCTTGCCCTTCGCGGACCCCGACCGCGCGGCCCGCGAGATGGTCGAATACGCGCGGCGCCGTCCCATCGACGCGGTGGTGCCGGTGGACGACGGGACGACGGTGGTCGGCGCGGCCATCGCCGAGCGGCTGGGCCTGCGCCGGTGCAATTCCGTCGGCGCGGTGGCGGCCACGCGCAACAAGCGTCTCATGCGCGAGCGCTTCGCCAAGGCCGGCGTGCCGGGCCCCACCTTCACCACGGTGAGCCTCCAGGAGGACGCCGCCGCGGCGGCGCGCCGGGTGGGCTACCCCTGCGTGCTGAAGCCCCTCGTGCTCTCGGCGAGCCGCGGGGTGATCCGCGCCGACGACGCGGCCGGGTTCGTGGCGGCGCGCGCGCGCATCGCCGCCCTCCTCGCCGATCCCGAGATCCAGGCGCTCGGCGAGGGCACCGGGGAGATCCTGGTCGAGGCCTTCGTGCCCGGCGGCGAGGTGGCGCTGGAAGGCCTGCTCGTCGACGGCGCCCTCCGCGTCCTCGCCCTCTTCGACAAGCCCGACCCGCTCGACGGCCCCTTCTTCGAGGAGACCATCTACGTCACGCCTTCGCGCCTGTCAGAGGCCACGCAGCGGACCATCGCGGACGTGACGGCCCAGGCCGCGCGCGCCCTGGGACTGGAGGACGGCCCCATCCACGCCGAGCTTCGCCTCGACGCGCGCGCCACGCCGCCCGCGCCGGTGATGCTGGAGCTGGCCGCGCGCTCCATCGGCGGTCTCTGCGCGCGCTCGCTCCGCTTCGGCACCGGCCTCACCCTCGAGGACATCATCCTGCGGCGCGCCCTCGACCTGCCCATCGCGTCGCTGGAGCGTGAAGGCCGGGCCGCCGGCGTGATGATGATCCCCATCCCGCGCGCGGGCGTGCTCGAGAAGGTCGAGGGGCAGGACGCCGCCGCCGCGGTGCCGCTGGTGGAAGACGTGACCATCAGCGCGCATGTCGGCGAGACGCTGGTGCCGCTCCCCGAGGGCCACCGCTACCTCGGCTTCATCTTCGCGCGAGGCGCGGATCCCGCGGCGGTGGAGCGCGCGCTCCGCGACGCGCACGCGCGACTGACCTTCACCCTCCGCTGAGCGAGGCTCCCATGCGGCCGATGCGCCCCGACGATCTTCTCGCCATTCGCTTCGTGTCCGACGCCCGCATCTCGCCCGACGGCCGGCGTGTGGCGTTCGTGGTCACGACGCTGTCGCAGGAGAAGGACGAATACCTCGCGAACATCTGGGTGGTGGACACGGTGGGCGGCGGCGTGCCCCGCCGGTTCACCGCCGGACCGGGGCGCGACACCACGCCGCGCTGGTCGCCCGACGGCGGCCGCCTGGCCTTCGTCTCCGAACGGGAGCCGGGGAAGAAAGGGCAGCTGATGGTCATGCCGGCGGACGGCGGCGAGCCCGTCGCGCTCACCGCCCTGCGCAACGGCGTGGCCGACCCGGAGTGGTCGCCGGACGGGACGCGGCTGGTGTTCGTCTCGCGCGTGGGCGGCTGGCAGGAGCCGGAGAGCGAGGCCGAGCGGCGGAAGTCCAAGCCGGTGCGCGTGATCACCACGCTGAAGTACCGCCTGAACGGCGAAGGCTTCACGCATGACCGGCCGACCCACGTGTTCACGGTGGCGGCGACGGGTGGGGCGCCGCCCGTGCAGCTCACGACCGGCGAGTGTGCAGACCATCACCCTACATGGTCGCCGGACGGGCGATGGGTCGCCTTCAGCTCGGCGCGGCATCCCGACCGAGACTACGACGACGCGAGCGACCTGTGGATCGTGCCGGCCGAGGGCGGCGCGCCCCGGCGCGTCACCGATACCCTCGGCCCCGCGATCTATCCCGCGTTCTCCCCGGACGGGCGCACCCTCGCCTATCTCGGGCGCCGCCACCGCAACGAGTACGGCCGGAACGTCCGCGTGCTCAGCGTGCCGGTGGAAGGCGGCGCGCCGCGAAGCCTCACCGATGGGCTCGATCGCTCGTGCGCCCCGCTGGAGCTGGCGCCGATCTGGTCGCCGGACGGGCAGTGGGTGACCTTCGCCGCCGAGGATCAGGGCGCGCTCTCGGTCTACCGCGCGCGCGCCGCCGGCGCGCCGGCGCCGCCCGTCCGGGTGGTGGGCGGCGAGCGCGGGATCCTGAGCGTCTCGGGCTCCGCCGACGGAAGCCGCCTCGCCTTCACCGCCACCGATCCCGTGTCCCCCGCGGAGGTGTTCACCTGTGGCGGGGACGGCGGCGGCGAGCGCGCCCTCACCGACCTCAACCGAGCCTGGAAGGCCGAAGTGTCGCTGTCGCGCCCCGAGCGCTTCCGATTCCAGCGCGCCGGCCTCACCGTGGACGGCTGGCTCATGAAGCCGGTGGGCTGGACGGAGGGCGCCCGCTACGCCGGGCTCCTCAACATCCACGGCGGGCCGCACGCGCAGTACGGCTGGACCTTCTTCGACGAGTTCCAGGTGCAGGCGGCCGCCGGCTACGCGGTGATCTACACCAATCCCCGCGGCAGCCAGGGCTACGGCGAGCGCTTCACGCGGGCGGTGGTGGGGGACTGGGGCGGCGGCGACTTCGCCGACGTGATGGCGGGCGTGGACGAGGCGTTCCGCCTCGCCCCCTGGATCGATCCCGAGCGGCTCGGCGTGCTGGGCGGCAGCTACGGCGGCTTCCTCACGTCGTGGACGGTCGGTCACACCGACCGCTTCCGGGCCGCGTGCTCGGAGCGGGCGGTGAACGCTCACCCGAGCATGTTCGGCACGAGCGACATCGGGCATCTCTTCAACGAAGTGGAGATCGGCGGTCTGCCGTGGGAGATCCCGGAGACGTATGCGGAGCGCTCGCCCCTGACCCACGCCAAGAACATCCACACCCCGCTCCTCATCATCCACTCCGAGGACGATCTCCGCTGCCCCATCGAGCAGGCCGAGCAGCTCTACGTGGCCCTCAAGAAGCAGCGCAAGGAGGTGGTGTTCGTGCGCTTCCCCGACGAGAACCACGAGCTGTCGCGCTCGGGCAAGCCGCGGCATCGCCTGGAGCGCTTCCGCATCATCCTCGATTGGTTCACCACGCACCTCGCCCCGGGGGCGGCCGGTGGCGCCTGAGGCGCGCGTCGCCCTCGTCACCGGCGCCCAGCAGGGCATCGGCCGCGCCGCCGCCCTGGCCCTGGCGCGCGCGGGCCTGGACGTGGCGCTGAACTATCTCGACGACCGCGCCGCGGCGGACAAGGCTGCGGTCGAGATCCGCGCCCTCGGCCGTCGCGCCACCATCGTGCCCGGCGACGTCTCCCGCGCCGCCGACGCGGCCGCCATGGTGGAGACGGCGCGGCGCGACCTCGGGGTGCCGGACGTGCTCGTCAACAACGCCGGCATCTACCCCCGCTCGCCCTTCCTCGAGCTCGCCGAGGCCGAGTGGGACGCCGTGCTCGGCGTGAACTTGAAGGGCTCCTTCCTCTGCGCGCAGGCGGCGGCGCGCGCCATGGTCGCCGCGGGCAGGAAGGGCGTCATCATCAACACGGCGTCGCAGGCCATTCGCGGCGCGCCCCTCGGCGTCCACTACACCGCGAGCAAGGGTGGCGTGGTCGCGATGACCCGCGCCATGGCCCTGGCGCTGGCGCCCCACGGCATCCGCGTGAACGCCGTCGCCCCCGGCCTCACCGATACCGCGCAGCCGCGGTACGAGCACACCGAGGCCAGGATGGCGGAGCTGAGCCGGGAGGTGCCGCTCGGCCGCATGGCCGCGCCCGACGACATCGCGGACGTGATCGTCTTCCTGTCGTCCGACGCCGCCCGCCACATCACGGGTCAGACCATCCACGCGAACGGGGGGAGCTATCTCCCGTAGGCGGGGACCCGGGCGGCGCGGCTAGAGCTTCGCGAGCGTGGCGGCGTGCTGCTGCCAGATCGGCGGGGGGAGCCGGTCGCCGAAGGTCTGGTAGAACTGGCCCAGCTCGTCGAGCGCGCCCACCCAATCGTCCTTGCCCACGCGGAGGGCCTCGGCCACCTTGTCCGACGGCATGTCGAGCCCGCCGAGATCGAGCGCGCCGGGGGAGGGGACATTGCCGATGGCGGTCTCGGTGGCCCCGCCGCGGCCCTCGATGCGCTCGAGGATCCACTTGAGCACGCGCACGTTCTCGCTGTAGCCGGGCCAGAGGAACTTGCCATCGGCGCCGCGACGGAACCAGTTCACGCGGAAGATCTTGGGCGGGTTCTTCGTCCGGCGCCCCATGGCCAGCCAGTGGTCGAGGTAGTCGGCCATGTTGTAGCCGCAGAAGGGGATCATGGCCATGGGATCGCGGCGCACCACGCCGACCTGGCCGGTGATGGCGGCGGTGGTCTCGGTGCCCATCGCGGAGCCCAGGAACACGCCGTGCTCCCAGTCGAAGGCCTCGAAGACCAGCGGCACCACGTGGGCGCGGCGGGAGCCGAAGATGAAGGCCGAGATCGGCACGCCCGAGGGATCCTCCCAGTTGGGGGCGATGGACGGGCACTGCGAGGCGAGCACGGTGAAGCGCGAGTTGGGATGCGCGGCCGGCCCGCTCCCGGGCTGCCAGGCCTTGCCCTGCCAGTCGACGAGGCCGGCGGGCGGCGGCGTCTCCATGCCTTCCCACCAGGGCTCTCGGTCCGGCGTCATGGCGACATTGGTGAAGATGGTGTTGGACCGGACCATCGCCATCCCGTTGGGGTTGGTCTTGCCGGAGGTATTCGGCGCCACGCCGAAGAAGCCACGCTCGGGGTTGATGGCGCGCAGCTGGCCCTGCCTGTCCAGGTGGATCCAGGCGATGTCGTCGCCCACCGTCCAGCAGCGGTAGCCGGGCAGGCGGGAGATGACCATGGCGAGGTTGGTCTTGCCGGAGGCGCTCGGCATCGCGGCGGCGAGGTAGGTGACCTTGCCGCGGGGGTCCTCCACGCCGAGGATGAGCATGTGCTCGGCGAGCCAGCCCTCGCGCCGCGCCTGCGACGATGCGATACGCAGGGCGTGGCACTTCTTGCCGAGCAGGGCGTTGCCGCCGTACCCGGAGCCCACGCTCCAGATGAGCTTCTCCTCGGGGAAGTGCAGGATGAAGCGGCGGTCCGGCGAGAGATCGCCGAGGGAGTGCAGGCCCGGCACGAAGTCGTCGTCGGCCCGCATGTGCTCGAGGGCCACCGCGCCCACCCGCGTCATGATGTGCATGCTCGCGGTCGCGTAGGCGCTGTCCGTCACCATCACGCCCACCCGGCTCATCGACGAGCCCGCCGGCCCCATGAGATAGGGGATGACGTACATGGTCCGGCCCTTCATGCTGCCGCGAAACAGGCCGCCCACCCGCTGCTTGGCCTCGCGCGGATCCATCCAGTTGTTGGTGGGGCCGGCGTCGTCCTTGTCCCGCGAGCAGATGAACGTGAGCTGCTCCGTCCGGGCGACGTCGGTGGGATGACTGCGATGGAGGTAGCAGTTGGGATACGTCCGCGGGTTGAGCGGCACCAGGGTGCCGTCACTCAGCATCTGGCTCACGAGGCGGTCGTATTCGGCCTTGGAGCCATCGCACCACACGATGTCGCTCGGCGTGGTGAGGCCGGCGACTTCGTCCACCCATTTCTCTGCGACACTCGTTGTGGCCATCGGTGCCCTCGTGGTGTCAGGGGATGGGGGGCCTGGGATCTTCGCTTCACCCCACTCTAGCAGAAATTCACGGGAGGGCAGACGGCGAAGTTGAACGCGGCGCACGCTCGCCGCGCGCCGATCGGCGCGCGGCGAGCGCAGGGCGGGGAATCAGGCCGGCTCGCGTCCCTCGTAGCGAGCGAGCTTGCTGCGCAGCGTCTTCGGGGTGATGCCGAGAATGTCGGCGGCGCGCGTCTTGTTGCCGTCGTGCTTCGCCAGGGTCCGGAGCAGGAGATCTCGCTCCGCGTCGTCGAGCTTGGTACCCACCGGGATGACCACCGCGTCCTCCACGGCGGCCATCGGCGCCTCCGCGGGCGCCGCGGGCCGCGGCGTCGACGCCACCGGCAGCCCCTCCCGGGTGATGATGTCGGTGGGGCACGCCACGGTGGCCCGCTCGATGATGTTGCGGAGCTCACGGACGTTCCCGGGCCAGCTCCACTGCATCAGGAGCTGGAGCGCGCCCTCGTCCAGCCCCTTGACCCGCTTGTCGTACTTGGCGTTGAACTCCTCGACGAAGGCCTCGACGAGGAGGGGGATGTCTTCCTTGCGCTGGCGGAGCGGAGGCATGGCCACCGCGAAGACGTTCAGCCGGTAGAAGAGGTCCTCCCGGAAGGCCCCGTCCTTCACCGCCTTGACGGGATCCTTGTTCGTGGCCGCGATGATCCGCACGTCCACGTTCATCTCACCCTTGCCGCCCAGACGACGGACGGCGCCTTCCTGGAGGATGCGGAGATACTTGGCCTGCAGCGCCGGGCTCATCTCCACGATCTCGTCGAGGAAGATGGTGCCCTTGTCGGCCAATTCAAAATAACCGGCTCTTCGCTCGAGGGCCCCGGTGAACGCGCCCTTCTCATGGCCGAAGAGCTCGCTCTCGAGCAGGCTCTCCGGGATGGCCGAGCAGTTGACGGCGACGAACGGCGCCTTGCGCCGGGGCGACATCTCGTGGAGCGTGCGGGCGACGAGCTCCTTGCCGGTCCCGCTCTCGCCCGAGATGAGCACGGGCGCCCCGGTGGGCGCCGCGACCTCGATCAGGTGATAGATCTCCTGCATGCTCCGGCTCGTGCCGAGCAGGCGGCCCAGCCCGCGCGCATCCTTCAGCTGGCGGCGCAGCAGGGTGACCTCGCGGAGGATCTCCGCCTTCTCGAGCGCCTTCTCGATGAGGGGGCGGAGCCGGCGCGTCTCCACCGGCTTCGTGATGTAGTCGTAGACCCCGCGCTTCATCGCCGTCACCGCGGTGTCCACGGTCGCGTGCCCCGTGAGAATGATCACCGTGGCGGAAGGCAGGTCCTGCTGCAGAGCGCTCGCAAGGGCCAGGCCGTCCATGCCCGACATGACGAGGTCGGCGATCACGAGGTCAGGACGGAATGCGAGAGCGCGCTGGAAGGCCTCCTCGCCATCGCGCGCTTGCTCGACCTCGTATCCCCACCCGGTCAGCAGCGTGGTGAGCCCATCAAGCGTGTCGGCGTCGTCGTCCGCGATGAGAATTCTGTGTGCCATGGTCGCAGGCATGCTGCAAGGGGCATGCAAGAGCCGGGAGCCGAAAAGTCGCCCACTTGCGCGACGCGCGCGGGGGACGCACGCGGGACGGGGTATTTATTACCGTGTAGAAGCGGGGTCCGAGAGCGTGAGCGCGGCGGCCGGCGCGTCCGCCGGACCGCCGCGCTCGTCATGCGCCGAGGCGCGCGCGGCCTCGACGCTCATTGTCAAGGCTTAGCGCGGCCCGGATGTGGGTCGGGTGGACTCCATCCCGGGATCGGGCGCGTGTTCGAGGTACTGATCCAGCTCACGCTCCGCCCGGTCCTTGGCCCATCCGTACCGCTCCTGAAGGACCCCGGCGAGCTTGTCGTACCGCCCGCCCGCGCGGTCGAGATCGTCGTCGGTGAGCTCACCCCACTTTTCCTTGATGCCACCCTTCAGCTGCTTCCACTTGCCGGCAAGAACGTCGCGGTTCATGTGTCCCTCCTTGTTCACTCGACTGCGGCTGTCAGTGAAGGGAGCAAGCGACGTGCCGCTCGCGCGGGCGCGCGGAACTCCGCGCGGACCCGCGGCTTTCACGCCCTCGGCGTCCGCGCCCGCCGTGCGGCGTGGACTCGAAGGGAGGGTTTACCCGGTAGGCACTGCTCTTGCAGCCCGCAATCGTGGATCGAGACCCCTGGACGGGAGGGACGCGATGAAGGCGAGCATGGTCATCGGGATCATCCTCATCATCCTCGGCGTGATCGCACTCGGCTACGAGGGCATCTCCTACACCACCCGGGAGAAGGTCGTGGACATCGGGCCGCTGCAGGCGAGCGTGGAGAAGAAGAAGACCATCCCGCTGTCGCCCGCGCTCGGCGGCGCCGCCTTACTCGGCGGCATCGTGCTCGTCATCGCGGCGGCGCGCCGCCCGTGAGCTCGCCCCCCGTGCGCTCGGTGGACCGCGCCGCGCTCAGCCTGTCCTGACGGGCGCGGCTCACGATCTCCACGAGACGCAGCGGCTCCACCGGCTTCGCCACGTGCACCTGATAGCCCGCGGCGAGGATGCGGGCGGCGTCGTCCTCGCTGGCGTACGCGGTGAGGGCGATGGCGGGCGTGCGCGCGCGGCCCTGCGCGATCTCCAGCCGGCGGATGCGGCCGATCAGGCTCACGCCGTCCTCGCCCGGCATCCCGATGTCGGACACGAGGATGTCCGGCCAGTGCCGCTCGAGCTCGCGCATCGCCTCCGCCACCGACCCCGCCGTCACCACCGTCGCGCCCGCGCGGGAGAGGCTCATCGCCGAGGCCTCCCGCGCGTCGGCGTCGTCGTCGACGAAGAGCACGGTGAGACCGGCGAGCGCCATGGTCAGGTCGGCGAGCTCCGGCTGCGCGTCGGGCCCGGCCGGCTCCTCGCCGCCGGCCCGCGCGAGCGGGAGGGTCACCGTCACCGTGGTGCCGGCGCCCTCGCCCGGGCTCTCCGCCCGGATCGTCCCGCCGTGCAGCTCGACGAGCTGGCGCGCGATGGCGAGGCCCAGGCCGAGGCCGCCCTGCGGCCGCGTCGTGCTGCTGTCGCCCTGGCGGAAGCGGTCGAAGATCCGGGGGAGGAGCGTGGGGGCGATGCCCTGTCCGGTGTCGCGCACCGCCATCTCCGCGTGGGCGCCGCGCCGCCGGAGGATGATCTCGATCCGGCCCCCGGGGGGCGTGAACTTGAGCGAGTTGGTGAGGAGGTTCCACAGCACCTGCTGGAGGCGCGTGGCGTCGCCCAGGACCCGCCCCACGTCGGGATCCAGCGCGCGCGCCAGGATCAAGCCCTTGTCCTCGGCGGCGCCGCGCACCGTCTCCACCGCCGACTCGATGACGGAGCGGAGGTCGATCGGCCGCAGCTCGAGGCGCAGCTTGCCGGACGCGATGCGCGAGATGTCCAGGAGGTCGTCGATCAGCTGGGCCTGGAGCGCGGCGTTGCGGTCGATGGTGTCGACCGCCTTCGCGAGCGTGTCGGCGTCGAGCGGCTGCTGGCGTAGCACACCCGCCCACAGCCGGAGCGAGTTGAGCGGCGTGCGCAGCTCGTGAGAGAGGGTGGCGAGGAACTCGTCCTTGGCCTGGTTCGCCTTCTCCGCCTCCGCGCGGGCCAGGCGCTCCCGGGCGAGGAGCGCGGCCCGCTCCGCTTCCACCGCCTTGCGGTCGGTGATCTCGATCACCACCGCCAGGGTGGAGCCGGGCAAGCCGGGATCGCGGAGGCGCGCGATGGAGAGGCTCGCCCACACGATGTGACCGCCGGGCCGGCGGAAGCGCGTCTCCACCGTGCGGCTGCCGCCCCCGGCCGCGAGCTCGGCGAGCCCCTTGCGGATGCTCGGCGCGTCGTCGGGAGTCAGGATGGCGTCCAGGCGCAGCGTGAAGAGCTCCTCCCGGCGCCGGCCCACGATCTCGCAGAAGCGATCGTTGACGAACGTGAAGCGCCCCTCCGAGTCGGTCTGCACGATGCCGGCCGTCGCCTGGTTCACGATGGCGGACAGCCGCTCCTCGCGGTCCCGGAGCACGCGCTCGGCCTCCGCGCGCTGGGCGCCCGCGTCGAGGAGGGCGGCGGCGACGGACTGCACCTCGGCGACCCGCGTCGGCGGATGCGTCCGCACCCGCCCCGAGCAAAGGTCGTAGGCGGACGCGGCCAGCCAGGACAGGGGCTGGACCAGGCGCCGGCCGAGGAGCGTGGCGGTGAGGAGGCCGAGGAGCAGGAAGCCCAGCCCGCCCGTGGCCACCGCGCCCACCGAGCGCCAGAACGGGCGATCGACCACCGCGGTCGGCACCGCCACGACCGCCGTCCAGCCGCTCACGTTGGAGCGTGCCCGGGTGTAGTACACGCGCGGGCCGCGCCCGTCCTGGCCCAGGACCCAGGGGCCGGGCACCGCGTCGACGGGCCCCGCCACCGGGTAGCTGGCGGATCGGCCGACGAAGCGCGCGTGATCCAGGCTACGCGCGACGACGCGGCCTCGGAGATCCACCACCACCCCGAAGCGCTCCTGCGAGAGCTTCTGGTCGACGAGGATGTCGCTGATGTTCGCCGGCGAGACGAGGGCGCTCAGCACGTAGCGGAGGCGAACGTCCTGGAAGATCGGGACGTCGACGCTGAAGTACGCCTCCTCGGGCGTGTCGCCGACGTGGAGCGCGCTCACCACCGGCAGCCCGCTGGCGATGGCGCGGGTGAGGCTCTCCCGATCTTCGAGGGAGTCCGCGGTGGCCCGGGCGCCGGCCGGGCGCCGCGTGTCGATGAGCGCGCGGCCCTCGGGGTCACGGAGCACGACGGCCCGCCACTGGCTCTGGGTGGCGACGCGACGCCCCGCGTCCTCGCGGAAGCGGCCGAGGTCGCCGTCGGCCAGATTGCGCGACATGCCGAGCAGGTGGAGCGTGGCGACGATGGCCGACAGCTCGCGGTCGATGGTGTTCGCCACCGCGCGCGCCGTGTCCTGCGACTCGCGCTCCACCGCGGCCCGGCGCTCGCCGGAGAGGCTCAACGTCAGCCACGCCGTGAAGAGCACCATGGGCAGGACCGCCGCGAGCACGAGCGCGACGAGATGCGCGCGCACGGACGAACGACGCCCCAGGCGGCCGCGCAGGCCGGCCGCGGCGGCCGCGTTGCCGGCATGGACGGCGGCGCCGCCGTCCATGCGGTCAGACGCGCTCAACTCGGCGAGTCCGACTCGTTATCGGGCGCGTTCTCGCCGATCCAGTCCTGCGCGGACTGCACGCCGGCGTTCCGGGCATCCGACTCGCTCGGGAAGTCCGAGTCGGGGACGGGAATCGGCCGGGTGCTGAGACCCGTGGGCGACGTGTGCACGACGTTCGCGACGACCGCCCACGCTCCGCTCGAGCGCTGCTCGGTGGTCACCACGATGTCGTAGTCCGGGTGACTGGAGGCGACGACGTAACGTTGTGTCATGGCGGACGTTTCGGGCTGCAAGCGACGTGCCGCGGCGCGCGCCCCCGGGGGCCGCGGAGGTGCCGGGAAACGCTACGAATCTCCGTCGGGCGCGCCGGGCCGTACGGGAAGAGCTCGTCCCCGGCGGGTAAATCCTACCGATGGCGACCGTGTAATTTGGGGAGCGGCTGGCGAAGCCTCCAGTAACTGGCCCAGGGGTCGCCCGCCTTCGCCAGCCGTGCCGGCACGGTCACCACGGTGAGCCGATCGGGGGTGAGGCGCGTCGACAGCTCGTCCCACGCGAGCGGCGTGGACACCGGGGCGCCCGCGCGCGCGCGGGTCGAATACGCGGCCACCGTGCTGGCGGCGCGGCGATTGCGCAGATGATCGATGTAGATGCGTCCGGGGCGCGCGGATTTGGCGACGCGAGTCGTGAAGCGGTCGGGCTCGCGCTGGGCGAGCGCCTCCGCGATCGCCTCCGCGAAGCCGCCGGCCTCGTCCCAACCCACCGGCGCCAGCGGCACGACGACGTGGAGCCCCTTGCCGCCGCTCGTCTTCACGAAGCTCTCGAGCTTCACCGCCTCCAGCGCGCGCTCCACCAGGCGCGCCGCCTCCACGACGCGCGCCCACGTGACGCCCGGCCCGGGATCGAGGTCGAACACGATGCGATCCGGCGTCTCGATGCGCTCGACCGTTGCGTTCCAGGTGTGTATCTCGAGAATGCTCATCTGCACGGCGCTGATCAGCGCGGGAAGGGAGTCCAGCACGAGCGCCTCGCCTCGCTGGCCGGGAATCTTCACTCTCCGCGCGGCGCCGGCGGCGACGCCCTGGCCGGCGTGGCGCTGATAGAAGCACTCGCCGCCGATGCCCTCCGGACAACGCACGAGCGTCGTGGGGCGATCGGCGAGGTGCGGCAGGATGCGATCGGCCACCGCCTCGTAGTACCGCGCGAGATCCAGCTTGGTGAGACGCGGGCGGGGGAAATATACGCGGTCCGGATGGGTGAGG
>DATEDO010000012.1:0-17674 GCA_035281625.1 Candidatus Methylomirabilota bacterium
CATCTGGGCGTCGAGGAGGGGAAGCCGACTGGCCCACTGGGCCTGCCCGAGCCAGGCGAAGAATCGTCCGTCGGGTACGTCGGGATCCGAATTCACGGTGGCCCCCAGCGCATCGATGCCGAAGGAGAAGCGGGAGCGCAGGGCGATCGCCTGAGTCTGGGTGCGATGGACGTACTCGAGAGCCAGCCGCAGCGCGGTGACCACGGACTCGCCACTCTCCGGGGAGCCCGGCAAGAGCGGGAACGGGAGGCCGAGCAGCGTCGTCTTCTCCTCGAGACGCTCGCCGATGATCTCGGCCGCCACGGAGGTGTTGCGCGTCCTATAGAGCGGCTGGCGGATCGTCGCCGTGTAGATCTGTGATGTCTCTTCGATGTCCAGGTCCTGAAACTGCTCCTCGATGACGGTGAAGGCGTTTCGTCGGTACTGGAAGCTGGCCGTTGTGTCCCACTTGGTGACGGGGATCGAGTAACGGAAGTCCAGGAGCGGATCGAGCCCCTCGGAGCGCCCGTAGCGGAGGGTGAGGATGTCGCCCCAGCCGAGCAGATTGACGTTCTCGACGGTGACGATGCCGTTCTCCGCGCCGACGGCGGGGGCCTGATAGTTGTTGAAGTCCAGCAGAAGGCGGAAGGGCTGGCGATCCTCGACCTCGACGTCGAGCACGCTCTCGCCCTGGCGAAGGCCGGGCTTGAGGTTCACTCGGAGGCGTTGTATCCGCGGGTCGTCCAGCAGGAGCTCGATCTGGCTTTGAAGCTCGGTGACGTTGAGCGGCACGGAGGGCGCGAGCCGCTGACGCAGGTAGCCGGTGCGGAACCAGCGGTTCCCGGTGACGTTGAGGTGGGTGATGCCCACTTCGATCACCTGATACGTGACCTGGCCCTCCCGGATGGTCTGGTCGGGGAGAATGACCCCCGAGTTCACGTAGCCGCGATCCGTGTAGAGCCGCGTGAGCTCTACCCGGAGGGCCTGCAGGTCCTCCTGGGTGAGGTAGCGGCCCTCGTAGGGCTGGGTGATCTTCGCGATCACCTCGGGCGGAAACACGGTGCTGCCGACGACGTTGACCCGCTCGACGAAGATGCGGAGCCGCGGCGACAGATCGCTCTCGGGCTGACGTGGAGGCCGCAAGGGCGGGAGGCTGGGTGCGGGAGATTCGGATGGCGGCGTTTGCCCGGCCGCCAGCGTCACCTGGAACGCGACAATCAGGGGAACGATGAGGGCGCCCGCGCCCCGTGCCCATCGTGACCATGACCCGCCGGCCCCCTGCGCCCTATCGGATTCGGTCACCTGCCACACGCGGCATCGAGATACGACAGTCGGATCCGGGGCCACTCCCCGGCGAGGAACGACGCGGCTTCGCCCGCCAGCGCCACGTGACGAGGCTCCGTGAGCACGCTCGGCAGCAGCCCGCCCGGCTCGAGGGGCACGCCCTCGCGGCCCGCCACCACGAGGCTGCTCGTCTTCCCGTCGGCCAGGCGGGCGGCGCAGGAGGCGCGCAGAAGCGCGGCCGCCTCGTGCGTGTCCGCTGACAACTCGGGGATACTCCCGCTCACGTCGGTCGCCACCGCGACGATGTTGATCACGCCGGGCGTGCTGAGCGCAGAGGACGCGGTGACCGCCGTCTGGATGGGCGTGGAGCTCAGCATCACGCTCGCGAAGATGTTGATGTTGCCGCCCGGGCCCTCGAAGGCGTTGGCGTGTATGCCGCTATTGTCCAGGACGATGAACTGGATCGGGTGCCCGCTCGTGCCGAGCGTGATGTTCCCGCCGCTCCCCAGACCCTGCCCCACGCTCGTGGTGATCTGGCTGTCGATCATGTGGAGCGTCGAGCCGGTCGAGACGATGATGATGTTGCCGCCGTCGGCCTCGACGGAATCGGTGCCGATCGTCGCGTTCCTCATCCGGAGGAGGTCGCCGAACGTGACGTCGATGTTTCCCGCGAGGGCATCGGCGGTCCCCGTGCTCGCCGCCGAGATGACGCCGCCGTCCAGCCTGATCTGCGCCGCGCGCACGGTGACGTTGCCGCCGGGAGCGGTCCCCGCCGCCGTGGTAAAGATCCCGCTTCGCGCGTCCGTGAAGAGGTCGCTGAACGGAGGCGGAAGGACCGAGCCGCCCCCCGAGTTGCCGCTGATGGTGAGGGTGCCGCTGAGGCTCAGGTGTACGTCTCCACCCCGCCCAGTGGCCGAGGCAATGCTGGCGCTCGCGATCTGGCCGCCGCCCGCCAGCTCCAGCGATCCACCCGAGACCACGATGTCGCCGGCGCGCCCCGACTGGAAGGTGCTCGTGCTGATGAAGCCGCGGTTGACGGAGATCAGGGGCGCGGAGATGGTGACGGAGCCGGTGTCGTTGAAGAAGGACTCGCTGGCGATGCCGGCCCCGTTGGAAATGACGATAGGGCCGGTGGCGATGAGGGTGACATTGCCGCCCTGGGAGCCGAAAATGACACCGCTCTGGATCGTCGCGTGATCGGTGAGAGTCAACGAGCCGAAGCGGGCCGAGATATCGCCGGGCAAGCCTTGCTCCGGCGCGGCGGGGTCCGCGAAGAAGCTGCCGGTGACGATGCCCGTGCCCTGTCCCGCGATGGTCGCGGTACCCGTGGAGATCACGCGCAGCTCGGCGCCGCGGCCGGGACCCACGACCTGGCTCAATATCTGGGCGCCGCTCAGCAGTGTCAGGTGCGGCGTGGTGACCAAGACTTCGCCTCCGCGTCCGGTGAACGCGCTGGACAAGATCGCCGCCCCCTGGTCCAGGGTCAAGGAGCCCGCCGAGACTGTGATCGGGCCCCCGTCCCCCGCGTCAGCCGCGCTCACAAGGGCGCTCGCTTCGGTGAGATGGAGGGAACTCCCGGCGCTCACTTCGATCGCGCCGTTCCGGGCGGTCCCTTCCGCGCTATTCTGGCTCACGAGCGCGCTGCCACCGGCCAGCTTCACGGTGTCGCCGGAGACCACGATGTCTCCGCCCGCTCCATCACCCGCGCGCACCGAGCTGGCGGCGGAGCCGTTGATGATCTCCACGCTGGTGCCGTTGAGACGGATTTCGCCGCCGCGGCCGCTGCCGGTAGCCTGGGAGAGCAGCACCGAGCTGGTGACCGATAGCGATCCCGTCGCATTGAGCTCGATGGCTCCGCCATCGGCCGCGCCCGTCGCGGTCATGATCACGGTGCTGTCGAGCACGAGATTACCGCCTCGAATGGAGACGCTACCCCCCGGGTCGCCGCTCACGTCGATCGCGCTGCCGGTGACGGTGACGGGACCGAGGGCGGGCCCGCCACTGACGTCGTGGCTCGGGATCGACACCTCGCCCTTCCCGTTCATGCTGACGATCCGGAGGTGGCCTCCGGGGGATGAGACCGTCGCTCCCGTGACCTGGACGGGGCCGCCGACCAGGGACATGGTCTGGCCGGCGGGAGCATCGGGGATACCGGGCAGGACGGTGCCCTCGACCACGATGCCCGCGACGGGCGGGCCGAGGAAGCCGAACGCCGCCGGCGCCGCGACGGTGAACACGCTCTCGTGGGCGAGGCTCGCGAAGAACTTCCCGGTCGCCGGGTCGGCCAGGCAGCCGCGCGAGCCCAGGCAGAGGTAGTCCGCGGTGCTGAAATGAAACGCCCCGCCGATATTGAGGGCCGCCCCAGGGCCCAGCATGATGCCAGCGGGGTTGAGAAGGAAGAAGTTCGCGCTGGGCATGAACGTGCGCGTGTCGATGAGCCCGTTGATGGACGAGCCCTGCCCGCCCGTCACGCGGCCGATCACGTTGGCGGTCGAGTTGGGACCCGTGAAGGTCGCGCTCTCGCCCCCGTGGACATTGAATTGGCCGAAGCTGTGGAAGAGGTTGTTGCCGACGGTCCGGCCGAGGGCGGGGCCGATGACATAGTTCGGACCCGCCAACGGCCCGGCGGTGTTCGGCCGCAGGCTGCCGTCGATGGTGATCTGCCCATCGACGGCAGCCGGCAGCAGGGCGCCGAGCACCGCGAGTGCGGCCGCGACGACGGCGCCTCGGTATCTCACCGGGGATCCCCCACGCTGCTCGCTAGAGCAGCGTCATTATCGCCTGGTCTGCGATGCATATCCCCAACGGCGTGTTGGGGGGAAGGGACGGATCGTTCTGCTCGGTCCCGTTCGGACAGAGGCTGATGCCGTACTGCGCGCCGCTCTCGGGATCGATATCGTTGGTGTTCACGCTCCCGGCGAACTTCCCCCCGATGATGGTGATCTCCGAGCTCGGGATGACCTTCTTGATACCCAGACCGAAGGTGCCCGTCAGCTTCGTGATCACGAAGCTCACCCCGTTGGTCGACAGCTCCCCCGTGACTCGGGTCTCGCCCGTCACCACCCGAAGCGATGATACCGCGGTGATGCCGTTGACGTTGGCGTCCTTGAACAAGACCTTGTAATTCTCCGTCAGGGGGTCGGATGGAGGGGATATCGGCCGGCTGACGACGAAGGCGATCTTCCGGACACGGGCGTTGCCGATCTGGCCCTTCTGGAGATCGCTGAACTTGCTGCAGCAGGGCACGGCGAGGCCGCCGAGGAGCTGCGAGGCGTCGACCCGCGCATCGGGGTTGTTCTTGATGTCGGCGCCGATCGACTCGAAGCCGTCGCACTTATTCTTGAAGTTATTCTCGGTGCCGAGGTACACGAAGAGTTCGCCCAGCCCGACGCCCTTGCTGTCGACGAGCTGAATCGCCAGGTGAACTGACCCGTTGAAGCAGTCCACGTACTGAAAGTCCTCGAGGCGACGGTCGGTGGGGCTCGTGTCCTGCCCCACGAAGACGTCATACGAGACGCTCAGGGTATTGATGCCCTTGAACTGGAGCTGCCCCGGCCCCGGCTCGGGCAGGAAGGTCACCCGCGAGGCTTCGTACCGGGTGCTCGCCGCCCCGGGGAGGAGACCGGTATCCGCCAGCGAGATCAGCGGGATCCCCTCGGGCGGAGCCTGGGCCAGGAAGCCGCAGTGGAGCTCGGTCGAGAGCGGGATCGTGGAGGGGTTAGGCCCGATGTTGCGGGTCTCCCGGATGGCCGGTGACTTCCACTCCGCCCGGCACCGCTCGACTGACGGGGCGGTCGTCACCCAGCGGTTCAGAGGGACCTCTCCGGCCAGGGCCAATGCGCTCTCCTCGGCCCCCCCGCTCTGGTCGGGAATGTTGGACATGGTCCCGTGGGTGCTGGCGGTGAGCTGCAGCACGTCGTTGATGGCATTGAACCGCGCGGTCAGCGTGGACCGGTGCACCGGCGAGCACGAGCTCGGGCAGCTGATGCTGCGCCCGTCGTTGACGCCGGTGAAGCTGCCCGTGGTCGCGGTCCAGAGTCCGCCGGTTCCGCAGGGGTTCACGGTGGGGAACGCGTTGTTGCAGGGCACCGCAACCGTGGTGCTCGGGGCGGTGCCTTGCCCATTCACCTCGGTGGCATTCAGCGTGATGGACAGCCGGACGCAGGCCTCGCTGACCTCGTCCATGTCGGTCGAGAGCGTTCCCGCCTTGCACGCGCCCGCCCGAAGGCCCGCGCTTGTCCGGAAGAAGCCGCTGAACGCCGCACTGACGGAATAGCTCGCGGACTGGGTGGAGGTGAGCGCGCGGAGATCACCCGACCCGTTGCCGTAGATCACCGTCAAGATCTTCCCGGCGGCGCGCGCCGTGAACTTGATTCCCGACATGCTCACCCGATCGGCCGAGGCGCCCGAGTCGAATTTGGTGATTTTGGCGGGCGTGGCCGAGGCGACGTCCTGGATGATGAACGTGTCGGTGGAAAGCGGGAGAGCGGGGTGAACGATGCCACTCGGGAAGTACACCCTGCACGGCCGCGTCGGGCACGTGAGGATGTTCATGGTGTCCGTCACATCCAGCGTGCCCGACGGCGCCGGCGACGACTTGGTGAGGACCAACCCCCCCTTGCTCGCACTCACCGTGGTCGTCCCGTCGCTGATGCTCAAGGTGATGTTCGCGTCGGACACGGTCGCCGTCCCGAGCAGGACCACCGCACACACGAGGGAGAGCAGAACCTTCCGCATGTTGAGCCTCCTCACAGCCAGTTGTTGATGAGCAGGAACGGCGACCAGAATCCGGGATGCTCGTAGCGCGGGTCGCTCAGCACCTTGAGCTGGGCGCGCTGAAGGGCCACTCCTCTCGATACGGTGGGGTCCTTCAGCTCGCGGTAGAAGTCGGCGATCAGGGTGGCGGATGCCTCGTCATTGACGCTCCAGAGCGTGGCCACGGCGCTGCGGGCGCCGGCCTTGACCGCGATGCCGGCCAGGCCGAGAGCGGCGCGATCGTCGCCCTCGGCGGTGTCGCACGCGCTGAGGGTGAGAAGCTCGAGCGGCTCGTCGCGGTACTTGAGCACCCCGATCAGCCGATCGAGGCGGTCCATGGTGAACTTGCCATCGAAGGCGAGGAGGAAGGTCTTGTCGACCTCTCCGCCGAACTCGCCGTGCGAGGCCACGTGGAGAATCGAGTACGCGCCCTTCTTCATCTCCTGCTCGAGACTGGCCACCGAGAACTGCGCGTTCAGGAGGGTGGTCCCCCCGAAGACCTCCCGCACGGTGGCGAGCTCGCGCTCGACCTCGGGGAGCGGGGGAAATCCCTGGACCGACTCCGTCACCCCCACCGCCAGGATGCGCGGGCGCTTGCGATCGAGCGGCCGGGGGTCGGTGAGCTTGAGGCCCGGCGTGATGGCCACCACGTACTTCGCCACCAGGAACTGCCGGCCGTCGTGGAGGGCCGACATGGGGATGGTCCGCAGGGTGCCGTCCGGCACGAAGACGAGGGTGTCGATCCCGGCCGCGGCCAGCTCCCCCTCCAGCGGGCGGATCAGCCACTCGTGGAGCTGGCGCGCCGGGCGCAGGTACTGACGCGTGGTCCGGCGCTCGAGGAGCTGGCGGAACTGATTGACCTCACGGGTGAGCCGGGCTTCCGGAACCGGGACCACGAAGCGCCGCAGCCCGGACGGAAGCGTCACCAGGAGCTCGACGCGATCCGGCAGCACGATGGGATACACGACGGCGGCGGTCGGGGACACGACGTCGAGCTGGGTGATCCGCGACAGCGCGATGTCCACGCAATCGTCGCGGAAGTAGTCGCGTAGCTCGGCGACCTTGAACGATTCCACGACCTCGCGGGCTTCGGTGAGCAGGGCCCGGCGCTCCTGCTCGGAGAGGGCGGCGGTCGCCGGGGCCGGAGCGCCCGATCCCGCGTCACCCGCCCGGCGGAGGAGCAGGTCGACGAGCTCGAAGTAGAGCGGACCGATGGACTCGCGGTAGGAGGCCGTGGCCGCGTCGTAGCGCGCCGACAGCTCGGGTCGAACGGCCGCCACGTGCTGAACGGCGCCGCGGTAGGCGGCGAGCGCCTCGTCGGTCGCGCCCATCTTCCGGTGCAGGCGCGCCAGCTGCCACTGCCATCGGTAGAGGGACTCCGGCGCGTGGGCCTGCTGCGCGGCGAAGATGGCCTCGCGCGTCAGCTGCAGCGCCTCCGCGTATCGGCGCTCGTCCTCGTACAGCGAGCCCAGATAGCCGGTCGCGTAGGATTCGATCCGCCGGTCGCCGCGCTGCTCGGCGATATCGCCGGCCCGCTCGAGGGCCCGGGCGGCGCGCAGGAGCAGCTCGTTCCCGGGATCGGGGCCTCCCCCGCGCAACTCGCGGTAGCCCACGCCGATGCTGACGAGGAGCAGGGATGTCTCGCGGGAGGGCGGGGACTGCTCGGCCGGGGCCAGCACGGCATCGAGGGTGTCCCGCGCCCCCCGCGTATCCCCCGATTGACGCAGGGCCCGCGCCAGGTTCACCCGCCCCCGCATGGCCTGGCCCGTGTCGCCCACGCGCTCGGCGAGCGCCACGCTCTCGCGATAGGCGGCCACCGCCTCCGGCATCTTCCGCCGCATCGAGAGCAGATTGCCCAGGTCGTTCAGCACGCCGACGGCGAGCGGCGCGTCCGCCGTCTCGCGCGCCATCTCGAGGGACCGGCGCAGCGTGGTCTCGGCGGCGTCCGGAGGACCGGTGACGATCAGGACGTTGCCCAGTCGCGAGAGGATCCACGGGACGAACGCGCGATAGCGTGCGTCCTCCGCCAGGCTCAGCGCGCGCTCCAGCGTGGCCGCGGCCTGCCCATAGCGCCCCAGCGCGGCGTAGGCCTCGCTCGCGCTCACGAGCGCCTGGATCTCGCTCGGCCGGTCGCCGGCCCGCGCCGCGGCCTCGGCCGCGCGCGTCCAGCTTTCGATCGCGCTATCGAAGGCGCCGCGCTCGAACGCGGCGCGTCCCGCCGCGAGATGGCCCGGGGCGTCGAGCGACTGGGCCGTTGCCACGGAGAGGTACGGCGCTGCAGTGAAAGTAGCAACCACGAGCAGAAGAGAGCCTATGAAAGCGCGCCCTTGATATCGAAGGTTCCAATGACCGTGCCTGATCAAAGCCGCCCCAGTTCCATTTTGCGGGGGCCCCCTGGACCGCCGAGGTGGTGGGTCCAGGGGGACTGTAGGTGAAACTCAGGAGGCGGTCAAGCGCAAGATGTCCTTACTGTTCCAGCCTTTCTGGAATTTGCCCCATAGTGTTGGCCACCTACCGTGGGTAGTCAGTTACTCACTTCCCGAGGAGCTTGCTCCACTGGTCGAGCAGTGGGAGGACTACGTCCCGGCCGTCGGGGGGCAGGCGCAGGATGGCGCGCGTCACGCCGGCCTCCGTGTAGCGCGCGAGATCGGCCTCGTCCGGCCGCGCCCCGAACACCGAGACCGAGATCGTCTTCATGTCGCGTCCCGACTTCGAGGCGCGGGCCCGGAGGTCCTTCATCCCATTGATCACGGCCTCGGGCGAGCGGCCGCGCGGGAACCATCCCTCGCAGAAGTCCACCACTCGCTGCAGGGTGTAGCCCGATTCGCCGCCCAGCAGCACGGGCGGGTTCGGCTTCTGGGCGGGCTTGGGCCAGGACCAGATCGGGTCGAAGTTGACGAACTCGCCGTGGAACTGGGCCTCCTCCTTCGACCAGATCTCCTTCATGGCGAGCACCTGCTCGCGCAGCTTCTTGAAGCGGGTCTTGTACTGCGTGCCGTGGTTCTCCATCTCCTCCACGTTCCAGCCGCCGCCGATGCCGAGCTCGAAGCGGCCGTTGGACAGGAAGTCGAGGCTGGCGACCTCCTTGGCGGTGACGATGGTGTCGCGCTCGATGATGAGGCAGATGCCGGTGCCGACGCGGAGCTTCGTGGTCGCCGCCGCCGCCGCCATGAGCGAGACGAAGGGATCGTGGGTGTGCGAGTACTCCTTGGGGAGCGGCTCGCCCGCGGGGAAGGGCGTGCGCCGGCTCGTGGGAATGTGCGTGTGCTCGGGCACGAAGAGCGACTCGAAGCCGCGGTCCTCCGCCGCCTTCGCCAGCTCGTCGATGCGGATCGCGTAGTCGGTCGCGAAGATGCAGACGCCGATCTTCATGGCTCGCTCCTCTCGCTCAGTTGATGAAGCCGTAGAGCCGGCCCGCGTTCTCACAAACCACTTTGCGTCGCGTAGCAGGCGGTAGATGGCCCAGCTCCTTCTGGATGAACTCCTGCGAATCGGGCCACACGCCGTCGGGGTGGGGGAAGTCCGAGCCCCACATGATGGTCTCGGGCCCCAGCTCTTCCAAGAGCGCGACCCCGATGCGGTCGCTTTGATACGTCGCCTTGCACTGCCGCCGCCAGTACTCGCTGGGCCGCATGGTCAGGTCGAGGTCCTTGAACTGATCCTCCCACTCGAGATCCATGCGATCGAGCACGTAGGGGATCCAGCCGATGCCGCTCTCGCCGATGACGAGCTTGAGAGCGGGGTAGCGCTCGAGCACGCCGGCGAAGATCACGCTCATGAGCACGTCGGCCATGTGGAGCTGGAAGCCGGTGATGTGGGTGGCGAAGGCCACGCGCTGCACGCGCGGCGGCATCGTCGACCAGTCCGCCCGCTTGGCCCCGATGGTGTGGAAGTGCACGGGGAGACCCGCGGTGGCGGCGGCGCGCCACACCGGCTCCCACACGGGGTCCCACAGCCGCGGCATGTCGTGGGAGTTGGCGATCTCGATGCCGCGCGCAATCCCACGTTTCGCAACGCGCTCGATTTCCGTGACCGCGGCTTCTATGGAGAGGCTGGGGATGCACGCCAACCCCGCGTAGCGGTCGGGGTGCGCGGCGCAGAAGCCGGCCAGCCACTCGTTGTAGATGCGCATCATCTCCACCGCGGCTTCAGGATCCTGTAGCCGGTCGCTGGTCCCGAGGATGCCGTAGAGCACCTCGGCCTGCACGCCGTCGCGCGCCTGATCGCGCAGGCGAAGGTCCGGATCGGTGAGACGCCGAATCCCGCGCCGGCCGTCATCGTAAAGACCGGTAGACGCCATGCGGTCGGAGCGGTGGATCTGGCCCGGCACGTATTCACGGCCCGCCGAGCCCATCCCGTTCACCAAGCCGAACTGGCTGCCCTTCTTCGACACCCAGATGGGGCCCTTGGGACCGTCGGTCACGAAGGGCATGCGGTCGCGCATGGCCGCCGAGGCCTGGCTGGTGAAGAGATCGGGCGGCAGCCACGGCAGGTCCACGTGGCAGTCGGCGGAGATGACCTGATAGTCCATGGCTTAGCCTCCGGCGAGCTTGACGGTGTGCCCGAGCGCGCGGAGCCGCTCGGCCACGCGCTCCCGGTGATCGCCCTGAATTTCCACGACGCCGTCCTTCACGGTGCCGCCCGCGCCGCAGAGGCGCTTCAGCTCGGCGGCGAGCGCCTCGAGCGCCGCGCCGCGCGCGCGCAGGCCGTGAATCACCGTGACCACCTTGCCGCCGCGGTTGCCGCGGTCGCGGGCGATGCGCACCACGCCGTCCTCGGGCGGACGGCGGGGGGTGGTGGACGGCGCGGGCCGGGCGCTCGGCGCGCGCCCTCCGTCGGTGGAATACACCAAGCGGCTCCGCGTCATGGCGCGTAGTCTAGCAGCATTCTGGTGTACCCTGTTGGCCGAGGGAGGCGGCTCCGAGGCATGAAGATCACCGACGTCACGCTCACCTTGTTCGGCTGGACCGGCATCCCCGCAACCCAGTACGGGCGCCACACCGGGACGTTCGCGGGCAAGAGCGAGCTCGGCCTCCTCGCTCTGCGCACCGATGATGGCGTGGTGGGCCACGCGTTTCTCGGCTCGGCCATGCGCGGCGCGCGCTTCGACGCGGAGAGCCTCATCCACTTCCTCAAGCCCGTCGTCATGGGGCAGGATCCGCTCGACCGCGAGCGCCTGTGGCAGGCCCTCTGGCAGAAGCATCGCAACACCACCCTCCGCGCCATCGGCGCGGTGGACGTGGCCCTGTGGGATCTCGCCGGCAAGGTGGCGGGGCTGCCCATCCATCGCCTCCTCGGCTCGTATCGCGAGAGCATTCCCGCGTACGCGAGCTCGGCGGTGCTGACCTCGCCCGCGGCCTACGCGGAGGAGGCGGCGCGCTACAAGGCGGACGGGTGGCGCGCCTACAAGATCCATCCGCCCACCGATCCCGTCACCGACATCACGGTGTGCCGCGCGGTGCGGCAGGCGGTGGGCGATGGCTTCACGGTGATGCTCGACTCGACGTGGGCCTACCAGTATCCCGAGGCCTTGCGGGTGGGGCAGGCGATCGAGGAGCTGGGCTTTCACTGGTACGAGGATCCGCTCGCGGACGACGACCTCTACAACTACGTGAAGCTCAAGCAGCAGCTCTCGATCCCCATTCTCGCCACCGAGTACACGCCGGGCGGCTTCACCGCCTTTGCCCCGTGGCTCACCGCGCGCGCCACCGACTACCTGCGCGGCGATCCCGCGGTGAAGGGCGGGCTCACGCCCCTGGTGAAGGCCGCCCATCTCGCCGAGGCCTTCCACATGAATTTCGAGGTGCACCACGGCGGCAACTCGCTGAACAACGTGGCCAACCTGCACGTGATCATGGCCATCCGAAACACCGAGTTCTTCGAGGTGCTGCTGCCGGCGGGAGCCCAGAAGTACGGGCTCGTGGACGATATCGAGGTCGACCGCGCCGGCCTCGTCCACGCGCCCCAGGGCCCCGGCCTCGGCGCCGCCATCGACTTCGCGCTCATCGACAAGCAGAAGATCGCGGTCCTCACGTAAGAGAGGAGAGCCCCATGCGAGGCGGAACCTACGACCGGACCACCCAGGACGTCGGCAACATCGTCTTCCTCGAGCACGTCAACGTGCGCGTGCCCGATCAGGTCCTCGCCACGCGCTTCTACATCCAGGGGCTCGGGCTCACGCGCGATCCCTACCTCATGGTCGGGACCGAGAACATGTGGGCCAACGCGGGGCAGTCGCAGTTCCACCTGCCCACCGGCTCGCCCAACGTCTACCCCGGCTACACCGACCTCGTGGTGCCGCACCTCGGTGCGCTCCGCGAGCGCCTGGAAGAGGTGAAGCCCAAGCTGGAGGGCACGAAGTTCGCGTTCGCCAACGACGACAAGCATGTGCTGGTGACGTGCCCCTGGGGCAACCGCTTCCGCTGCTACGCCCCCGCGCCGGAGTTCGGCGACGTGACCCTCGGCATCGCCCGCTTCGAGGTGCCGGTGCGGCCCGGCACCGCGCCCGGCATCGCGCGCTTCTACAAGGAGATCTTCAACGCGCCCAGCGCTCTTACCGGCAACGGGGAGGGCAAGGCGGCGCGGGTGAAGATCGGCCAGCTCCGCCAGGAGCTGGTGTTCAAGGAGACCTCCGGCGAGATCGCGCCCTACGATGGGCATCACATCGCCGTCTACATCGCCGACTTCTCCGGGCCGCATGCCAGGCTGAAGGAGCGCGGGCTCGTGTCCGAGGAGTCGAGCGACATCCAGTACCGCTTCCAGGAGATCGTGGACCTCGACACCAAGGCGCCGCTCGCGACCATCGAGCACGAGGTCCGCTGCCTCACGCATCCCATGTACTTCCGCCCGCTCGTCAACCGGAACCCTGCCCAGCGCCAGCCGACCTATCAGCGGGGCCGGGATCCGTTCATGCCGGGAATGGTCTAGACCGATGCGCCTCGCGATCGCGTGCGCGCTCGTCATCCTGCTCGGCGGTGCGCCCGCGCTCGCCCAGGAGCTCAAGACCGATGACGACAAGACCCTCTACGCGCTGGGGCTCCTGGTGAGCCGGAGCCTGGCCAACTTCAACCTCACCGACGCCGAGCTCCAGAAGGTGCTGGCGGGTATCGGTGACGGCGTGCGCAAGAAGGAGCAGGTGGATCTCCAGGCGTATGGGCCGAAGGTGCAGGCGCTCCACACCGCGCGCGTGGGCGCCGCGGCGCAGGCGGAGAAGAAGGCGGGCGACGCGTTCATCGCGAGGGCGGGATCGGAGCCCGGCGCCAGCAAGACCCCCTCGGGGCTGGTGATCACCACCCTCAAGGCGGGCAACGGCCCCTCGCCCGGGGCCGGCGACACCGTGAAGGTGCACTATCACGGCACGCTGACCGACGGCACCGTGTTCGATAGCTCCGTGGAGCGCAAGGAGCCCGCCACCTTCCCCCTCAATCGCGTGATCGCGTGCTGGACGGAGGGCGTGCAGCGCATGCGCGTGGGGGGCAAGAGCCGGCTCGTGTGCCCGCCCGCGCTCGCCTACGGGGAGCAAGGCGCGCCGCCGAAGATCAAGCCCGGCGCCACGCTGGTGTTCGAGGTCGAGCTCCTCGAGATCGTGAAGTAGCGCCGGACGCCGACGGGGCGCGTCGTGCCCGAGCTTCCCGAAGTCGAGGCGGCGCGCGTGCTGGCCCGGCGCGTGGCGGTCGGGCGCCGTATCGTCGAGGCGGTCCCCGCGGACGACCCCATCGTCTTCGAGGGCGTGAGCCCCCTTCGCGTCCGCCGCGCCCTCACGGGCCGCCGCGTCGTGAACGTGCGGCGGCGGGGCAAGCACCTCTGGTTCGAGCTGGACCGCCGCCCCTGGCCCACCTTCCACTTCGGCATGGCGGGTGGCTTCTATTCCACGGCCGCCCGCGGCGTGCGCCTCGTCTCCCACGGCAGCGTCGACCGCTTCGCGCACTGGCCACCGCGCTTCACCAAGCTGCGCCTGGCCTTCGACGACGGGGGCGAGCTTGCCATGGCGGACGGCCGCCGGCTCGGTCGCATCCGCCTCCGCCGGGACCCGCCGAGCGAGCCGCCGATCAGCCGGCTCGGCTGGGACGCGCTCCTCGAGGTGCCGAAGCCCGAGCGCTTCCACGCCGCCCTCCGCGAGCGGAAGGCGCCCATCAAGGCGGTGCTCCTGGACCAGAGCTTCTCCGCCGGTGTGGGCAACTGGATCGCCGACGAGGTGCTCTATCAGGCCAGGATCGCGCCCGCCCGCCGCGCCGACACACTCAGCGAGGCGGAAGCGCGGCTGCTCCGCATCAAGATTCGCGCCGTCATGCAGCGGGCGGTGGGCGCCCGGTCGGACAGCGACTACTTCCCGCGGGGATGGCTGTTCCATCACCGCTGGGGGCGGAATGCCGACGCCCGCACCGCGCGTGGCGAGCGCATCGCGCACATCACCGTGGGGGGCCGCACCACCGCCTGGGTGCCGGGAGTGCAGCGCTGAGTCAGGAGGCGCCGCCGCCGATGGCAGGAGCAGCGGCCGTCGCTGCCGTCGGCGAGTAGCGCCGGTAGCAGCGGACGGCGTTGTCCCACAAGAGCTTCCGCCTTGACGTCTCGGCGAGTCCCTTCCAGCCCAGCACCACCTCCGTGCACTTCGGGAACCAGCTCTCGGAGTGCGGATAGTCGGTGGCGAACATCAGCGTGTCTTCGCCCAGGGCCTCGGTCGCATGCCGGAGGGACTGCTCGCCCTCGTAGATCTGTATGCTCTGGAAATAGCGCGGGGCCCGGAGGTACTCGCTCGGCTTCCGCTTCAGCGGGGGGAGGGCGTGGCGCGACATCTCCGCGAGCTCGTCCAGGCGGGCGGCCCACGACGGGAGCCAGCCGTGGCCACACTCCAGTGACGTCACCCGCAGCTCCGGATGGCGGTCGAGCACTCCGGCCCCGATCAGGGCAGCGATGTTGCGCTGGGCGTTCCATACGTGCCCGGCCGCCCGCTGCAGGAAGACATTGTCCCAGGTGTCCCACACGCCCGGGGGATAGGGCACGGTCATGGTGAACGAGTGGATGACCACGGTGAGGTCGTATTCCTCGGCGGTCGCCCAGATGGGCTCCCAACTGGGGTCGTCGAGCGACAGCTCGGGCGGACAGACGGGGAAGATGCCCACCGGCCACGCTTCCTTTCCGCAGCGCCGGATCTCCGCGCGTGAGGCGTCGACGTCCCGTGGCGACACCATGATCACGCTGGTCAGACGGTCGGGATAGGGCGCGCAGTAGTCCTGGAGGAAGCGATGGTAGGCCTGGTACATCGCCTGCTCGAGGAGCGTGTCATCGAAGCCGCAGAAGGCCGCGACCCCGCCCGAGGGAAGCACCATGTTCACGTCGATGCCCTCGACGTCCATGTCCCGGATCCGGGCGTGGGAATCGAAGCTGACGCGGTCGCTCGGGAAGGGCGGTCCCTGCCACCGGACGTCCCAGGGCGTGCCCCCGTCGCGCGCGCCGCGCGCTGTCGCGGACGGCGGCTCGATGCGCTCGCGCGAACCCAGACGGCGGTCGAGGGCGGGCATCTTGCCGATACGGTAGCGCGACATCCCGGCCTTGCCCGGCACGCGCCCGACGCGGGGGCCGAGGGCGCTCAGCTTCTCCTGATCCGCCCGGGAGAGATACGCCTCGATCGGCTCCGTCGGCTCGATGATGTGGGTGTCGGCGTCGAAGATCCGATAGCCGTCGCGCGCCATCGTGCGCTCTCCTCAGTAGAGGTGACAGGCGGTGAAACGGCCGGGCGCGACTTCCTTCCACGCGGGGTCGACGGTCTGACACTGCGGCGTGGCGCGCGGACAGCGCGGATGGAAGCGGCACCCCGACGGGGGATTCATGGGATTGGGCACTTCTCCGCTCAGCACGACTCGTTCCCGTCGCGCCGACGGGTGCAGCGGCAAGGCTGCGGCCAGCAGCGCTTGAGTGTAGGGATGCAGCGGCTCGCGATAGACGGCATCGCAGGCGCCTGTTTCCACCAGCCGCCCTGCGTACATCACCGCGAGGCGGGTGCTGAGGTACCGCGCGGCAGCGAGATCGTGGGAGATCATGATGTAGGCGAGGCCCAGCCGCTGCTGGAGGTCCTTGAGGAGGTTCAGGATCTGCGCGCGGATGGACACGTCGAGGGCGGACACCGGCTCGTCGAGCACGATGAACTTCGGTGTCGTCACCAGCGCGCGGGCGATGGCGATGCGCTGTCGTTGCCCCCCGCTGAACTCGTGCGGGTAGAGGGCGAGGCTGTCGCTGCGAAGTCCGACCAGCTGCAGCACCTCGCCCGCGCGCGCCTGGCGTCCCGCCCTTCCGCCGCCATCGTCCGAGGCAAGCGGCTCGGCGACGATGTGTTGCACCCGCATGCGGGGATTCAGCGAGCTGTAGGGATCCTGAAATACCGCCTGGACCGAGCGGCGGTACCGACTCAGCTCCGGCCGCGTGAGGTCCCGCAGCGCCTTCCCATCGAAGCGGACGATGCCCCCGGTCGGGTGCTCCAGACGGAGGAAGAGCCGCGCGAGGGTGGTCTTGCCCGAGCCGGACTCTCCCACGATGCCCAGCGCCTCCCCTTCACCGATCTCGACGCTCACGCCGTCCAGCGCCTTGACCCAGCCCCGCGGTCGTCCCATCGCCAGACCGCGGCCGGCGGGGAAGTACTTCCGGGCCTCGATGGCTTGAAGCTTCATGCCGGCGCTGTCGCCGGGGTCGCCGCCCAGCAATCGGCGACATGCCCGGCCGCGATCTGCGCCGCGGGGGGGTAGGCTTCCGAGCAGATGGGCTGACGCTCGGGGCACCGCGGCGCGAACGGGCATCCTGCCGGCAACCGAGCGAGGTCGGGAGGCTGCCCTCCGATCTCCACCAACCGCGCGCGCGTCTGCTCGACGTCGGGCAGGCAGCGCAGCAGCGCCTTGGTATAGGGATGGACGGGACGATCGAAGACCTCGAGCGTGCTGCCGATCTCCACGATCTTCCCCGCGTACATCACCGCCACCCGATCGGCGTTGGCGGCCACGATGCCGAAGTCGTGCGTGACGAGGATGACCGCCACCCCGGTGGCCCGCTGCACGTCCTTGAGGAGATTCAGGTACTGGGCCTGGATGGTCACGTCGAGCGAGGTGGTGGGCTCGTCGGCGATGAGCAGCCGAGGCGCGCAAGCCATGGCGATCGCGCTCGAGACGCGCTGGCGCATGCCGCCGCTCAGCTGATGCTGGTAGTGACGGAGCCGGCTTCCCGCGCCGGGGATGCGGAGCCGGGACAGAGCCTCCAGGACGCGCTCACGGAGCGATGCGCCACGCAGTCCCTGGTGGAGCCGCACCACCTCACCCACCTGGGCGCCGATGGTCAGGGCGGGATTGAGCGACGTCATGGGGTCCTGCAGCACCATGGCGATCTGCTTGCCGCGCACCCGCCGCATCTCGGCCGCGCTCTTCTTGAGGAGGTCTTCACCGTCGAGCAGCACGCGGCCGCCGACGATGCGGCCGGCCGGCTCGGGCACCAGCCGCACCAGGGAGAGGCATGTCACCGACTTGCCGGAACCCGACTCCCCCACCAGGGCCAGCGTCTCGCCCGCGGCGAGCGTGAAGCTCACGCCGTCCACCGCGCGAGTGACGCCTCGGCGGGTGAAGAAGTGGGTTCTGAGGCCCTCGACGACGAGCAGGGGAGCCTCGCCCGGCATCAGTCT
>DATEDO010000013.1:0-19106 GCA_035281625.1 Candidatus Methylomirabilota bacterium
CAGCGCGCGCTCGCTGAGCTCGCGCCGCACCTCGCCCACGAGCTCGACGAGGGCGGCCAGCTCGGCGGGCAGCTGCCGCTCGAGCGCGTCGCGCACCGCCCGGGTGAGCGCGGGGCTCACGCCCCCCGTGGATACCGCCACCGCCAGCGCCCCGCGCCGGAGCAGCGCGGGGAGAAAGAAGTCGCAGCGCTCGGGGTCGTCAGCGGAGTTCACCCACACGCCGCGGGCGCGCCCTTCCGCGAGCACCGCCGCGCTGACCGCCCGGTCGCCGGTCGCCGCGAGGGCCAGCGCCATGCCGGCGAGATCGCCCGGCGCGTAGCCGCGCGCGTGGTAGGCGAGCGCGCCCTCGGCCGCCAGCCGCGCGAGGAGCGGGCTGAGCGTGGGGCTCACCACCGTGACGCGGGCGCCCGCGGTCAGGAGCCCGCGCACCTTGCCCTCGGCCACCGGACCGCCCCCCACCACGAGGCAGGGGCGGTCCGTGAGGTCGAGGAAGATCGGGTAGTGCGCGCTCACCGGCCCGGCTGCGGGGTGAGTCCGAGATACGGCTCGAAGTCGGGAGCGGTGTCGCCCCGTCTCAGGCTCATGGTCGCCTTCTCCTCGGGGGTTACTCGATGCCGTTGGGGGTGGCCGCGACGGGCAGGTCGCGCGCCACCGCGCTGACCGCCGCGCCCGCGAGGAAAGCCCGCAGCCCCTCGTCGGTGTGCGCGGCGGTGAACTCGTGAAAGGTGGCGCCCGGCGCGCGCCGCTCGAGATACGCGCGGAGGAGCCGCTCGATGGCGGCGGGCGCCTCCCGCGCGGGCACGCGATAGCCGACGGGGCGCGCCACCGAGGGGCGGGCGCCCAGGCCCCCGCCCACGCAGAAGTAGTAGGCGTCCTCGAAGCCCGCCGGGCCCTTCACCTTCTTGCCCTCGAGCCCGATGTCGGCGATCCAGTGCTGGCCGCAGCTGTTGGGGCAGCCGGTGACGTGGATCTTCACGTGCTGCTCGAACCCGGGGAGGCGGCGCTCCAGCTCCTCCACGAGTCGGCTCGCAAAGCCCTTGGTCTCGGTGAGCGCGATCTTGCAGAACTCGCTGCCCGTGCACGCCACCGTGCCGCGGCGGAATGCCGAGGCGGCGAGGGTCAGGCCGGCCGCCTCGGCGTCGCGCATGAGCCCGTCCACCCGCGTGCGCGGCACGTCCAGCACCACGAGATTCTGCATGTGGGTGGTGCGGAGCGCGCCCGAGCCGTAGCGATCGGCGAGGACGGCGGCGGCTCGCATCTCGGCGGGGCTGATGCGGCCGCGGGTGATGGCGAAGCCCGCGTAGACGAGCCCGGCCTGCCGCTGCGCGCGGATCCCCACGTGGTCGCGGTAGACGTCCTCGGGGGGCGTCTCCGGCGCCGCGGGAGGAAGCGGTGCCCCCAGCCGGCGCTCGATCTCGGCCAGGAAGCGCGCGACCGTCCAGCCGTGCTGGAGGAAGAGGAACTTCAGTCGCGCCTTCTCGCGATGCTGCCGGAGCACCTCGCTGTCGCGGAAGATCTCGGACACCGCCTTGAGCACGGCGAGCGCTCGATCCCAGGGCACGAAGACGCCCAGGCGCGGCGCCAGGTGCGGCTCGGTGGAGAGCCCGCCCGCGACGCGGAGGGAGAAGCCGATCTCGCCGGTGCCGGGATGGCGCAGCGCGGTCAGCCCCACGTCGTTGATCTCGGGGTACGAGCACCAGACGCGGCAACCGGTGATGGAGACCTTGTACTTGCGGGGAAGGTTGTAGAACTCGGGCGCGCCGTTCAGCATGGCCGTCGCCGCCGCGACGAGGGGCGAGGCGTCGGCGACCTCGTCGGCGTCGGCGCCCGCGAGCGGGCACCCGGTGATGTTCCGGGTGACGTCCCCGCACGTGCCGAGCGTGGTGATGCCCACGCGATCCAGCGTGCGGATGATATCGGGCAGGCTCTCGATCTCCACCCAGTGGAGCTGAATGTTCTGCCGGACGGTGATGTCGGCGACCCCGCGCCCGTGGCGCTCGGTCAGATCCGCGATGGCGCGGAGCTGGGCCGAGGTCAGGAGCCCATTGGGCAGACGGATCCGCTGCATGAAATGGCGCACCGCCTTGCCCTCACCGCCCTTGCCGCCCACCGCGCCCACGCCATCGCCCTGGGTGTAGAGGCCCCACCAGCGGAAATAGGTGTTGAGCCACTCCGGCGGGATCGCGTCCCAGCCCTCCCGGGCGAAGCGCTCGATCTCGCCGTAGGCCGCCCAGGGATTGAGCGCTCGCTTGAGGCGCTCGGCCCGCTGGGCCTTGGTCTCCGGCGGCGCCGTGACCGCTGTCGCCACGTGGTGCTCGCTCACTGCCCTGCCCTCCCTGGTTGAAAGCAAAAGACCGGGGGAAGGTCCCCGGCCCGGTCTCGATCACTCGGATGGAGTCTTCCCTACGCTGGGGGCATCTCCGGACAGCCCTTACATCGCGGGCACTTGCGAAGATCTATCGGATCCACTGGCTAATAATCCGTATCTGCATCGGAATTGTCAAGAAGAATGTACGAGTCACAACCTGGATCCGATGGTCCGATATACTCGGGAGGTGCCATGGCCGATCCTGTCTACGATCTCGCGGTGATCGGAAGCGGCCCGGCGGGGCAGAAGGCGGCCGTCGCCGCGGCCAAGCTGGGCAAGCGGGTCGCCGTCGTGGACCGCCGAGAGATGATCGGCGGCGTCTGCATCCACACCGGAACCATCCCCAGCAAGGCGCTCCGCGAAACCATCCTCTATCTCTCGGGCTTTCGCCAGCGCGCCTTCTACGGCCGCGACTACACGCTCCAGGAGCGGATCTCGGTGGCCGACCTCGCCTCGCGGGTGCGCACCGTGCTGGAGCGGGAGACGGAGGTGGTGCGGAGCCAGCTCAAGCGCAACGGCGTCGAGCTCGTGCACGGGATGGCGCGCTTCGCCGATCCGCACACGCTCGACGTGGAGACGCCGGCCGGCCGCGTGACGGTGGCGGCCCAGCGCATCCTCATCGCGTGCGGCACCCGCCCCGCGCACAGCGACGGCATTCCGCTCGACGGCCGGCGCACCATGGACTCCGATCAGCTCCTCGCCGCGGAAGGGCTGCCCCGCCAGATGATCGTGGTGGGCGCGGGCGTCATCGGCCTCGAGTACGCCTCCATGCTGACCGCTCTCGGCTCCACGGTCACCGTGATCGACCAGCGGCCGACCATCCTCGACTTCCTCGACCAGGAGATCATCGAGGCGCTCTCGTATCACATGCGCCGCCAGGGGGCCACGTTCCGGCTCGGCGAGACGGTGATCGGCGTCGACGAGCAGGACGCGCGGGGCCGCGTCGTGGCCCGTCTGGAGAGTGGCAAGACGGTGGCGGGTGACGCCCTGCTCTACACGGTGGGCCGGCAGGCCAACACCGATGTCCTCGCGCTCGAGGCCGCCGGACTCGAGGCGGACAAGCGGGGCCGCCTTCCCGTCAACGGAAACTTCCAGACCACGGTGCCCCACATCTACGCGGCGGGCGACGTCATCGGCTTTCCGGCGCTCGCCTCCACGTCCATGGAGCAGGGCCGCCTCGCCGCCTGCCACATGTTCGGCCTGCCCTGCGTGAGCCGGCCCGAGCTCCTGCCCTACGGGGTCTACAGCGTGCCGGAGATCTCGATGGTGGGGAAGACGGAGCAGGAGCTCACCCGCGCCCGCATCCCCTACGAGTTCGGCATCGCCAAGTACGCGGAGCTGGCCCGCGGGCAGATCATCGGCGACGACGTCGGCTTCCTGAAAATCCTCTTCCACCCCGGGACGCGGGAGGTGCTGGGCGTCCACGCCATCGGGGAAGGCGCCGCCGAGATCATCCACATCGGCCAGGCCGTGCTCACCTTGGGCGGCACCATGGAGTACTTCCGCGACACCGTCTTCAACTACCCGACCATGGCCGAGGCCTACAAGGTCGCGGCGCTGAACGGGCTCAACAAGCTCTAGGCCACCGCCACCCAGGCGGCCGTCCGCTCCGACTCCAGCACCGCGTCCAGCACCGCCTGGGCGCGAACCCCGTCCTCGAACGAAGGGCTCGCCGGCTCGTCTTTCCGGATGGCGTCGAGCATGCGCTTCACGAGCGGGGCGATGGTGGCCTTGCCGACGACTTCCATCGCGTCGCCCTCGCCCGCCGAGCGCGGCACCACGGGCGGCACCTTCACCGGCGCCAGCGCGCCGCTGCCGCTCGCGGCCAGGAGCTCGCCGCCCCGATGCCATCGCGGGTCGTTCCGATCGAGCCGGTAGGCGAGCGCGCCGCTCGTTCCGTACACCTCGAGCGAGGCCTGGTTGGCGCCATGGGCGGCACGGCTGGCCTGGAGGGTGACGACCGCGCCGCACCGCAGCTCCGCCAGCACCGCGCAGTGGTCCTCGGCGTCCGCGGGCTTGCCGTCGGGCGTGGTGCGGCTGGCGTAGGCGACGCCGCCGCGGGCGAACACGCGCGCGAACTCGCCGAAGGACCAGCGCACCATGTCCACCAGGTGCACGCCCATGTCGCCCATGGCGCCGTGACCGGCCTGCGCCCGGTCCATGCGCCAGGTGATGGGCGCGCCCTCGTCGGCCCAGCGGGCGCCCAGCCAGCGCCCGGCCAGGTGAAGCGGCCGCCCCACCTGCCCCTGCGTCGCGAGGGCGTGGAACCGCTGCATGGCCGCGGGGAAGCGCCAGTTGAACGCCGTCATCGCCACCCGGCCGGCGCGCGCCGCCGCCTCGGCCATGGCGCGGGCTTCCGCGGCATCCATGGCGAGCGGCTTCTCGCAGAGGACGTGCGCGCCTCCCGCGAAGGCCTGGAGCGCGATGACCTTGTGCAGCGCGGGCGGCGCGGCGACCACCACGATGGCCGGGCGCGCGCGCTCGAGCAGCGCCTCCCAGCGCGTGAACACCTGCGGCACGCCGTAGCGCTCGGCCACCTTCTGGGCCGCCCCGCCGTCCCGCTGGCAGACCGCGATCACCTCGCAGCGGTTGGCCTGGAAGGCGGGGATGTGGGCACGCCCGTAGCCGAGCCCGATGATGCCGACGGTGAGCGGCTTTCGCGCCATCGCTAGGCGCCCCGCTCGCCCGCGTGGACGAAGTCCCACAGCGCGCCGGCGCGGGCCACGACGGCGGGGACGTCCTCCTCGAGGAGATGCCGGCGCCCCACCGCCGCGACGGCCACCGTCCGGACGCGATCGAGATAACCGGCGCGCGAGCCGTAGCGCTCGGCGAGCGAGCGCCGGGGGTCACCCGCGCGCTCGCGCGCCGCCGCGGTGGTGGGAAACGGTAGGGTCGAGCCCATCATGCTCATGAGATCGCCCGGCGCGCCCTGCGCGGGGTGCCGGAGATTCCAGCCGGTGAAGGTCGCGAGCGGCGCCAACAGCTCCGGCGGCAGGATGCCGGCGGTCTCGTTGCCGTCGGGGTCCACCGCCGACACGTAGGTCACGTAGGCCGGGCCGGCCTTGGGCGGCAGCACCGAGGCGATGCCGCGCGCCCAGTCGGACCCGAAGTCCAGGCGCAGAGGCCGGCTGACGCGCTCCGGGAAGCGAACGCCGGGGATGCGCGCGAACACGGGCGCCGTGGACTCCGCGGGCACCGCGCTGCCGTCGTCCAGCCGCGGCACCACGGAGGGCGGCGGCTCCACCCCCTCGCTCACCCAGCGGTCGAGGTTCACGAGGCAGGCGCGCAGGAGCGGCGCGTAGTCCACCGTGTTGAACGGCGCGCGGCCGCGATCACCCGTGTTGGGATCGGCCTCGGGCGGCGGCAGCGCGCCCGGCGTGTGCTGCGTTCCCGCGAAGTGATACACGCGGGCATGGGCGGGCGCGGCCACGTCCACGCGACCCTCCACGTCCGTGTGCACCAGGGACGCGTCGCCGCGCCAGTACTCGGCGGAGGTGTTGATGGTGAAGAACTTCGGCCGGCGCCCCTTGGCCTCCAGCCGGGCGAGGAGCCCGTCGTGCGCGCCCGTCACCGGGTCCGTCTGCGCGAGGTCGTTGAACGGAAACAGGCTGCCGACGCTGGTCGTCGCGTTGAGCGACGGCTGGCCGAAGCGCATGTTGAACTCGCCCCGCCGCGCCCCCGCGACGTGCGGGATGACGGCGTCGAACACCTCGCGCCCGGCCTCGTCCTCGGTGAGGCCGAGATAGAGGAGGTGCCGGAGGAAGCGGCCGGTCTGCGAGACGCCGAAGGCATACGCGCGGTCGAGCCGCCCGGCGGCCGGGTTCCCCGGCGCGGCGCCCCAGCGGAGCCACGACGCGGTGTCGCGGACGGCCAGGAGCCCCAACCCTACGAGGGGCGGATCCTGAGCGCGGTAGATGAGCTCGTAGATGGCCCCCGGCTCGAATCCGCCCGGGAGATGCAGATGCAAGGCATCCGGCGCGAAGCGCCAGGCGCTGCGCGCCACCGGCGTGCGCGGCGCGCCCGCGTGGGCGCGCACGGTGAGCTCGGCCTCCGGATCCTCGTGGTCCGCGGCGGGATGTGGCACGTGGTAGCGATCGGCCAGCGGCAGCGTGTCCACGCGCGCGTTCGGCCGCCACTGGCAGCGAACGCGGCCGCTGAGGGGCCCGCCGGCGCCGCGCGCGGCGGGCACGCGGAGGGCCATGAGCCCGTCCTGCCGCGGCACGTCGGCCTGCCAGCCGATCCACGCCACCGTGTAGCCCCAGCGCATGAGAAACCCGTTGCCGAAGTCGGCCTCGGTGGTGGGATCCGCGGCACGCGGCGTGCTGTTGAACATGCCGAGCGCCACCTTGCGCCCCCGATTGGGCACGTCGAGGAGCAGCCGACGGCGGCCGCGGCCGGGCTCGGCGGGCTGGAGCAGATAGAAGTCGCCCCAGTACTCCACGCGCCCGGCGGCATTGCGGGGCGCCAGGTCGAGATCGGTGATGCCGCGGTTGGCGAGGTGACCCGGATCGGTCTCGAAGCGCAGTATCCCCGCGATCTTCTCGTAGGGACCGGCGTCGCCGAAGGGACGGCCGTCGAGGACGAGAGAGCGGTGGGCGATGTCGAGGGTGGTGACGCTCATAGATGGACTCCTTCGTCGTCGGACAGTCCCGAATAACCGCGCGACAGTCGCAACGTCCAGGCGCCCAGGCCGACCACGAGCGCGAGGAACACGATCAAGGGGCCGGCGATGGGGATGAAGCGAACGAGGGCCAGGATGACGAGCGCGCCGGCCAGCGCCGCGATGCGCGCGCCCCGCGCGTGCCCCACCGCGCGCCGCATGGCCCGCAGCAGGAGCTCGCCGAGGTAGAAGGCGGCGGTGAGGAAGCCCAGCAGGAGCCCGGCGCCGTAGAGCCACGCCAAGGCGAGGGCGAGTGGGATCCCGATCACGGTGGCAATCAGGAGCAACGCGGTGAGCGGCGTGGCGACGAGGACGAGGAGCCCCACGCCAAAGCTCGCCCCGGGGCGCTGGCCCACCGTGAGCGCGGCGGACACGGTGAGGCGGGGAAAGAGCAGGAGCAGGATGATGCCGGCCACGAACAGATTGAGCACGAACACGATGCGGGTGATCGCGCCCAGGATGGTGAGGGCGCGCCCGGCCCGGTCGAGATATTCGGGCTGGCGGCGGACGATGCGCCCCTCCACCTTCGCGCCGGGAGCCATGCGGATGTCCTGGCTGCTCCAGTACGTGAGGTCGCCTGCGATACGGGCGCCGGGCAGGATCTCGATGTCCCGCGCCGCGAGCTGTACGTCGCCCTCGACGGTGCCCGCGATGCGCACGCGCACCGCGGCCGCGCGTAGCCCGCGACCCACACGGCCAGACACCTCGAGCCGCCGCGCCGCGAGCCAGGCATCGCCTCCCACCCGCGAGGTCTCGGAGAGGCGCACTGCCTCGCCGGCCACGACGAACCCGTCCGCCACCTCGCCGTCCAGATTGATGCGTCGCGCGGCGGCCCGCACGTCGTCCAGCACCCGGCCCCTGATGAGCAGGTTATTGGCGGCGGCGAGGAGATCGCCCCTCACGAGGCCGGTGACCGTCACCGATCGCGCCGCAACCACCACGTCGCCGCCCGCGTCGCCGGGCAGCTCCACGTTGCCGCCCGCCCGATAGACGTCCCGCGAGTACGTGCCGCTCAGCACGACGGTGTCCTCGGACTGCTGGGCGCCGGCGGGCAGGGCAAGGACCGCGAACAGGAGAGGGAGGAGCAGGAGCTTGGCCATCGATCCCATGAGACGGTAGCACAGTCCTTGACGGGTGAGGGCTCTCCGACTACGCTCGGCCAGTCCGATCCGCCACCGCCGAGGAAAGGAGCCCGCCTTCCCGATGAGTCCCGCCGAGCTCGAACGTCCGCTGCCCCAGCCCATCACGCCCGAGGCCAAACCCTACTGGGACGGCCTGCGCGAGGGCAAGCTCATGCTCCCCAAGTGCCAGGACTGCGGGCACTGCTTCTTCTACCCGCGCATCCTCTGCCCGCGCTGCGCGTCCCGCCGCATCGGCTGGGTCCAGTCGAGCGGCCGCGGCCGGCTCTTCTCCTTCGAGATCTCGTATCAGCCGCTCAACAAGGCCTTCAAGGTCAAGCCGCCCTACGTGCTGGCCATGGTCGAGCTGGAGGAAGGGCCCCGCCTCATGTCGAACCTCGTGGGCATCGCGCCCGATCCCAAGCAGATCCGCTGCGACATGCCCGTCGAGGTCGTCTACGAGAAGCTCACCGACGAGGTCACGCTGCCCCTCTTCAAGCCGGCGGGAGGAGGCCGGTGATGCGCGAGCTCGCCAGCACCGCATGCATCGTCGGCGTCGACGAGAGCGACGAGATCGGCATCCTTCCGAACACGAGCCAGCTCTCCCTGCACCTCCAGGCCATCACCAACGCCCTCAAGGACGCGGGGCTCACGGTGCAGGACGTGGATGGCATCTTCACCGCCGGCCAGCACTCGCCCTCGCTGCTCGGCGAGGCCCTGGGCATCAACCCGCGCTACGTCGACGGCACGACCGTGGGCGGGTGCTCCTTCATCATGATGGTGGGCCACGCGGTGGCGGCGCTCCACCACGGGCTCTGCGACGTGGCGGTGGTGTCCCACGGCGAGTCCGGGCGCTCCGGGGTGGGCGTGACGCGCAGCCGCGACACCAGCCTCTCGGGCCAGTTCGAGGTCCCCTACGGCTTCGCGGGCGCGCCGACCTACTTCGGCATGATCACCACGCGCCACATGCACGAGTTCGGCACCACGCTCGAGCAGTGGGCGCAGGTCGCGGTGTCCACGCGGAAGTGGGCGGCCCTGAATCCCAAGGCCCGGAACCGCGAGCCCATCACGGTGCAGGACGTCCTCAGCTCCCGCCCGGTCTGCTATCCCTTCAACCTGCTGAACATCTGCCTCGTCACCGACGCGGGCGGCGCGGTGGTGCTCACGCGGGCGGACCGCGCCAAGGACTGCGCCAAGAAGCCCGTCTACGTGCGCGGCGCCGGCGAAGCCACCGAGCACGTCATGGTCACGCAGATGCGCGACCTCACCTTCAGCGAGGCCACGCGCATGTCCGGCGAGAAGGCCTTCGGCATGGCCGGCGTCGACCGGAAGGACTTCAACCACATCATGCTCTACGACGCCTTCACCTCGGGGCCGCCCATCATGCTGGAGTCCCTGGGCTTCGCCAAGCGCGGCGAGGGCGTGCACTTCTTCGAGGACGGGCGCTCCACCCCGGGCGGCTCGCTCCCCATCAACACCAACGGCGGTGGGCTCTCCTACACTCACACCGGCATGTACGGGATCTTCCCCATCATCGAGTCCACGCGACAGCTCCGCGGTGAGTGCGGCGCCCGCCAGGTGCCGAACTGCAGCCTGTCCCTGGTCAACGGCATGGGGGGCATGCTGTCGGCGGCGGGCACCCTCGTCCTGTCGAACCAGCGGTAACGGTCATGCGACGGAGCACCGAGCGCATCCTGACGACGCACACCGGCAGCTTGCCCCGGCCGGACGAGCTCACCAAGGTGATGTTCGCCAAGGAGGAGGGCGTCCCGGTGGACGGAGCCGTCCTCGCCGCGCGCATCAAGGCCGCGGTGGCGGACGTGGTGGGCCGCCAGGTCGCCGCCGGCATCGACGTGGTCGACGACGGCGAGTACAGCAAGCCGAGCTACGCGACGTACGTGAAGGACCGGCTGACCGGATTCGGCGGCGAGAGCCATCCCCTCACGTATCGGGACCTCGTGGACTTCCCGGGCATGGCCCGCCGCGTGTTCGGCGATCCCGGCCGGGCCCGGCGCAAGACGCCCGCCTGCACGGCTCCGATCACCGTGCGCGACGCGGCGGCGGCGGCCACCGACGTGGCGAATCTCCAGGCGGCGCCCGCGGGGGCGGGGCGCGAGCGCTTCCTCACCGCCGCCTCGCCGGGCGTCATCTCGCTCTTCTTCAGAAATGACCACTACCCCACCCACGAGGCCTATCTCGCCGCCATCGCGGACGCCATGAAGCACGAGTACGAGACGGTGGCCCGCGCCGGCTTCGTGCTCCAGATCGACTGCCCGGATCTCGGCATGGGCCGCCACATCCAGTACGCCGATCTCAGCATCGCGGAGTTCCGGAAGAAGGCGCGCCTGCATATCGAGGCCCTGGACCACGCCCTCGCCGACGTGCCGCCCGAGCAGATCCGCATGCACGTCTGCTGGGGCAATTACGAGGGCCCGCACCACTTCGACGTGCCCCTCGCGGACATCATCGACCTCGTCTTCGCCGCCCGGGCCACCGCGGTGTCCTTCGAGGGCGCCAACCCCCGCCACGCGCACGAGTGGCGGGTGTTCGAGACGGTGAAGGTGCCCGCGGGGAAGACCATCATCCCCGGCGTCATCGACTCCACCACCAACTTCATCGAGCATCCGCTCCTGGTGGCGGAGCGGATCACCCGCTACGCGAAGCTGGTGGGGCGGGAGAACGTCATGGCGGGCACGGACTGCGGCTTCGGCACGTGGGTGGGCCAGGCCGCGGTGGATCCCGACATCGTCTGGGCCAAGCTCGCGAGCCTGGCCGAGGGCGCGCAGCTGGCGTCGAAGGAGCTCTGGTAAGCGGAGTGAGGCGATAGCCCGTCTCGAAGCGTGGCGGGAGCGGGCGCGGCGGCTGAAGCGCGAAGCGTACGCGCTCTACTTCGCCTGCCGGGACCCGCGCACTCCCTGGTACGCCAAGGCGACCGCGGCCTGTGTCGTGGCGTACGTGCTCAGCCCCATCGACCCGATCCCGGACTTCATCCCCGTGCTAGGGCTTCTCGATGAGCTCGTGGTGGTTCCGCTCGGCGTCGCGCTGGTTCTGAAGATGGTACCGCCCCATATCCTCGCGGAGGCACGGGAGCGAGCGGGGAAGAGCCAGGAGCGTCCGGTCAGCTTCATCGCGGCGGGTGTCATCGTCGCGATCTGGCTCACCGTCGCAGCCGCTGTCGGGTACGCGGTCTACCGCTGGCTCTGGCCGTGAAAGGAATCTGGGCGGATTCGAGACGGCCCTTCTCGCCACCCCGCCCCTCCCCGAAGGGAGAGGCGGGGTGAGGAGTTTGGGTGATCGGTCAGCGCGACCGACTGGCTAGCAGGTCACGCCCTTGGCCAGCTGATAGTCCTTGATCTGGAAGGTGCGGGCGAAGTTGTCCTCCCACACCTCGAGCGGCACCCGGCCGTGCTCTTCGGTGCCGTCGAAGTACGTGATCCGTGCCTTGGCCGTCAGCTCGGTGGAGGCCACCTTGCGGGCCAGGTACCCCTGGGCGACCGCCTTGTCCACCCAGAACACCAGCGACTCGTTGACCGGCTGCGCGCCCGGCTTGTCCGTGCCCGGCTTGGTCCACGACAGCACCACGCCGTAGCCCTGCACCGCCGGGTCCGAACCCACGCCCGGCAGCGCGACCATGCGCCGCAGGAGCTCCACGCCGTAGCGCGAGAACATGGCGGAGGCGCGGCGCTCCTTCGCGAAGGTCCCGAAGCGGCCATCGTCCTTCTGGTCGATCACGATCCAGGTCGCCAGGTAGCGATCGTCCTCCTGGGCCCAGCGGGGCTTGCGGAAGCCGATGCCGCCCTTCCGGATGTCGACCCACGGCATGCAGTGATAGATGCCGTCGTAGAGCGTGACGAGCTGCGGATGATAGTTGCTCGCCAGGGTCCGCGCCTTGACCGAGTTGTACTGGTCGAGGCTGCCGATGGCGTCCTCGCGCGTGGCCGCGCCCGCGGGAACCGCGGTGGCGAGCGCCAGCGTGACGGCGGCAACGGTCGTGAAGCGCTTGAGGCCGCGCGTCAGGGGCGCGCGGCGCGTGATCTCGAGGCTCATGAATTCCCTCCCGGCGCGGGGTCAGTTCGCTCCGCGCGCTGCGAGGGAGAGGAGCAACGCGGGTGCCAGCGGGCGCTCCGGCCGCCGGACACGAAATTTGCCTTTCTCCGGGCGAGGATGGAATCCTAGCCCCCGCCGTGAACACCCCCGGAGTGTCAGCGCGCTGACGAACTGTACGTGGTGCTAGACTTGCGCACCCAGGAGGGGGACATGGGCCTGCTCATCTCGATCATCGTGGGCGGCGTGATCGGCTGGTTCGCGAGCCTCATCATGCGAACCGATGCCCAGATCGGCATCCTCGGCAACATCGGCATCGGCATCGTGGGCTCGGGCCTCGGCCACGTGCTCGCGGGCCTGGTGGGCCTGGCCGCCTACGGGTGGCCCGCCCGCACGCTGATCTCCATCATCGGCGCCGTCATCCTGATCTGGCTGCTGCGCTTCACCGGCGTGCTCATGTAGCGCCCCCGCTCAGCCGGTACACCTCCACCTCGTCGCTCCTCCCCTTCACCCGCGCCGTCGTCACGCGCGCGAGCGCGGAGGGATCCGTGAGGCGGGCCTGGGTGGCCGCGCTCACCAGGATCTCCGTGCCCAGCTCCTTGGTGAGGCTCTGGATACGCGAGGCCAGATTCACCGCGTCGCCCACGAGCGCATACGACAGGCGGTCGCGGCTGCCGATGCTCCCGGCCAGCACCGTGCCGGTGTGAATGCCGATGTCGTGGCGCAGCGGCGCCTTCCCCACCCGCGCCCGCTCCCCGTTCCAGGCGGCCAGGCGCCGGCTCATCTCGCACGCGGCGCGCACCGCCTGGTCGGCGTGCCGGCCGTCCGCCACCGGGGCGCCGAACACCGCCTCGATCTCGTCGCCGATGTACTGGAGCACGAGCCCCCCGCTGGCCCGGATGGCGCCCTCCATCTCGCTGAAGTAGGCGTTGAGGTCGTGCACGACTTCTCGCGGGTCGGTCGCCTCCACCCACGGCGTGAAGTCACGCAGATCGGAGAAGAGGACGGTGACCTCCGCCTGCGTGCCCTCGAGCGAGACCCGCCCGGCGAGGATCTCGTCACGGATCTCGCGCGAGACGTACTTGCCGAACATCTCGGTGACCCGCTCGCGCTCCCGGAGGCCCTGCACCATCTGGTTGAAGCCCTCCGTCACCTCGCCGATCTCGTCGCGGCTCACGACCGGGCAGCGGGTGTCGAGGCGGCCCCCCTCCACCTGGGCCATCGCTCCCGCCAGCGTGGCGAGCGGCTCTCCCACGCTGCGGGACACCAGCACCGCCAGCACCACCGCGGCGGCAACACCGACGGCAAGGAGGAAGACGATGAGCACCAGCAGATCGCGCACCAGCTCGTCGGCGGCCACGGGCGGCGCGCCGACCAGCGCCAGCGCCCGCGTGTACGACACCACCCCGAGCACGGCCATGGGAAGCACGCCCACGATGACGAAGACGAGCAACAGCCGCGCCCGGACGGGCAGTCGGGGGACTCCTCTCACCCGCGACGGGGTTCCCTCCGCGAAGAACAGCGGCAGCACGCGCCGCCACTGCCGCTCGGCCATGAGGAACGAGGTGATCGCGGCCACCGAACCCGCCACGAAGGTGACCCCGAAGACGCTTCGCAGGGAGCCCGCCCAGGTGATGGTTCCGGTCAGCGCGGGCCATCCCACGCCCCACACGAGGCCGGCGAGCGTCCAGCCCAGGAAGCTGATCCCGGCCATCACGTAGGGCACGAGCAGCGCGCGCCGCTGGACGGTCGGGGGCAGCCCCACCTGGTCCACGGCGGCCGCGAGGGAGCCGGTCCAACGCCGCCCGATGCGGTACCCGCCGCCGACGAGGACGGCGAGGGCAATGATGGAGAAGACGATGTAGACGGGATCGACGCCCGGCACCGCGGTCACCGGATCGACGTAGCGAAAGTACACCCACGTGACCACGGCCCCCAGGAGATTCTGGGGGACGATCGATCCGACCAGCGTGCGCCGGATCGCCGCGCGCGAACTCCTCATCCTACTGCTCTCAGAAGAGGAACACGCCCTTCCCGGTCGTCTGGGTGTCGAACAGCCGGTAGGCGTCGGCGGCCTCGTCCAGCGTGAACCGGTGCGTGAGCAGGCGCTTGAGCGGCACCTTGCGGTCGGCGATGAAGCGCGCGCACTCCGCCTGGCCCATGGCGCTGAACGTCCACGACGCCATGATGGTGAGCTGCCGGCGCAGCATGTCCGGGCTCACGTCGAGGGTCACCTGCCCGCCCTCGCCCACGAAGCACACCTGGCCCCAGGTGCGCGTGCTCCGCACCGCGGCGGCCCGCGCATCGGGATGCCCCGAGCAGTCCATGGCCTGGTCCACGCCTTCGCCGTGGGTGAGCTGCTTGAGCGCGGCGATGACGTCCGCCTCCTTGGAGTTGATGACGGCGTCCGCGCCGAAGTCGCGCGCGAGCTTCAGGCGCTCCGGCGCGACGTCGACGGCGATCACCCGCGCGCCCATGACCGCCCCCAGCATGGTCGCGCTGAGGCCCACCGGTCCCTGTCCGAACACGGCGAGGGTGTCGCGGCCGGAGGTGTTGAGGCGCCGGAGCGCGCCGTACGCGGTGCCGGTACCGCAGGAGATGGCCGCGCCCTCCTCGAAGGAGATCTCGTCGGGCAACGGCACCAGGGTGAACGCCGGCACCTTCATGTAGGGCGCGTGGCCGCCGTGGCCGGTCATCCCGTAGACGACGATGCCGTTCGGGCAGAGCTGCGACCAGCCGACGCGGCAGTGCTTGCAGAGGCCGCAGCCCTTGTAGTGATGCTGCATCACGCGCTGACCGATGGGCGCCTCGGCCTCGCTCACGCCGGCGCCGCGCTCCGCCACCACGCCGCAGGGTTCGTGGCCGCCGATCACCGGTCCGCCTGAACCGCCCAGCCCGAGCGACGCGGCGGCGCCGCTGCCCTGGCGGGGCGCGCGATAGGGATGTAGATCGCTCCCGCACATGCCGGAGGCCTTCATCTGGAGCACGACCTCGCGGGGGCCGGGCTGGGGGTCGGGAAACTCGCGAAGCTCGAGCTCACGATCACCAAGGAACACGAGGCCGCGCATCGCTAATCTCCTTTGAAACGTGCCATGGAGAGCTCGCCGAGGTCCAGCGAGGGCTTGCCGTCCAGCAGCCACTCCGCCGTCACCTCGCCGGTGGCGTAGGAGTGCTGGAAGCCGTGGCCGCAGAAGCCGATGGCGAGGAACAGGCCCTCCACGCCGGGGGCCCAGTCGACGATGGCGTGCTCGTCCGGCGTGAGCGGCCGCAAGCCCGCCCACGCGTGGCGCACCTGCGCGGACTCGAGCGCGGGAATGCGGTTCACCGCCTTGCGCACCGTCTCCTCCAGCATGCCCCAGTCCACCGTGGCCGTGTACTCGGTCTGCGTGCCGATGTCGCCCGCGCTCATGAGCACCGCGCCCTGCTCGCTGCGGCAGTAGAAGCCCGTGCTGCGATCGGTGAGGAGCGGGATGGGATGCCGCACCTCCCCGAAGGCGTCGGTGACGAAGATGTGCCGCCGCCGCGGATCCACCGGTAGCTTGAGCCCGGCCATCTCGCCCACGAGCGGTGCCCAGGGCCCCGCGGCGTTGATGCAGAGCCGGGTGGCGATGCGGCCGGCGCTGGTCTGGACGGCGACGACCCGCCCGCGCTCCACCTCGATGCCGGTGACCGCGGTCTCCTCCACGATCCTCACGCCGCGAGCCCGAGCCTGGGCGGCGTAGGCCTGGACCACGTCGTTCGGCGAGGCGTGGCCGTCCTGAGGCCCCCACACCGCCGCCAGCACGTCGTCGACCCGCATCGACGGCACGAGCTGCCGCGCGTCGTCGGGGCTGATGATGCGCGACTCCGCGCCGAGGGCGTGCTGCACGACCTGGTTCCGGCGGAAGCGCTCGACGTCGGCCTCCGAGGTGAGGAGGAAGAGATAGCCCTCCTGGCGGAAGTCGCACTCGGCGCCGCCCATCTCGTCGCGGAAGCGCTTGAAGAACGCGATGCCGCGGAGCGAGAACTCCACCTCGACCTTCAGGGGGAACTCCACCCGGATGCCGCCCGCGGCCTTGCTCGTCGACCCCGCGCCCACCATCTCGCGCTCGATGATCACGACGTCGCGCGCGCCCTTGCGCGCGAGGTGATAGGCGATCGCGGTGCCGATGGCGCCGGCGCCGATGATGACGACGTCCGCGGTGCGGGGGAGGGTGGCCATCACACGAGCCGGCTCGTGAACGGGTCCTTGTGGTCGAGGCGCTGCGCGTACGGGTACGGGCCCTCCAGCGGGCGGCCCTCGGTGAAGCGGCCAAGGCCGAAGGCGGTGAGATCCACGGTCTTGGCCCGTCCCTCGGTGATGAGCTCCGCCATGCACTGCCCCACCGCGGGCGCGATCTTGAAGCCCGAGCCGCTGAACGCGGTGGCGAGATAGAGCCCATCCACCCCCTCCACGAGACCGAGAATGGCATGGCGATCGCCGCTGTAGCAGTCGAAGGCCCGGTAGCCCCGGGCGAGCGTGGCGCGCTCCATCAGGGGAATACGATGCGTGAGGATGCCCGCCCCCACGGCCGCCGCCTCGGGTGGCAGCCCCGCGCCGAGCGTGTCGGGATTCACGTCCCATTCCTGGCACGGCACGCCGACGAGCGTGAGCCCGCCCGCCTCCGGCCGGAAGTAGCTGCCCTGCGCATTGTCGATGAACACCATGTGGCCCCGCGCCAGCTCGGGCGGCCGCGACACCGCCACGGTGTCGATGGCCTTGGGCCGCGCCGGCAGCGCCAGCCCCATCTCGCGGCAGAGGCGCGGCGCCCACGCGCCGGCCGCCACCACCACCGCGCCGGCGTGGATCTCGCCCGCCGCCGTCGTCACGCCGGTCGCGCGGCTCTCCCGCCTGAGCACGCCGGTGACGGGCGTCCAGAGCCGCACCGTGGCGCCCAGCTCGCGGGCGCGCCGGCCGAAGCCCTCGACCACGTCCACCGGGCTCGCGTAGCCCGAATCCGGCTCGTAGGCGGCCGCGCCCAGGTCGTCCACGTGGGCGAAGGGCTGGAGGTCGCGGAGCTCGGTGGGGCTGAGCGCGGTGGTGTTGATACCGATGCCGCGCAGCATCTCGACGTTCTTTCTGAGCGCCTCCGCGTACTCGGGCGCGACGACGTTGACGAACCCGGTGTGGGTGAACACCGGCGGCCCGCCCATCAGCTCCGGCCAGTCGCGAAACACGGGGAAGCTCGCCCAGGCCAGGCGCGCGTCCCACTCGTTCGTGTAGTGCATGCGCACCAGCGCGCTCGAGCGGCCCGAGGCGCCGTGGGCGAGGGCGCCCTGCTCGAGCAGGGTGACCCGCTTCACCCCGCGGGCGGCCAGGGCGTAGGCGATGCTGGCGCCGTTGACGCCGCCGCCCACCACGACGACGTCGGCGGTCTCGACGCTCATCTCGCCACGACCGCGGTGGCCTCGATCTCCACGAGGATGTCGTCACGGACGAAGTTCGAGATCTCCACCAGGGTGCTCGCCGGCCGATGGGGCCCGAAATACTCCTTGCGCGCGACATTGACCTTCTCGCGATCGGCCATGTTCTTGAGGAACACCGTGACCTTGCACACATCCGCGAACGTGGCCCCGGCGGCGGTCAGGCACTTCTTGATGTTCTCCAGCGCCTGCCGCGCCTGAGCGGTCGCGTCGGGGCCGCCCACCGTGCGGCCCTCCGAGTCAGACGCCACGCAGCCCGACACGAACACGATGTTGCCGGCGCGCACGACGTGAGTGAAGTGGCTGATGGGCTCCGACATGCCAGGCACGCGGATCTCCCGCCGATGGGGCTTGGCGGATGATTTGGCCCGCGCCACTCGCTTCACCGCCGTCCGTCGCTTCGCCCGCTTCGCCATGCCGCCGCCCTCCGCCCGCCGTCGCCGGCGCGCCCGATCCGTGCACCGCCCGTTCACATCGCGGAACCGCTCGCATGAGCACCCTAAGGAGGCGCGGGCACCCGGTCAAGCCCGAATTGGTGTACTCTCTCGGCTATTCCACAAGGAGGCGCCATGAAGGCCACTGCCGCCATCGCCGAGATCCTCAAGCGCGAGGGAGTCGAGTTCGTCATCGGCTATCCTGTCAACCACATCCTCGAAGCCGCCGCCGCCGCCGGTATCCGCCCCATCATCGTCCGGCAAGAGCGCACCGGCATCCACATGGCGGATGCGGTCAGTCGCATCACCTCCGGCCGCAAGATCGGCGTGTTCTGCATGCAGCACGGCCCCGGCACGGAGAACTCCTTCGGCGGCGTGGCCCAGGCCTTCGGCGACTCGGTGCCGATCGTGGTGATTCCCGGCGGCTACCCGCGGAAGATCGCGGGCATCCCGCCGAACTTCAACTCCACCCAGAACTATCGCCACGTCACCAAGTGGGCGGAGTACGTGATGCGCTCGGCGGACGTGCCGGACGCCATGCGGCGCGCCTTCACCCAGGTGAAGAACGGCCGCCCGCGCCCGGTCCTGGTGGAGATCCCGGTGGACGTCATGCGGGCGGAGGTCCCCGACGACTTCGTCTACACGCCGGCGCCGCGCCTGCGCGTGGCGCCCGACCCGCAGGCGGTCAGCACGCTGGCCGAGGCGCTGGTGGCCGCCCAGCGGCCGGTGATCTATGCCGGCCAGGGCGTGCATTACGCGAAGGCGTGGCCGCAGCTGCGCGCGCTGGCCGAGCTGCTGGAGGCGCCGGTGACGACCTCGCTGCAGGGCAAGAGCGCCTTCCCGGAGAACCACCCGCTGTCGCTCGGCTCCGGCGGGCGCTCCGTCCCGAAGGCGGTCCGCCAGTTCCTGGACGACGCGGACGTCATCTTCGGCATCGGGTGCAGCTTCTCCGTGACGAACTACGGCGTGAAGATGCCGAAGGGCAAGCGGATCGTGCACTCGACGCTCGACCCGGCGGACCTGTCGAAGGACGTGCGGGC
>DATEDO010000014.1:0-13278 GCA_035281625.1 Candidatus Methylomirabilota bacterium
CGCTTGGCGATGAGGGCATCGAGCTCCCGATCGCTCAGGCCGTACTTGCCCTGGTTGTACTCGCGGTACTTTTCCACCTTGAGAAACTGCCGTTGCCCGGGCGTGTGGTCCATGAGTGACACCAGGCGTACCAGCGGGTCCTCGGCGAAGGGCTCGAAGTCGTCCACCACGTGCTCGGTGCTCACCTCGCAGCGCATGTGGAAGAAGTGCTCGGCCCGGAGCAGCCCTTGTCCCTGCGCCTCGCGGATCGCCTCCGCGAAGGGCCGGGGATCCCGCGGGCGCTCGAGCGTGTCCACCACGTAGCCGACGGCCAGGCCGTCCAGCACCGTGGTGATACCGGCGGCGGCGAGCTGGGCGTCGTGGGCGATCACCGCCGCCACGGAGGGCCACTGCACCTTCGGCCGGGGCACCGCATGCTTCTCCAGCATGTCGGTGTGCACCTCGACGAGCCCGGGGAGGAGATAGTCGCCTTCCAGATCCATCCCGCCCCGCGTCCGGACGGGCCCCGGCGCCACCTCGATGATGCTGCCGCCCCGGATCCGCACGGAGCCCTGGATCAATTCGTGTCGCATGACGATGCGCGCATTGGTGAAGAGCACGTCCTGACTCATGCCGCCAGGTCCTCCAGCATCACCGTGCGCGTCGAGATCTCGGCGCGCACGGCGGTATCGTGCACGGTGGCGAGGATGGCCGCGCCGGCGGCGCGTGCCTCGCGAATCAGCTCGACGACGAGCGCCCGGCTCTCCGCGTCCAGGGAGGCGGTGGGCTCGTCCAGGAGCAGGATGGGATAGTCGGCGACGAACACCCGCGCCACGTTCACGCGCTGCTGCTCGCCGCCTGAGAACGTCACCGGCGAGAGCCCCCACAGGCGCTCCGGGATGTGCAGGCGGGTGAGCACGAGCCGGGCCCGATCGCGCGCGATCCCCTTGGGCAGCCCCATGGCCCGTAGCGGCTCCGCCACCACGTCGAGCACGGGGATGCGCGGGATGACCCGCAGGAACTGGCTCACGTAACCGAGGGTGCGCCGGCGCGCCTCGAGGACGTGGCGGGCGGGGGCGCTCACGATGTCGACCACGTTGTCCCCGTGCCGGACCAGGATGCGGCCGGCCTGGGGCTTGTAGTTGCCGTAGGCGGCGCGCAGGAGGGTGCTTTTCCCCGCCCCCGACGGGTCGGCCAGCACCACGCAGTCGCCCCCGTGCACCGCGAGGGTCACCCCGGAGAGGACGGGCAGCCGTGCGCCGCCCTGCGCGTGCAGCACGAAGGTCTTCTCCACGCCGAGGATCTCGAGAGCCGGGGGGGCCGTGACGGTCACGGGTGTATCACCGAGGCCACCAGGAGTTGCGTGTACTCGTGGTGGGGATCGTCGAGCACCTGGTCGGTGAGCCCGGCCTCGACGATCTCGCCCCGGCGCATCACGAGCAGCCGATGAGCCAGGAGCCGCACCACGCCGAGGTCGTGGGTCACCACGATGGCGGCCAGGCCGAGGTCGGCCACGAGGCTCCGCAGGAGGTCCAGCAGCCGCGCCTGCACCGAGACGTCCAGGCCGCCGGTGGGCTCGTCCATGAGCACGAGGCGCGGTTGGGCCACCAGGTTGCGGGCGATCTGGAGCCGCTGCTGCATACCGCCGGAGAAGGTGGACGGCAGATCGTCCACGCGGTCCACGGGGATCTCCACCGTCTCCAGCCACCGGAGCGCGGCGCCGCGGATCCGTCCGTAGTGCCGCTGGCCGAGCGCCATGAGGGGCTCGCCGACGTTGGCGCCCGCGCTCACCGACATGCGGAGCCCGTCCCGCGGATTCTGGTGCACGATGCCCCAGTCGGCGCGGAGCATGCGCCGCCGGGCGGCTTCCGCCATGCGCAGCACGTCCACGCGGCGGCCGTCACGCTGCTGATACAGGGCCGTGCCCCCGCTCGGCTCCACCGAGCCGGCGAGGCAGTTGAGCACCGTGGTCTTGCCCGACCCCGACTCGCCCACCACCCCCAGCACCTCGCCGGACCAGAGGTCGAAGCCCACGTCGAGACAGCCCAGGTGGGCGCCGTAGCGCTTGGTGAGGCCGCGCACGCTGAGGAGAGGAGACTCATCCGTCACGGGCGAATCCCGCTCCGCCGGCCCCGGCGCTCCGCGCAGTGGTCGGTATCGGAGCACACGAAGGTACGCCCGCCCTTGTCGTCGACGACGATCTCGTCGAGGAAGACGCCGGCGGCGCCGCAGAGCGCGCACGGCTCCCGCCACGTCTCGACCTCGAAGGGATGGTCCTCGAAGTCCAGGCTCTGCACGGAGGTGTGAGGCGGCACCGCGTAGATGCGCTTCTCGCGCCCCGCGCCGAAGAGGAGCAGGGCGGGATTCCGGTCGAGCTTGGGGTTGTCGAACTTGGGGATGGGCGAGGGGCGCATGAGGTAGCGCCCGTTGACCCGCACCGGATAGTCGTAGGTCTGGGCGACCTTGCCGTGGCGGGTGATGTCCTCGTAGAGCCGCACGTGCATGGCCCCGTAGTCCTCGACGGCGTGCATCTTGCGGGTCTCCGCCTCGCGCGGCTCGAGCCAGCGCAGCGGCTCCGGGATGGGCACCTGGAACACCAGCACCTGCCCGGCCCGCAGGGGCGTCTCGGGAATGCGGTGCCGCGACTGGATCAGCGTCGCCTCGCGCGTGCGAGCGGTGGTCCGCACCCCGGTGGTGCGCACGAAGAAGCTCCGGATGCTGACGGCGTTGGTGGTGTCGTCGGCGCCCTGGTCGATCACCTTGAGCACGTCGTCCGGGCCGATGAGGCTCGCCGTGACCTGCACGCCGCCCGTGCCCCAGCCGTAGGACAGCGGCATCTCGCGGCTGCCGAACGGCACCTGGTAGCCGGGGATGGCCACTGCCTTGAGAATCGACCTCCGGATCATCCTTTTCGTCTGCTCGTCGAGGAACGCGAAGTTGTAGCCGCTCACGCCTGACTCCGGAGCGCGCGCAGCAGCACCAGCTCCGACTGGAAGTCCACGTAGTGGGGCAGCTTCAAGTGCTGCACGAAGCCGGACGCCTCGACGTTGTCGGCGTGATAGAGCACGAACTCCTCGTCCTGGGCGGGCGCACTCACGTCCTCCCCGAGCTCGGGCGCCCGGAGCGCCCGATCCACGAGGGCCATCGCCATGGCCTTGCGCTCGGAGTGGCCGAACGCCAGCCCGTAGCCGCGGGTGAACTGGGGTGGCGCCACGCGCGAGCCCTTGAACTGGTTCACCATCTGGCACTCGGTGACGGTGATCTCCGCGACCGTCACCGCGAAACCCAGCTCCTCGGGGCAGAGCTCCACCTCCACCTCGCCCAGGCGAATCTCGCCCGCGAAGGGATGGTTCCGGCCGTAGCCGCGCTGGGTGGCGTAGCCCAGCGCGAGGAGGAATCCCTCGTCGCCCCGCGCCAGGCTCTGCAGGCGCACGTCGCGCCCGGCCGGCAGCGTGAGGGGGTCGCGCGTCAGATCGCCCACGCGGCGGTCGGCGGGGTCGGGCGCCTCGTTCTCGATGAGCCCCTCACGGTCGAGAAGATCGATCACTCGCGGGAGCGGCTCCGTCTCCGGCCGCCGCGGCGGCGTCACCGCCGGGGATTCGGGCGCGCGGCCGGCTTCGCCCGGCGCCGCCAGCTCGAAGTCGAGCAGGCGATGCGTGTAGTCATAGGTGGGCCCGAGCACCTGGCCTCCCGGTAGATCCTTGAAGGTCGCCGAGATGCGGCGGCGCACGGTCATGGCCGCCGTCTCGATGGGCTGAGAGGAGCCAAAGCGGGGCAGGGTGGTCCGGTACGCCCGCAGGAGGAACACCGCCTCGATGAGGTCGCCGCTGGCTTGCTTGATCGCCAGCGCCGCCAGCTCTCGGTCGTAGAGCGATCCCTCGCCCATCACCCGATCCACGGCCAGGCCGAGCTGCTGCTCGATCTGCGCGAGGCTCAGCTCGGGGACGGCGGGATCGCCACGCCGCGCCTGGGCGAGCAGCCTATGCGCCGCGGCGATCGCCTCCTCGCCACCCTTCACCGCGACGTACACGTCAGGGCTCCACAAGGGTGGTACGAGGGAGCGCCACGACGGCGGCGCCGGCGACGAGGAGCAGATCCACTCCACGGGGAAAGCGCGCGTGGTTTTCCACTAACATGGACCACAGTCGCTCCGGAGCTCCTCGAACATGGAGACGGCGCTCGCCGTCGATGCCAGGCCCCCTGAGCCGGCGGCCGGTGCCTCCCGCGAGCCCGGCCACCTCGACGATCAGCGTCGCCGAGCGGTCGGGGTAGGCGTCCGATCCCTGCGCGAAGGCCTCGAGCGGGGGAAGCTCGCCGGCCGGAACGACGGCGAAAGCCGCGTCCGCCGGATCACCGACGATCGGGGCCCCGCAATGGAACCGCAGGTAGTCGAGGACCTCCGCCACCCGAGCCGCGGGCGCCACCCAGAGCGGCGTCTCGTAGTCCAGCAGCGTGAGACAGATGGCGGCGGCCCCCGGGCCGAGGGGTGCGGGCGGCTGGGGTGTGCCCGCCAGCGCCACCACGCGGCCGGGATGCGCCATGGCGTCCAGGACGCCGCGGAACACCCGCTGCGCGTCCAGCACGGGATCGACGAGACCGGCGCGCAGGCTCATTCCCCGCCCCGGACCATGGTGAAGAACTCCACCCGCGTCGGCGCCGAGCGCGCCGCCGCCGCCTGTCGCCGCGCCTGGCGGAACGCGGCGAGAGGCTCGATGAGTCGCGCCTCGATCTCAGCGCGCCGCCCATCGCTCTGCAGCAGGGCATCGAAGAGCGCGGCCAACTCGGCATGCCGCGCGTCGCGGCCCCCGACATAGGCATGGCCCACCGTGCCGTCGTCGAGACGAATGGAGCACCGGGTGACCGGGATCTCCCCGAGGTTGAACCGCATCCCGGTGCCCCCGGCCCGGCCCCTGACCATCACCAGCCCGGTCTCGGGCCGACGCAGAAAGTCATAGGCCGGCCGGGGATCCAGACGCTCGCGGAAGGCCTCGAGGCTGGCGGGGGCAGTCGTCGCCAGCACTGACATCCAGCGCCGCCGGCGCTCCACCTCCACCATCACTGGGCTACTTCTGCGCCGCAAGCTTCCGAGCGGTCTCGTTCAGCTCGCGGATGACCTGGTACTTCCCGTCGTCGGCGGCCACGAAGCCGCCCAGCCAGGCGCCGATCTCCTTGAACACGTCGGGGTTCCGGTCCCGCATGCTGACGAGCGACTCCTTGATGGCCGACTTGAGGCTCGCCGGCAGATCCTTGCGCACCACGATGGGGTCATTGGGGATGAGCTTGGACACCCAGATCACCCGCAGACCGCCCCGGGGCACCTTGCCCTCGCGCGTGAGCTGCTGGAGGTCGGGGAGATTCGTCGAGGCCACCTCCACCTTCTTGTTGGCCACGGCGAGGATGGACGCCTCGTGGGAGCCCGAGAACGTCACCTTCGAGAAGTACTTCTTGGGATCCACGCCCATCTCGCCCATGAAGAAGCTGGAGGGCACGAGATAGCCGGAGGTGGAGTTGGGATCGTTGAAGGCGAAGGTCTTCCCCGCCATGTCCTCGGGCCCGAAGATGTCCGCGTCCGAGTGGACGATGAGGCAGGAGCGATAGCCGAGGGAGCCGTTGGCCAGCCGCAGCTGGGCCACCGGCTCGACATTGGCGTAGTTGTTGTTGGACGCCTCCACGTACGCCTTGGGGCCGAGGTGCCCCATCTCCGCCTTCTTGAACTTGAGGGCCTCGATGCTCCCGCGATAGTCGGTGGCGGTCGCGCTCTTCACCTTGATGCCCAGGTCCTTCTCGAGCTGGGCGAGGATCGGCCCCCAGCGCCGCGTGATTTCCGCCGCGTTCTCGGTGGAGAGCAGCGCGAAGGTCAGCTCCTTGGGCCAGGTCGGATCGGCCGCCGGGGCGGCGGACACGCCGGCGAGCACGGCGAGGGCGGCGAGGGCCAGGGTGTGGAGTACGCGCATGAGTTCCTCCTTGCTCGAGGAGCGGCTAGATGGCGGCTCGGCGTATGCGGGACGAGATCACGTCCACGGCCATGACCATGGCGACGATGAGCAGGATGACGGTGGCCGCCTCCCGGTCGTTGAAGGAGCGGATGGTGTCCCAGAGGTAGAAGCCGATCCCGCCCCCGCCCACCATCCCGATGACCGAAGCGGAGCGAATGTCCGACTCGAAGCGCAGGAGCACGTAGGAGAGGAAGTTCGGCATCACCTGCGGGATGACGCCGAAGGCGATCACGTGCAGGCGCGAGGCGCCGGTGGCGGCCACCCCCTCGGCCTGACCGGGATCCATGGCCTCGATCGTCTCGCTCAGGAGCTTCCCGAGGACGCCGCCGGTGTGAATGCCCAGGGCGAGCATGCCCGCGAAGGGGCCCAGGCCAACCGCGGTGACGAACATCAGGGCGAACACGAACTCGTTGACGGCGCGGAGCAGGTCCATGATGCGCCGGGTCGCCATGTATACGAGGGGATGCGGCGCGAGATTGCGCGCGCCGAGAAGGCCCAGCGGGACGGACAGCGCCACCGCGAGCACGGTGCCCCAGAGGGCGATGCAGATCGTCACCACGCACTGCCAGGCGTACTCGCCGATGTGCGTGAAGGACGGCTGGAGATAGCCTCGGAGGAACACCCCGATGTTCCCCGCGTCTCGCAAGAGCTCGAGCGGCCGCAGCTCGATGACCCGCGCGGCGAGGGCGAGAACGACGGCCAGCCCCAGCACCGTCACGAGGCTCCGGCCCGTGGTCGACGCGCGGACGGGGGCCTCGGGCACGGGCCCGGCGTGCAGCGCGGTGTACCCCTGGCTCACGTGGCGACCAGCTCGGCGCCGGGCAGCGTGTACTCGGCCGAGGCCTCGGCGGCGCCGGACGGGACCCCGTCGAAGATCCGCGTGAGGGCCGGCTCGTCCAGGGCCGCGGGCGCGCCGTCGAAGACGAGGGCGCCCTGCCGGAAGCCCAGCACCCGATCGGCGTAGCGGCGCGCGTAGTCCACGTGATGAAGGGTGGTGATCACGGTGACGCCGGCTTCGGTGGCCACCCGACGCAGCGTCTCCATCACCATGGCGCCGTTGGCCATGTCGAGACTCGCTACCGGCTCGTCGCCCAGGATGATGCGCGGCTCCTGGGCGAGGATCTTCGCGATGGCGACGCGCTGCTGCTCGCCGCCCGACAGCGTGTCGGTGCGCTGCCACGCGCGGTCGAGCAGCCCCACGTGGGCGAGCGCGCGCCTGGCCACCGCGCGTTCGTCGGCGGGGAACCGACGGAGCAGAGTCGCCCACCGCCACCAACCGCGGACATGCGGCAGCCGGCCGATCAAGACGTTGTCCAGGACGCGCAGCCGTCGCACGAGGTTGAATTGCTGGAAGATCATGCCCACCCGCGCGCGGTGGGCGCGGAGCCGGGAGCCCGTTACCGCGGCCAGGTCTTCCTCGCCGAACCAGATCCGGCCCGATGAGGCCACCGCGGCCCGGGACAGGCAGCGCAGCAGCGTGGTCTTCCCCGCCCCCGAGCGGCCGATGACGGCCACGAACTCACCCGGCGAGATGGTGACGGAAACCCGGTCGAGGGCCCGAGTGGCGCCGAACTCCTTGGTGACCTCGTCCAACTTCACGACCGGCGAGACCGAGGCGGCCATCACGGCCCAGACCGTACCCGCGCCGCGCTGCGCGACCGTGTCGGCTTCGTGAAGGTTTTGTGACATCACCGTCTGACCCTCAGCGGACTCCCGCGACGGCCAAGGGCCCCGCGCCGGGCAGCAACTGGGGCTCGCCGAGAGCCCGCGACGCGGTCAGCAGGGCGCCGGCCACCGTTCGATCGTTGGTGACCCGCGGGACCTTGTGCTGGTCGCCGAGCTTCCCGGCCTCCCGCATCCACCGGTGCACCGCGCCCGACGGCAGCGCGAGCACGCGCGGGGGGAGCATTCCGACGTCCCGCCAGCGCTTGGTCCGGTAGTCCGTGTTGGCCGCGGCCAGCGTCTCGTCGAGGACGCGCGTGAACTCCTCCGGCTCGCGTGGCAGGATGCGGAACTCGACGAGCCAGTCGTGGCCTCCCCGCGGCTCGTCCGCGGTGGGGTAGCGCGGCGCCACCGTGAATTCCACCACCTCCGCCTCGGTACGCCGGCAGGCGGTGGTGAGCGCCCGCTCCACCTCCTCGACGATCACGTTCTCTCCGAAGGCGTTCACGAAGTGACGCGTGCGGCCGATCACGCGGAGCCGCAGCGGGTCTCGCGCCACGAAGCGCACGACGTCGCCGAGCAGATACCCCCAGAGCCCGGCGGGCGTGGTAACGACCACCGCGTAGGGCCGGCCCAGCTCCACGTCGGCCACGGTGTGGCGCCGCGGCCGCTCCGCGTCCAGGTCCTCGACCGGCACGAACTCGTAGAAGCTCCCGTTGTCGAGGGTGAGCGTGAGCCCGTTCCGGGCCTCCGTCTGGATCGCCACCCACCCTTCCGAGGCCGGATACACCTCCAGCCGCTCGATGGGTCGGCCCATCCACTCCGCGAAGACACCCGTGTAGGGCGCGAACGAGACGCCGCCGTGGATGAGGATGCGGAGATTGGGCCAGCACTGCGCGAGGTCGCGGATGGGCCGCCCCGCGAGGGCACGGGTTCGGGCCACCCGCTCGAAGAAGACCAGGGTCCACGACGGCATGCCCGCGATCATTCTCAAGTCTTGCCATGCCGCCTGCCGAGCGATGGTCTCGACGCGAGTGTCCCAGTCGGGGATGGCCGCCGCCGCGCCCGGCGCGTAGCGCGCCCGGATCAGCGGCGGCAGCCGGCGCACCGTGAGCCCGGAGAGGTCGCCCACCACGCCCCGCTGGCCCACCGGCTCGAGCGCCGTGCTGCCGCCCAGGAACATCAGGGGTCCCCCGAGCAGCGGCTCCGCCCCCACGCGCTCGACGGCGAGGAGCAGGGCGTCCCAGCCGCCCTTGCGCTGCGCCGCGAGGGCGGGCGCGGTGAGGGGGATCAGCTTGTCGCCCGCCGTGGTGCCCGAGGTCTTCACCCACTGGCGTATCTCGCCCGGCCAGGTCACGTCGGGAAGCCCCCACACCGCACGCTCCCAGAGCGGCTGAAACTCGAGGTAGTCGCGCAGCGGCACCCGCTCCTGGTACTCGGCCACGGAGCGAATGCCCGCAAACCCGTGGGCCAGGCCGAACTCGGTGTCGCGCGCCGCCGTGACTAGGGCGAGCAGCGTCTCCTCCTGCACTCCGGCCGGCCGGCGCCACGCGCGCTCGAGCGCCCGGCGACGGCGTGCCGCCCACCATCCCAGCAGATGCCCCGCCGCGCGCGTCATCATCGAGCCACTCCCGTCATCAGCGCCGGCGCCGCCCGCCGCTCCCGGGAAGCGCCGAGCCACCAAGCCACCGCGGCGGCGAAGCGGTCCGGCCACTCGAGCATGGGCGCGTGCCCGCACGCCGAGAGATAGAGGAGCTCGGCGTCGGGGAGGAGACGCCGGAAGCGCTCGGCGACCTCGGGCGGCGTGATGCGGTCGTCCCGGCCCCACACCAGGAGCGTGGGCGCTCGCACCTCGCCTAGCCGGGCCTCGACATTGTCCCGCCGCGCCGCACGGGCGAAGCGGAGCACGCGCATCGCGGGCCCCGGCGCGGTCACGAGCCGCCGCACCGACTCCACCCATTCGTCGGTGACGACCGCCGGATCGTGGAAGACCTCCTCCATCTTCTCCCGCACGAAGGCCGCGGTCGGCCGATGGGGCACCCCGCGGGCGAATCCGCGCTCGAAGAGTCCCGACGAGCCCGTGAGGATCAGCCCCGAGAGGCGCTCGGGCGCGGCCAGGGCTAGCCTGATCGCCACGTGGCCGCCCAGGGAGTTGCCGCCCAGGATGACGCGGGGAATCTCGAGCGCGTCCAGGAAGGCCCGGACGTGATCCCCGAGGGCCTCGAGGGACGGCTCCGACAGCCACGGCTCGAAGATAGGCAGCGAGAGCGCCATGGGACGGCAACTCTTGCCGCCGAGACGGTCCAGGACGCTCTCCCAGTGATCCATTCTCCCCAGCAGGCCGTGGAGGAACAGCACGGGCTCGCCCTCGCCGCGCTCCAGCCAGCGAAACTCTCGCTCGTGGCTCACAGTGCTCTCCTTTGCGCGCTCAGGCGCAGGAACTTGATGAGGCTGCGGGACTGGTAATGCACGTGGCGGGGCAGCTTGTCGGCGGTCCAGGCCCACCCGCGATGGGCTCTCGTGCGGCCATCGCGGAGAGCGCGGCGCAGGGCCGCGGCGTCCCGGCCCTCGAAGCGCGTGACGCCGCTGCCCACGTACCAGACGTCGTGGGCGTCGCTGCCGCCGCAGGCCGGCAGCATCCAAGCCGTGTTGCGGAGGGCGCCCCAGGCGTCGTAGAGCCACGAGAACACGCCGGCGTTGTTCACCACCTCCACTGCGTCCACCGGCAGGTCGGGCAACATGGGGCCGATGCTCCGATGCCCACGGGAGCGCCCCCGCACCGGATGAAAGGGATGCGCGGCCACCGCGACGCCGCCCTGGGCATGGATCAGCTCGATGGTGCGGAACGCTGTCAGTCCGGGCGGCACCCGCTCTTCGAGGTAGAGACCCAGGAGATGCCCGTTGAGGGTGCTGATCTCCTCCCCCACGATCACGTCCACGCCGAGCAGCGGCTGCGAGCGCGCGTAGGCGCGGGCGGCCAGCGCTCCTCGAATCTCGTCGTGGTCGGTGATGGCAAGCACGTCGACCCGTCCGGACGCCGCCGCCACCATGGCTTCCGGCCGCTGCGCACCGTCGCTCCACGTAGTGTGCGTGTGCAGATCGGCCCGTCCCAGTCGCTCTGCGTGGTGTGCGCTCACGAGTACATCGTGGCACCCGGGGTGTGAACGACGTACCGCTCCGCCAGTGAAGATTCCGTGACGGCCGTCACGCTGGCGTCACGTGGGCGTCACCAGATCGCGACCGAAGGCTTCCGGGGCGTGTGGATCCTGCACCTGCTGCTCGACATCGCCACGTACGCGGCCGGGCGCGCGGCTACTTCCCGCGGCCCGCCGGGCCGTGATAGCGTGGCGCGCCATGACGCCTCGCCGCGCGCTCTTCCTCGACTGGGGCGGGACCCTCACGCGACTGCGCGACAATCGCACTCTACTCGACGCTGACGGCAATCCGGTGCTCATGCCGGGCGTGCCCGAGACGCTCGCGCGGGTGCGGGCGGACTACACCGCCTGCTTCATCGTCTCCAACCAGGGGCGCATCGCACGCGGCGAGATCAGCGAGGCCGAGGTGCACCGACGCTTCGCCTGGGTGAACGCGCGGCTGGGCGGGCCCTTCACGGACTGGCGGCTCTGTCCCCACGACGACGGGCAGGGCTGCGCCTGCCGCAAGCCGAAGGTGGGGATGTTCCTCGACCTGGCCGCCGCCCACGGGATCGTCCTCACGCTGTCCACCCACGTGGGCGACTCCCCGAAGGACCGAGCCGCTGCTGCCGCGGCGGGGATCGCCGACTTCCGGTGGGCGAGCGACTTCTTCGCAGGCGGGGGGCGCTAGCCGGGCTCGGCCGGCCCGGCCACAGGCAGGACGATCCGCACCCGCGTGCCCTCGTCGGGCCGGCTCTCGATGCTGAGGCGCCCGCCGTGGGCGGCCACCAGGTGCTTGACGATGGCGAGACCCAGCCCCGTGCCGCCGAGCTCCCGGGAGCGCGCCTTGTCCACTCGATAGAAGCGCTCCGTGATTCGGGGCAGCTCGGCAGGCGGGATCCCGATGCCGGTGTCCGCGACGACCAGCTCCACCTGGCGTCCGTCGGCCAGGGCCTCCACGGTGACCCGGCCGCCGGCCGGCGTGTACTTCACGCCGTTGTCCACCAGGTTGATGAGCACCTGCGCCAGTCGGTCGTGATCCCCGTGCACCGGCGGAAGATCCGGGGAGAGCTTGGCCTCGAGGCCGACTCGCCCCGCATCGGCCTTGGTCCGCATGATGGCGAACGTCTCTTCCACCAGATCGTCGAGCGCCACCGGCCCCATATGCAGCGTCACCCGTCCCAGCTCGATGTTCGACAGATCGGTGAGGTCGTTGAGCAGCCGTCCCAGCCGCTCGGTGTGCCGGAAGGCGATCTCGAGGAACCGCCGGGCGTGGGCGGGATCGTCCACCGCGCCGCCCAGAAGCGTCTCGAGATAACCCTGGATGGCCGTGAGCGGTGTCCGGAGCTCGTGGGACACGTTGGCGACGAACTCGGTGCGCACCTGCTCGAGCTGGCGCAGCGCGGTGACGTCGTGGAGCACCATCGCGACCCCGATCTCCCCTCCGACCAGGCGAATGGCCGTCGCATGCACCTGGAGGGCGCGCTCCACCGGCGTGGAGAGCCGGAGCTCCCGGCGCACCGCCCGGTCGTCGCCGCCGTCGGCCCCCGCGGCCCGGCTCTCGCGGAAGACGTCATGGAGATCAGCGTTGCGGATCACCTCGAGGAACGGCTTCCGCTCCAGACGCCCGGGGCCCAGATCGAAGATGACCCGCGCCCGCTCGTTCATCAGGAGGATGTGGTCGTGGCCGTCCACCGCGATCACGCCCTCCACCATGCCGTCCACGATGGCGGCGGTCTTGGCCTGCTCCTGCGCGAGGTCCTGGATCTTCTCCCGGAGCCGAGCGGCCAATACGTTGAGGGAGCGGCCGAGCGTGCCGATCTCGTCGGGCGAGCGGATCGGCGCCCGCACGGTGAAGTTGCCCTCGCTGAGCTGGCGCGCGATGGATTGCATCTCGATCACCGGCCGCGTCACGCGGCCGGAGACGAAGAGACCGATGCCCAGCGCGACCACCAGCGCCACCACCGCGCCGCCCAGCATCACGCGGTGCACCGTCTCGTAGGAGGCGGTCACCGCGGTGAGGGGCAGCGCCAGGCGCAGCGCGCCAACCACGCGATCACCGTCTCGCAGCGGCGTCGCGACGTAGAGCAGCGGCGCCTCGAGGGTGGCGCTGGTGCGGAGGTCGCGCCCGACCCGGCCCGCCAGCGCCTCGCGCATCTCCGGTCGCGCTGCGTGATTCTCCATGGTGACGAGGCCGCCGGGCGCCGCCCCGGACTCCGCGACGACGCGGCCGTCGGGCACGATCACGGTGACGCGCGCCTCCACCGCGCGCGCGGCCCGGACCGCGAAGGCCTGGAGCGCCGGCTCGCCGGCCCCGCTCCGCACCAGATCGCGCGCCTCGTCGTGGAGCAGCCCGCCCACCGCGGCGAGCCGGGCTTCCAGGGACTCGACGGCAAAGCCCTCCAGCGCCTGGTTGATGTAGAGGCCGGCGGCGAGCGCGGCGATGGCGGTGAAGCCCACCAGCGTCACCGTGAGCTTGAGCGCGATGCGCCGCCGCAGGAAGTGGA
>DATEDO010000015.1:0-2556 GCA_035281625.1 Candidatus Methylomirabilota bacterium
GGAGTTCCGGGGCAACTACATCTACAACCTCATGGACGAGCACGTCCGCCGCTTCAACGCCGAGGTGCCCCAGTACGTGCAGTGGGACGACCACGAGGTGACGAACAACTGGTTCCACGCGCGCGTTCTCGAAGACCCGCGGTACACGGTGAAGAGCTGCGGGCTCCTCGCCGCCCGGGCCAAGCGGGCGATGTTCGACTTCACGCCCCTGCCGGGTCACCCCCACGACACCGAACGCGTCTACCGGACAGTACGCCGCGGCCCGCTGCTCGACCTCTTCATGCTCGACATGCGGAGCGAGCGCGGGGACAACAGCGATAACCGCCAGACCACGCTCGGCGACGACGCCCGCATCCTGGGGCGCGCGCAGTCGGAATGGCTCAAGCGTGAGCTGGCCGCTTCCCGCGCGACCTGGAAGGTCATCGCGGCGGACATGCCGCTCGGGCTCGTCGTCTACCACGACGCCGCTCGGAAGTGGGGCTCGGAGGCGGTGGCGCAGGGCGACGGCCCCGCCATGGGCCGCGAGCTGGAGATCGCCGACATCCTGGCCTTCATCAAGCGCGGCGCCATCAAGAACGTGGTGTGGATCACCGCCGACGTGCACTACTGCGCCACCCACCGCTATGATCCCGGGCGGGCCCAGTTCCAGAACTTCACCCCGTTCTACGAGTTCGTCTCGGGGCCGCTCCACGCGGGTGGCTTCGGGCCCAACGGCCTCGACAACACCTTCGGCCCCGAGGTGGTGTTCACGCGGAATCCCGGCGGGCGGGTCAATACCCCGCCCACCGAGGGCGGCCTCTACTTCGGGCACGTGAAGATCGACGGCCGTACTCGCGCGATGACGGTGAGCCACCGGGACCTCGCCGGAGCCACGCTGCACCGTCTGGAGCTGGCGCCGGAGCGGTAGCCGACGCCGGCAGCCGACGCCGTCGGCGCAGCGGGACCGGCTCGAGCCCCTCGCGGACCGCGGTCACGTCGGACTGGCGCAGCCGTGGCCCGTGGCGTGTGCGGCCACCCTCGTTGACGCGGGTGAGAACGAACCGGGCGGCGTTCGAGCCGAGTTCGATGAGGGCCACCAGCTCGGACATGGGGGAGTGTCCGCGAGGCCAGGAGAGCCGTCAAATTACAGGATCGTTACGCTCCGGTCAGGGGACGGACTCGATCCCCGGCGAGATCGCGGGGCGCCAGCGCGTGGAACACCACCTGGCCGGCGACTCCGATCAAAGCCACGTGGAGAAAGGCCAGGCCCCATCCGGTCACCGACATGCCGCCGGCAAGGTCGAGAATCCCCCCCATCACGACGGGTCCAACCGCGCCGCCCGCGTAGCCCGCCATGGAATGGACGGCGAGGGTCGCTCCCCGCCGCGCGGGATCCGCGCTTCCCGCGGCGCCCGCCGTCAGCGACGAGGAGTCGAGCCAGATGAGTAAGCCGTAGACGAGGACCAGCGCCGCCGCCAGGGGATAGGACCGGGCGCCGAGGAAGCCGATGCCCGCGGCGCACACCGCGCAGGACGTCATGGCCACCGCTACCAGCCGCTGCCGCCCGAGTCGGATGGACGCCTCGTTGCCGGCGACACTGGCCCAGGTGCCGATGAGCCCCATGGTGGTCACGATCGCGCTGGGTGCGAGCCCGCCACCGCCGCCGGCCCCGGCGAGCACCCAGGCGAGAAAGGCCACGCCCCAGCCTCGCAGCGTATTCATCTCCCAGGTGTGCGCGCAGTACGCGAGCGCATACGCCATCGCCGAGCGGTTCCGGAGCACGGGGCGGAAGTCGAAGAGCGCGTGCGCGGGGGCCGGCAGGTGCCGGCGCGGCTGGGCGGGGGCCCAGCCGAACACGATGAGCCAGGCGGCCAGCGCGGCGACTGCCGCCCCCAGGAACGCCCCGCGCCAGCCTGCCAGGCGGCTCAGCGCGTCGGCGAAGAGAAAGGACAGGGCCCCCGCGATGCCGATGCTCGCCGCGTGTCCCGCCACCGCCCGTGACATGAGCGCGGGCTCCACGCGGTCGGCGAGGAGCTTCAGCCCGGTCATGTAGGTGCCGGCCCAGCCCACGCCGGCGAGCGCGCGAAAGACCGTCGCGGTCCAGAACCCCTCGGCGAGCGCGGCGAAGCCCAGGTGGCTCGCCACGGTCAACCCCACGCCCAGGAGATAGAACGCTCGCGCATCGAAGCGGTCGGTCAGCGTGACGAGGATGGGGACGGCGAGGGTGTAGGCGGCGTAGAACGCGCCGGTGATCCAGCCCGCCTCTCGATTTGAGAGGCCCCACGCGGCGATGAACCCGGGAAGCAACGCGGGCCAGGTATACGCGCCGATCTGGGCGCAGACCTGGGCCGCGCAGACCGAGGCGACCAGTCGGGTTGGAGTCAGGCCGGCAGCTCCCGGAGCCAGGCGCTGATCCGCTCACGGATCTGGTCCCGCACGCGGCGGAACACCGTGAGTCGCTGCTCCTCCGTGCCGACCGCCCGGGAGGGATCCTCGAATGACCAGTGCAGCCGCTTCACCGCGCCCGGAACGAACGGGCAGCGCTCGTTGGCGTCGTCGCAAACGGTGATCAGGTAA
>DATEDO010000016.1:0-6881 GCA_035281625.1 Candidatus Methylomirabilota bacterium
GGCCCGATCCTGGCCGCGCTGAGCGGCGCGGCGGTGGTGCCGGTGGCGCTCGCCGCCTCGTCGGAGTGGCGTCTCCGCTCCTGGGACGGCTTCCGCATCCCGCGCCCCTTCGCCCGCTGCGTGGTGCGCTTTGGCGAGCCCATCGCGGTGGCCCGCGCCGCCGACGCCGCCGCCCGCGCGAAGGCGCGCGATGAGATCGAGGCCGCGCTGCGCGCCGTGTCCGACGCGGCCCGCCTCGAGGCCGCCGCGTGATCCGCATCCTCTACACGCTGACGCTCACGCTGGCGCTGGTGGTCTACGCGCCGCTGGTGGCGCTCCGCCGGCTCTTCCGCCGCGGGCACCCCGTGAACCTGCGCCAGCGCCTGGGCTACATCGGCGAGGGCCTCCCGCCCGAGCCGCGCTGCTGGGTGCACGCGGTGTCGGTAGGGGAGGCGGTGACCGCGACGCCGCTGGTCGAGGCGCTGCGCCGGCGCTGGCCCTCCCTCACCATCGTGGTCACCACCGTCACGCCCACCGGCGCGCGCATCGTCGCCGACCGACTGGACGGCGTCGCCACGCACCGCTACTTCCCCCTCGATCTGCCCGGTCCGGTGTCGCGGGCTCTCGATGCGGTGCGGCCCCATTTCTTCATCGGGATGGAGACCGAGCTCTGGCCGAACTTCCTGAGCGCGCTCGCCCGCCGCCGCATCCCCAGCATGATCGCCAACGGCCGCATCTCCGACCGATCCTTCCGGCGCTATCGCTGGATCACGTTCATCACGCGCCCGATGCTCGAGTCGATCACGGTGCTCGGGATGCAGTCGCAGGAGGACGCCCGGCGCGCCATCGCGCTGGGCGCGCCGCCCGAGCGCGTGGTGGTGACGGGCAGCATGAAGACCGATGCGCTGGTCGGCATCCCCGGGGCGCGCGAGCTGTGGGAGCGCCTCCTCGGCGTGGAGGGGCGCGAGCGCATCTGGGTGGCGGGCAGCACCCACCGCGGCGAGGAGCACGTGATCGCCGAGGTGTTCGCCCGCGTGCGCACGGACCACCGGGACCTCGTGCTGCTCCTGGCCCCGCGGCATCCCGAGCGCGTGCCCGAGGTGGAGCGGCTGCTGACCGACCGGGGCCTGCCCTCGGCCCGGCGGAGCCGCCTGCCCACCGCCCGGGCGGGCGCCCCGGTGCTCATCCTCGACACCGTGGGCGAGCTGGCCACCCTCTATCAGCTGGCCGAGGTGGTCTTCGTGGGTGGCAGTCTCGTGCCCACGGGGGGGCATAATATGCTGGAGCCCGCGCTCCGCTCGAAGCCGGTGCTGTTCGGGCCCTACACGAGCAATTTCCGCGAAAGCGCGGAGCTCCTGATCGAAGCCGGCGGGGCGCGCCGGGTCACGGATGCGGGCAGCCTCGAGTCGGCGCTCCGCGAGCTGCTGGAAAAGCCGGACCTGGCTCGGGGCATGGGCGAGATGGGCTATCAGGCGGTGATTCGCCGTCAGGGTGGGGTGCGGGCCACGCTGGAGCTGGTCTCCCGGTACCTGACGGGCACGGAGGGTGCGCCGGCGGATGGGTAACCGCGACACGCGACACGAGCGGCTGGTCCAGGGATCCGCCAGCAGCGAGGCGGTGGTGCGCGTGCGCCGCGACCCCGAGGCCTGGCTGCGGCGGGCCTGGGACGAGGAGCCGCGGGTGCTCGGGGCCGCGCTGTCCTTGCTGTCGGTGGGCTATCGCTCCGCGCTGATGGCGCGGGGGTGGGTATACGACGCGCGCCTCCTTTCCACCGGACGGCTGCCCTGTCCGGTGGTCTCGCTGGGGAATGTCACGGTGGGCGGCAGCGGCAAGACGCCGCTCGCCGAGCTGGCCGCGCTGACCCTGGTCGCGCTGGGCGCCGCGCCCGCGGTGGTGAGCCGTGGCTACGGCCGCGCCACCCGCGGCGTGCAAGTCGTCGCCGATCGCGGCGGCGTGCGCCTCGGCGCGCGGGCGGCGGGGGACGAGCCGCTGCTCCTCGCCGAGCGGCTGCCCGGCATTCCCGTCATCGTGGGCGAGAACCGCTTCGAAGCCGGACGCCACGCGGTGGAGGCGCACGGGGCATCGGTCATCGTGCTCGACGACGGCTATCAGAATCGCACCATCGCCAAGACCCTGGAGATCCTCGTGGTGAGCGCCCGCGCCCCCTGGGGCAACGGCCGCCTGTTCCCCCGCGGTCAGCTCCGCGAGCCCCTCTCCACGCTCCGAAGAAGTCACGTGGTGGTCGTGACCAATCCCGAGAGCGCTGACGAGGTGGACGCGATCACGCGCATGCTGCGCCTGCACGATTCGCCGGCGCCGGTGGTCACCGCGCGCTACGAGCCGCTGGAGGCGCGGCGGGCGGGGGGCGGCGCGCGCCTGCCGCTCTCCGAGCTGCGCGGTCGCCGCCTGCTCGGCTTCGGCGGCCTGGCCTCGCCGCGCTCGTTCATGGAGACCCTGCGCGGCCTGGGCGTGCCCCTGGCGGGCTTCGCGGAGTTCGGCGATCACCACTGGTACACCGACGCCGATCTCGCCGAGGTCGTGCGCCGGGCGCGCATCGCGCGCGCGGAAGGGCTCATCACCACGGAGAAGGACGCGGTGCGCCTCCGCGAGCTCGCGCCCCCGGGTCTGCCGCTCTGGGTGCTGACCGTGCGCATGGTGCTCGCCACCGGCCAGGCGGCCTGGGTCGACGCGCTCCGCCAGGTCGCGGTCCCCGCACGCGGGTGAGCGCCGGCGTGCCGGCCGCTCTGCTGGTTCGGGCGCCCAACTGGCTCGGCGACACCGTGATGGCCCAGCCCGCGCTCGCCGGGCTCCGCGCGGCCCTGCCCGAGGCCACCATCACCGTCGTCGGGCGCTGGGCCTCCGCGCTGCGAGGGCAGGGCATCGGCGACGCGCTCCTCGACTATCCTGCCTCCGCCGCGCGGCGCCGCTTCGCGCGGGCCCTGGCCGGCGCGCGTCCGGAGCTGGCGGTGGTGCTGCCGAACTCGTTCGAGGCGGCGCGCTCGGCGCGGCGATGGGGCGCCCGGCAGTGCGTGGGCTTCGACACCGACGCGCGCGGCCTCTATCTCACCCACCGTGTGCCGCTGCCCGAGCCACGCCGCCACCAGGTGGACGAGTATCGAATGCTCGTGGAGGCCCTCGACGTGCCCGCGCCGCTCACCGAGCCCCGCCTCCGCCGGCCCGACGACCCCGCCGCCGAGGCCGAGGTGGGCGCGCTGCTGGCCTCGAGCGCGCCCCGCGGAGACGGGCCGCTCGTGGGGCTACACCTGGGCGCCGCAGGAGGCTCGGCCAAGCGCTGGCGGCCGGAGGGCTGGGCCGCCCTCGCGCGGCGCCTGGCTCGGGCCGGATGCCGGCCGCTGCTCCTGGGGGGCCCTGCCGAGGTGGCCATCGACGCCACGGTGCGCGAGCTCAGCCCCGCCCCGCCGCCCTCGCTGGTCGGACGCGACCGCCCCGCGCTGCTGCCGCATCTGCTGACGCGCCTCGGCTGCCTGGTGAGCGGGGACACCGGCGTGGCCCACCTGGCCGCCGCGCTCGGCGTCCCCACCATCACGCTCTTCGGGCCCACCGATCCGCGGCTCAGCGCACCGCGCTCGCCGCGGGCGCGCGTGGTGGCGCCCGGCGCGCCGTGCGCGCCCTGCTTTCTCGCCGCGTGCCCCATCGACCATGTGTGCATGAAAGCCATCGACGCCGACACGGTGGCGGCACGGGTGCGCGAGGCGCTCGCGTGAAGGTCGCCCTGCACACCGAGGCCTCGCTGGGGCTCGGGGGCCAGGAGATCCGCACGCTGGACGAGGCCCGCTGCCTCGCCGATCGCGGCTGGCGTGTGATCCTGGCTGGACAGCCGGGCAGCCGCCTTCTCGAGCGCGCCCGCGCGGTGGGCGTCGAGGGGGTCCCCGTGCGCATGCGCGGCCCCGCGCACCTCGGCGGCGTGCGGGCCCTCGTGCGGCTGATCCGCGCCGAAGGCGTCCGGCTCGTTCACACCCATAGCTCCATCGACGCGTGGCTCGGCGGCATGGCCGCACGGTGGGCGGGGGTCCCCGTGGTCCGCACCCGCCACGTGTCCATCCCGATCCGAGGGGGCGTGAATCCCGTGTACCGCTGGCTGGCCGACCGCGTCATCACGAGCGGCGAAGAGATCCGCCAGCTCGTCATCGCGGCAGGCGCGCCGCCCGAGCGGGTCATCGCCATTCCCGCCGGCGTACCCCTGGAGGACTTCGCGGCGCCGCGCGGCGGCGCCGAGGTGCTGGCCTCGGTCGGCCTGGCCGCGAGCGGGGGCGCCCCCACCGGCCCCATCGTGGGATCCGTGGCGATGTTCCGCGGGTCCAAGGGCCACGACCACCTGCTCGATGCCTTCGCGCGCGTGCACGCGCGCCGACCTGCCGCGCGGCTCCTTCTCGTGGGCGACGGAGGCCGACGGGCCTGGGCCGAGGGCCTGGCCCGCGAGCGCGGGCTCGGGGACGTGGTGCGCTTCACCGGCTTCCGCACCGACGTCCCCGCGCTGCTCGGCATCATGGACTGCTTCGCGCTGGCCTCCACCCGCACGGAGGGCGTGCCCCAGTCCCTGCTTCAGGCGGCGGCGGCCGGCGTGCCGCTGGTAGCGAGCCGCATCGGCGGGATCCCCGAAGTGGTGGAGGACGGCGTCACCGGCCTCCTGGTACCTCCCGAGGATCCCGCCGCCCTCGCCGAGGCGATCGAGCGCGTGCTCGCCGATCCCGCCGCCGCCGCCGCCCGCGCGCGGGCGGCGCGCAAGCGCTGCGAGCAGCGCTTCTCGCGGGAGACGTCCATCGGCCGCCTGCTCGTCCTCTACGACGAGCTCCTCGCCGGCCGCCCATGACGCCCGTCCTCCGCGTGCTGCACCTGGTCGCCAACCGCTGGTGGACGGGCAGCGCGGACCCCGTGATCCGCCTCATCGGCGGCCTCGAGAAGCGCGGCCACACCGTGCGCCTGGGGCTCATCGCGGGCGATCGCTTCGAGGTCAAAGCCCGCGAAGCCGGCGTCGAGCCCATCGCGGGGCTCTCGCTCGAGGTGAAGGGGATGCCCTGGGGCTGGGCCGCGGATCTCCGGCGCCTGCGCGCCCTCGTGCGAAGCGAGGCCATCGACCTCGTCCACACGCATCACTCTCACGACCACTGGCTGGGGCTGGCGTGCCGCGGTCCCGCCGCCCTCGTGCGCACCTTCCACAACCGGCGCGCGGTGCGTGGCGGCCTCGCCGCGCGCGCCCTCTACCGGCGCGCCGACGCGCTCATTGCGGTGAGCGGAGGCGTGGAGGAGCGCCTGCGTGAAGTCGGCGCGCCCATGGCGCGCGTCCACCGGGTGGGCGGCGTGGTGGACCTGGCCCGCTTCGTGGCCGACGCCGATCCCGCTGGGGTGCGCGCGGAGCTGAGCCTCGCGGGGCTCGGACCCATCCTGGGCTCGGTAGCGCGGCTGGCGCCCAACCGCGGTCACGAGCTCCTGATCCACGGCTTCAAGCGCCTGCTCGCCGGCTACCCGCGCGCCCGCCTCCTCCTCGTCGGGAAGGGCGAGGCGCGGCCGCGTCTCGAGGGCCTCGTGCGCGAGCTCGGGCTCACGCGCCAGGTGGTGTTCACGGGGTATCGCGACGGGGATCTTCCCGCGGTGCTGCGCGCCCTGGACACCTTCGTCCTGGTCGGGGCGGGGTCGGACGAGTCGTGCCGGGCCGCGCTGGAAGCCATGGCGGCAGGCCGCCCGGTGGTAGCCCGGCGCATCGGCGCGCTGCCGGACACGGTGGCCCACGGCGAGACCGGCCTGCTCGTGGACGGCGAGGCGCCCGAGGCGCTCGAGGCCGCACTCGCCGCGCTCGCTGCCGATCCCGAGCGCGCGCGGCGCATGGGCGAGGCCGGACGCCAGCGCGCCATCGACGAGTTCAGCCCCGAGCGCCACGCCGCGCAGGTGGAGGCGATCTACCTGGATGCGCTCGCGCGCCGGCGGGGCCGCGCGTGAGAGTGCTGCACGTGATGTCCTGCCGGGGCTGGTCCTCGGACGCCTACTGGGCGGCGCGCATGACGGTGGAGCTCGAGCGCGCGGGTCATCAGGTCACGCTGGCGTGCCGGCGCGGCACAGAGGACCGCGTGATCAGCCGGGCGCGCGCGGCCGGCGTCACGCGCCTGGACACCCTCACCCTGGCCGGGGGCGTGGACCCGGCGGGCGATGCCGCCGACGTGCGGCGGCTCCGGGACTGGCTGGGCCGCATCGACGTGGTACACACGCACCGCGGCAAGGAGCACTGGCTCGCCGCCCTCGCCAATCGCCTCAGCGGCTCGCCGCGGCCGCTGGTCCGTACGCGGCACATCGTCCAGCCCGTCCGCGCGCACGCCCTCAACCGCTGGCTCTACCGTCGCGCCACCGCGCTGGTGGTCACCGTGACCGAGGCGATACGTCGTCAATACCTGGCCGCCGGGCTGGCCCAGCCCGAGCGCGTCGTCGCGCTTCCGGGCGGTGTGGACGCCACCGCGTGGCGGCCGGACCGGGACGGCCGCGCGCTCCGCGCCTCCCTGGGCGTGCCCGACGACGTGCCGCTCATCGGGCTCCTCGGGGGGTTCCGCGTGATGAAGGGACATGCGGTCGCGCTGGCCGCGGCGGCGGAGCTGGCCCGGCGCGGCCGGCCCTTTCACCTGGCGCTGGTGGGACGCGGCAACCTCGACCTCATCATCAGGACCCAGCGCGCGCGGCTCGGCCTCGCCGATCGGGTCACGATCGTGGATAGCCTCGTCGACGCCGCCGCCACCGTGGCCGGCTTCGACATCGCCCTCTACGTGCCTCTGGAGTCGGACGGCATGTCGCGCGTGCTCTTCGAGTATCTCGCGGCGGGACGGCCGCTGGTCGCGAGCCGCGTGGGGGTCGTGCCCGAGGTGCTCGCGGACGGGGAGCATGCGCTGCTCGTTCCCGCC
>DATEDO010000017.1:0-4952 GCA_035281625.1 Candidatus Methylomirabilota bacterium
CGCTCGGCCTGCGCGGGCTCGGTGCGGCCGACATCGCCTTCGCGCATCTGCGCCTGCCCCACGAGGCGCGGCTCGGCCGCGACGACGCGGTGTCGGCGGACGCGGCGGCCGGCGCGGAGAGTCTGCTCCGGCTGGGCGAGGCCGCGGTGGCGGTCGGGCTGGGCGAGGCCTCGCTCGAGGCGGCGCTCCGCTACGCGCAGCAGCGCACCACCTTCGGCAAGCCCATCGCCCAGCACCAGGCCATTCAGCTCAAGCTGGCGGACATGGCGACGAGCGTGACCGCGTCGCGTCTTCTCGTGCAGCACGCCGCCGAGCGGCTGGCGCGCCACCCGACCGATGGCGCGGCGGCGGCCATGGCGCGGCTGGACGCGGCCGACACCGCCTATCGGGCCGCGCTGGAGTCCATGCGCACCCACGGCGGCTACGGCTATACGAAGGAATTCCCCGTGGAGCGCTTCTATCGCGACGCCGCCGCCCTGCTCGGGGGGGACGGGGCGATGGGCCGGCTGCGGCTGGCGGTGGCGCGCGCGGTGCTGGAGGGCCAGGCCCCATGAGCTACGGCCGCTACTTCGAGGAGTTCACGGTGGGGCAGGAGTTCCGGCACTGGCCGGGGCGCACCATCACCGAGGCCGACTGCACCTGGTTCGCCCTCCTCACGATGAACCAGCATCCCCTCCACGCGGACGCCCACTACGCCGAGACCTACACCCAGCACAAGCAGCGGGTGGTGCTGGGTCCGCTCGTCTACAGCGTGGTGATCGGGATGACGGTGGCGGACATCTCCGGCCGGGCCATCGCCAATCTCGAGGTGAACGCGCTCAAGCACGAGAAGCCCACCTTCATCGGGGACACCCTCTACGCCCACTCCCGGGTGCTCGAGCTCACCGAGTCGGGCCAGGGCGACCGCGGCGTGGTGACGGTGGAGACGCGCGCCACGAATCAGAGAGGGGAGCAGGTCTGCTCGTACACCCGGAAGGTCCTCGTGCCCAGGAAGAACCACGCGACCCTCGGCGAGGGGCGGCTGCCCTACTGAGATGACCGCCCGACCTCCGCTCGACGGCGTGCGCATCCTCGCGGTGTCCCAGTTCGGCGCCGGCCCCTTCGGCACCCAGGTCCTGGCCGACCTCGGCGCGGAGGTCATCAAGATCGAGGACCCCGGCGTGGGCGGCGACAGCGCGCGCTACGTGCCGCCCTTCGAGGGCGAGGCGGACTCCCCGTACTTTCAGTCCTTCAATCGTGGGAAGCGCTCGCTGACCTTGAACCTCCGCCACCCCGACGGCCAGGCCGTGCTGCACGACCTCGTGCGCGTCTCCGACGCGGTCTTCAACAACGCGCGCGGCGATCTGCCCGGCAAGCTCGGGCTGACCTACGAAGCGCTCAAGGCCGTCAATCCGCGCATCGTCTGCTGCGCCCTCACCGGCTTCGGTACCACCGGACCGCGAGCGGCGGAGCCCGCCTTCGACTACCTCATCCAGGGCTATGCGGGCTACATGTCCGTCACCGGCGAGCCCGACGGCCCGCCCGGCAAGTGCGGCGTGTCCATCATCGACTTCGCCGGCGGCTACGTGGGCATGGTGGGGCTCATGGTGGGGCTCTACGATGCGCAGCGCACCGGCGTGGGGCGCGACGTGGACATCTCGCTGCTCGACACCGCGGTGAGCATGCTGTCCTACTTCGCCGTCTGGACGCTCAATCGGGACTGGGCGCCCGAGCGCACCCACGACTCCGCCCATCAGGTGCTGGTGCCCGCGCAGAACTTCCCCACCCGCGACGGGTGGATCGTGGTGTTCTGCAACAAGGACAAGTTCTGGCAGGAGCTGGTCGCGGCGCTCGAGACGCCGGAGCTCGCGGCCGACCCGCGCTTCCGCACCTTCCCGGACCGCCACACCCATCGCGAGACGCTCCTGCCGCTGCTCCGGGCCCGCTTCGCGACCCGCACCACCGCGGAGTGGCTGGACCGCCTCCGCGGTCGCGTCCCGTGCGCGCCGGTGAACGACGTGCGGCAGGCCCTCGCCGACGAGCAGGTGCTGGCGCGCGAGATGATCGTCGAGGTGGAGCACCCGGAGTTCGGCACGCTGAAGGAGGTCCGCAGCCCCATCCGCACCGAGGGTGAGGTGCGGAATCCGCGGCGCGCGCCGCGGCTCGGCGAGGACACCGACGCGATCCTGCGCGACGTCCTGGGCTACGGCGCCGCCACCATCGCCGGCCTCCGAGAGCGCGGGGTGATCGGATGAGCCGTCCCCTTGACGTCCCCGACACCGAGGAGGTGCAGGACACCGAGACGGTGGCGGCGCCGCCCTGGATGACCATTCTCCACAACTGCGACTGCCACACCTTCGAGCAGGTGGTGCATCAGCTCATGAAGGCCATCGGCTGCTCGGAGGAGCGCGGATGGGAGCTGGCGTGGGAGGTCCACAACACCGGCAAGGCGGTGGTGAAGGTGGGGCCCGAGCCCGAATGCGTCCGCGTGGGAAACGTCCTCGCCTCGATCGGGCTCATCGTCACCGTCGTGCAGTCGTAGCATCCGCTCATCCCGCGCACTGCGCCCTCCGCGCACTCTCTTCGCAGGAAATGCCCTCTACAAAATATCGAGGGCCTTCCCGCTTTGATGGTTGGGCGTGCCCCACGGCTTCTGGAGTGACACCATATAAGTTCAGAATATCCAGCACTTAGGGCTCCGAGTGTCCGTGGCACCCCCGTTGCTTCGTCATGGGGTGGCCGGTTGAACACGGCCCTAGGAGCCCGACAATGAGCCGACTGCTCGATCTGATCCGTGAAGCCTGGCACGACAATCCCAAGGGCGGCGTCGTCCTTCCCTGGTACCGTCGCCCCAACATGTGGTTGGTCGCCGCGGCCGTGGTGCTTCCGTTCGGCTGGCTGCTCCCTATCGCCCGCGTGGCGTACGTCGAGGCGCGTAACCGCCGAGCCCGTCGCCGCTTTTAGCTCTCGATCTCCCCGAACCCTGGTGAGGGCGGCGTGAGTCCCGGCGGTCATCTCGTCACGACGGCGGTCGCATGCGCGGCCGTGCAGGCGAGCACCGGATCCGTCGCCCTCACCGCAGGGGTCGCCGCCGGCGGCTTCCTGATCGACCTCGATCACGTCCTCGACTACGTCGCCTTCGAGCGGCAGCGCGACCTGCGCCCGGCCGCCTTCCTCCGCTACTACCTGGCCGGCAAGCCCCGCTTGGTGGTGCTGCTGCTGCACGCTTACGAGGTGCTGGCCGTGCTCGCGCTGGCGGCCTGGCTGACCGATCTCACGGGGCTCTGGGGCTACGTGCTGGGCGCGGCTGCGCTGCACATGCCGCTCGACATCGTCTTCAACGGCAAGGTGGCGGGGCGCAACATGGTGCCGTTCTACAGCCTGGTCTACCGGGCCCGCGCGGGCTTCCGCGCCGAGCGGCTACTCCCCGACGCTCAGCTGGCGCCGCCGCCCGCGCGCTTCTGGTCGGGCTTCTTCATCGGGGCGGTGTCGACGCGCCCTCGCTCCGCTCGGGACACCTCCATCGAATTGCTCGCCTCGCCTGCGGCTGCGGCTCGCCCTACATTACCGGCCCGATGATCCACGGCGCGAACTCTTCCTCTCCGACGCCGCTGAGCTCGCTCTTCGAGCGCTTGCCCGACGCCACCGCGACGATCTCCTCGAAGATCTGACGGCCCACCTGGGCCAGCGGCACGCCCTCCAGGATCACGCCGCAGTTGACGTCCATGTCTTCCTCCATGTGGCGGTACATGAGGGAATTGGTGGCGAGCTTGATGGAAGGGACGGGCTTGCAGCCGAACACCGAGCCGCGTCCGGTGGTGAAGCAGATGAGGTTGCAGCCGCCCGCCACCAGGCCGGTGATGGACACCGGATCGTGCCCCGGCGTGTCCATGAAGACGAAGCCGCGGGTGGAGATGGGCTCGCCGTACTGGAACACGTCGGTCATCGGCGTGGTGCCGCCCTTGGTGACGCCGCCCAGCGACTTCTCGAAGACGGTCGTGATGCCGCCCGCCTTGTTGCCCGGGGCGGGGTTGTTGTCCATGGCCTCGATGCCGCGGCAGTACCACTCCCACCACTTGTAGCGGTCCAGGAGCTTCTTCGCGACGCCCTCGTCGACGGCGCGCCGGATGAGCAGGTGCTCGGCGCCGTAGATCTCGGGCGTCTCCGCCAGCACCCCCGTCCCTCCGTAGCGCACCAGCTCGTCCACGGCCCAGCCGAGGGCGGGGTTCGCGGTCATGCCGCTGTTCGCATCGGAGCCGCCGCAGTTGGTGGCCAGGCAGATCTCGGAAACCGGTTGCCTCGTGCGCCTGACGTCGTTGGCGACGGGCAAGAGCTTCGCGATCTCGGCGGCGGCGCGCTCCACGGTCTTCCGGATCCCGCCCGCCTCCTGGATGTTCACGAGGAAGGGCTTGCGCTCCGGGTGTCCGGGCGCCGACATCTTCTGCCGCTCGACCATGACCGCGGCCTGGTTGGTCTCGCAGCCGAGGCCGATCAAGATGTACGCCGCCACGTTCGGATGCTTGGCGTAGCCGGCCAGCACGCGCTGCAGGGCCAGGTGGTCCTCGCCGAACAGCTTGGTGCCGCACCCCGACTTGTGCGTGATGGCGAGCACGCCGTCGATGCTCGGATAGTCGCGCGTCACGTCGCGGAACCGGTCCTTCACGAACTGGCTCACGCTGGCGGAGCAGTTCACGCCCGAGATGATGGTCACGTAGTTGCGCGTGCCGACGCGGCCGTCGTCCCGCCTGTACCCCCCGAAGTAGCGCATCTGCTCCGGCGGGTAGTACGCGACGGGCCGGACGTCGACACCCACTTCGTAGCGGTCGCCCGACAGGTCGCCGATGCCCAGGTTGTGGGTGTGGACGTGGTCGCCGATTTCGATGTCGGCGGTGGCGAACCCGATGACCTGCCCGTAGCGGCGCACCGGCTGCCCCGCGCGCACCGGCCGGCGGGCGACCTTGTGCCCGGGCTTG
>DATEDO010000018.1:0-13845 GCA_035281625.1 Candidatus Methylomirabilota bacterium
GCGCATGGCGGGATGATTATCGCCGGGTGGGCGGGCGACGCAAGCCGGATCTGGGGAGGACGGCACATTTCCGCGGAAACGTCGAAGCGACTCAGTTGGGGCGCCGGCCGCACAGTGATGCGCCATGACCAGGCCGGCACATCGTGGCGGTCGCGGCGCGGTGACGAATGGCACATGGAGATCAAGCGGGCATCCATGCCGCACCCCCCGTCCTTGACACCCCGGCGCCCCCGGCCTAGTGTCCGGGCGTGGCCGCCATCGACTCTGCCCTGCGCGCCGCGCCCGCCCTCGCCGGGCGCTCCGCCTGGAGCCGGCCGCTGCGACGCCTCACCCGGAGCGCGGTGGTGCTGGGCGGCATGGTCGGCGCTGCCCTCATCGTGGGCATGGCGCTGTTCGCCAATCTGATCGCGCCGTATCCGCCGGACGAGCAGAACTTCGACCTGATCGAAGCCTCCCCCTCGGCCAAGGCGTTCTTCGGGACCGATCGATTCGGCAGAGACGTCCTCAGCCGCGTGATCCACGGCTCCCGCATCTCGCTCTACGTGGCCGCCACCTCCATCTCCGTGGCGATGCTCGCGGGCGGCGTGCTGGGGCTCATCGCCGGCTACCTCGGGGGCGCGTGGGACAACGTGATCAACCGCGTGCTCGACGTCTTCTTCAGCGTGCCCGGCCTGCTGCTCTCCGTGGGCATCGCGGCCATGCGCGGGCCGGGGGTGAACAGCGCGGTCATCGCCATCGCCATCGTCTACACGCCGCTCTTCGCCCGCGTGATGCGGGCGCCGGTGCTCGCCGAGCGCGAGAAGGAGTACGTGGAGGCGGTGCGCGCGCTCGGGGCCACCCGCTGGGCCGTCGCCCTCAAGCACGTGCTGCCCAACGTGCTGTCGCCCTTCGTCGTGCAGGGCACCGTCGCCTTTTCGCAGGCCATCCTCATCGAGGCCTCGCTGTCGTATCTGGGGCTGTCCGCGCAGCCGCCCACGCCGTCGTGGGGCAACATGTTGAACGAAGGGCGCACCTATCTCGAGACCGCGCCCTGGATCTCCGTGTTTCCCGGCATCGCGATCATGGTCGCCGTCCTCGCCTTCAACCTGGTGGGCGACGGCCTGCGCGACGTCCTCGACCCCAAGGAGCAGTGACCCCCGCAGAGGAGGCCCATCCATGAAGAGCCACGATCCGGCGTCCCCCGTCCCGAGCCATCCGAGCCGCCGCCAGCTGCTCCAGGCGAGCGGGATGACCCTCGGCGCCCTCGCCCTGGGGCGCCGCGCCCACGCGCAGACCCCGAAGCCGGGCGGCACCCTGGTCTCCGCTCAGGCCACCGAAGCCACCGGGCTCGATCCCCAGCTCGTCCCCGCCCTCTCCCGCAGCCGGCGCTCGCCCCTCCTCTACAGTCAGCTCGTCCGCTTCGACGAGAACATGACGCCCCAGCCGGAGCTGGCGGAAGGGTGGGATATCAGCAAGGACGGGCTCGCCTGGACGTTCCGGCTCCGCCAGGGCGTGAAGTTCCACGACGGGCAGGAGATGACGTCCGCGGACGTGAAGTTCACCTTCGACCGGCTCTTCGACAAGTCGCCCGGCAAGTCGGACTTCGTGGCGGTGGACAAGGTGGAGCCGCTGGGCAAGTACGCCGTCCGCTTCATCACGAAGGAGCCCTTCGCCGGCCTCCTCGCCGCCCTCGGAGGCTTCTGGGGCTTCATCATCAGCGAGGCCGGCGTCAAGAAGCACGGCGACCTCAACAAGGCCGCCCTGGGCACCGGGCCGTTCATGCTCGCGGACTGGAAGGTGGAGCAGCAGCTCGTGCTGAAGAAGAACCCGAACTACTTCAAGAAGAGCCTGCCCTACGTGGACGAGCTGGTCATCCGCACCATCCCCGACGAGGCCAACATCGTGGCCGCCCTCCGCACCGGCCAGATCCACCACGCCTTCATCGAGGACAACAAGAACTTCAACCTGCTGAAGGACGAGAAGAGCCTCACCGGCTACCGCTCGTCGCGACTCGGCTACGACTTCCTCAACATCAACGCCTCGCGCGGGCCGCTCAAGGACGTGCGCGTCCGCCAGGCCATCTCGTGGGCGGTGGACCGGAGCCAGGTGCTCCGCGTGGCCGCCTCGGGCTTCGGCCGTCTCACCGCGCCGGCGACCGCGCCCATGAAGCAGTGGCAGCTGCCGGAAGACCAGTGGATGCGGTACTACAAGCCGGACGTGGAGAAGGCCAAGAAGCTGATGGCGGACGCCGGGCAGGCCGCCGGCTTCACCGTCAAGCTGGGCGTCATCCCCACCTTCCCCACCATGGTCGCGGGCGCGCCCGTCATCGCCGCCCAGCTCAAGCGCATCGGCATCACCGCCGAGATCGAGAACGTCGAGTACGCGGTGTGGATCAAGCGGTGGCTGGCCAAGGACTTCGACATGACCATGAACACCACCCCCGGCTACGCCGATCCCGACACCGCGTTCTTCCGCGCGCTGCACTCGACCAAGGGGCAGAACTGGAACTCGTGGAGCGTCCCCGACCTCGACGCGATGCTGGAGGACGGGCGACGGACCATGGACTTCCGGCGGCGCAAGGAGATCTACGATCGGGTCCAGATCATGATCCTCGAGCACGTGCCGCACCTGTGGCTCTTCTCGGCGGAGAGCATCGACTTCACCCAGTCGAGCGTGAAGGGATTCAAGCAGCATCCGACCACGCTGCTGTACGGCTTCGACGGAGCGTGGATCGACAAGGCCTGACGGGCGCGTGACCCGCTACGTCATCGTCCGGCTGTACTCGATGGCCCTGACCCTGGCAGGGCTGACGGTGCTGATCTTTCTCATGCTGCGGCTGATCCCGGGCACCGTGGTGGAGCAGATGATCGGCGCCGACGCCGTCGCCAGCCCCGCCATGGTGGCCCAGCTCAAGGCCTTCTTCGGGCTGGACCAGCCGTGGTACGTGCAGTACGGGCGGTGGGTGGGCCAGCTCCTCCAGGGCGATCTCGGCACGTCCTGGCGGACCGGAAAGCCGGTGGTCTCGCTGATCCTCGAGCGCCTGCCCGTGACGCTCGAGCTCACCCTCTTCTCGGTCACCTTCGCCCTCGTCATCGGGGTGGCGGCGGGGGTGGTGTCGGCGGTGCGGCGGGACGGCGCCGTGGACAACGTCACGCGCGTGGGCACGCTCCTCGGCCTCTCCGTGCCGGTGTTCTGGCAGGGCACCATGCTGATCCTGTTCTTCTCCCTCTATCTCCGGTGGATGCCGCCGGTGGTGTGGGTGGACTTCTTCACGGACTGGCGGCGCAACCTCACCATCATGGTGCTCCCGGCCCTCTGCCTCGGCACCGCGAGCGCCGCCAACATCGCGCGCACCACCCGGGCCTGCATGCTCGACGTGCTGCGCTCCGAGTACATCCGTACCGCCGCCGCCAAGGGCCTCGCCGAGCGCATGGTCGTGCTGAAGCACGCGCTCCGGAACGCCCTCATCCCCATCGTGACCGTGGCCGGGCTCCAGCTCGGCATTCTCCTCGGGGGCACCGTGGTGGTGGAGGAGGTCTTCACGCTTCCGGGGGTCGGCCGGCTCGTGCTCTGGTCCATCTATCAGCGTGACTATCCGCTCACCCAGAGCACCATCCTCTTCATTGCCCTGTTGTTCATGACGCTCAATCTCTTGGTGGACCTGCTGTACGGGTACCTGGACCCGCGGGTCCGGTACCGGAGCTGACATGCGCGCATCCGTGCTGTTCGAGCAGGGCAAGCCGCTTCGCGTGGAAGAGCTCGACCTCGCGCCGCCGAAGGCGGGCGAGGTGCTCGTGCGGATGACGGCCAGCGGCGTGTGCCACTCCTGCCTGCACGCGGCCGACGGCTCGTGGAAGGGCGTGCCGGTGCCGATCGTGCTGGGCGACGAGGGCGCCGGCGTGGTCGCCGGCGTCGGGCCCGGCGTGACCGACCTCGAGGTGGGCGATCACGTCATCCTCTCCTGGGCTCCGACCTGCGGGCGCTGCCACTACTGCGTGATCGGCCGGCCGAACCTCTGCGAGCGGCGGCGGCCCGGCCGGGGCGTGCTCCCGGACGGCACCAGCCGCATGGCGCTGCGGGGCCAGACCGTCTACCAGTACGGCCACGTGGCCACCTACGCCTCCAGCACGGTGGTGCACGAGTCGAGCGCCATCCCCATCGATCGCGCCATGCCGCTCGACCGGGCGGCGCTGATCGGCTGCTCGGTCATGACCGGGGTGGGCGCGGTCCTGAACACCGCCCGGGTACCCGCCGGCGCCTCGATGGTGGTGTTCGGCGTGGGCGGGGTGGGACTGAACGTCGTGCAGGGCGGGGCCCTCGTGGCCGCGCATCCCGTCATCGCCGTCGACACGGTGGCGGCGAAGCTCGATCATGCCGCCGCCATGGGCGCCACCCACGGTGTCGACGCGGCCAAGGACGACCCGGTGGCGGCCATCCGCGGGATCACCGGACGCGGGGCCGACTTCGCCTTCGTCGCCGTCGGGGCGACGCGCCCCATCACGCAGGCGCTGGAGTGCCTCGCCCCCGGCGGCGTCTGCGTCCTCATCGGTGTGCCGGAGACCGGGGCCACCATTCCGCTCGACGTCCGGCCGCTGGTGACGGCGGAGCGGGAGATCCGCGGGTCATCCTACGGCAGCACGCGCACCCGCGAGGACTTGCCCACGCTCGTACGCCTCTACCTTGCGGGCCGGCTGCGCATCGACGAGCTCATCAGCCGGCGCTACGGGCTCGACGAGGCCAACGAAGCGTTTCGCGCCCTCGCCGCCGGCGAGCTCGCCCGCGGCCTCATCGTCTTCTGATGCGCGAGGTGATCTTCGCCCTCGAGTTCCGCGGCCGCGCGACCGCGGCGCCGGAGGCGCCGCACCTGCGGCGAGCGCACAGCGTCGCTCCCAGCCAGGCGTGGCGCGCGATCATGACCGCGGATGGGATCGAGACGGTCGTCGAGCCCCTCCCCGGCGACCGCGCGGTGCTGGACTCGCGGGTCGAGCGCTTCCCCGACGGCTCCTTCGTGGAGGATGGCACCATCAGGTACGGCCGGGCCGGCGCCATCACCTTCGTGACCGTCGGCCGCGGCGTGGTCGAACCGAGTCCCAGGCCCGGCTGGACCCACGGCGCGGTGATCTGGGAGATCACCGGCGGGGAGGGGCGCTTCGCCGGAGCGCGGGGGCTGGTCACCTCGTCCTTCCGGGTGAGCCCGGATGGTGAAGTGATCGACCATCATGTCGTCCGGATTTACACGGAGGATTTACAGTAAGGTTCGACACATCTCACCCTCATAGGGGGTGAGCCACATTGGCATGACCGATAGTGCAGTGTGATCTCCTTGACGCTGGCGCGTCAAAAGGGCGCTCCCCTCGACACCCCTGTGTCCGAACGGTCACGTAAGTGATGATCCCCCCTGATCGCTCCGACTAGCGGTTCGTGGCGCGCGATTTGCTGGTCGCGTCCGGGATGCATTCCGGCCACGCGTCGCTCCAGGAAGCTCTCAGCGCCTTCAAGCGGCAGCTCATCGTGGACGCGCTGGCGATGCACGACGGCAATCGCAGCCGCGCCGCCGCCGCGCTCGGGATCGAGCGCACGTCATTGCTCCGCCTCATTCGTGACCTGGAGATCGACGTCGAGCCCGCGCCGCAACTCGGCCGACCGCGCGCCGACGTCGTGCCGCACGAATCATGAAGACGTGTCGCAGATGTCACATTGACGATCCCGGCCCGCGCGGCGACGGATCCTCGTGACCGAGCGCGACGACGGGATTCCGTTCCTGTCCGCCGAGGAGCTCCCGGCGACGCCGCCGGTGGTCAAGGCGCTGTCGCCCCAGTACCTCCGGCAGTACGTCGCCTGTCCGGTAGCCGTCGACGGCGCCACCGTGACGGTGGCGGCCGCCGATCCGACGAACCCCCTCCTCGTCGATGACCTCCGCCTCTACCTCGGCAGCGGCGTGCGCCTCTGCCGGGCGCCGGCGGAGGCTATTCTCGAGGCGATCGAGCGGGCCTACGACGGCGGAAGCCCGATGCAGAAGATCGTGGAGGGCATGGAAGCGGCCGAGCCCGCCTCCGTGTCCGCGGACCCCGCGGAGGACGACGTCACCGTCCTTCGCGACATGGCCTTCGAGGCGCCCGTCGTGCGCCTCGTCAACCTCCTCATCGACGAGGCGGTCGGGCTCGATGCCTCCGACATCCACGTCGAGCCGTTCGAGGAGAGCTTGCGCGTCCGGTATCGCATCGACGGCCTCCTCTACGACCAGGAAGCGCCCCCGCGTCGGCTGCAGGCCGCGGTGACGTCGCGCATCAAGATCATGGCCGAGATGAACATCGCGGAGCGCCGCCTGCCCCAGGACGGCCGCATCCGCCTCAGCGCGCGCGGCCGGCGCGTGGACATCCGCGTTTCCACCGTGCCCACCATCCACGGCGAGTCCATCGTCATGCGGCTGCTCGACCGCTCGTCGATGTTCCTGCCCTTCGACGGGCTCGGGCTGGCGGCGGGGCCGGCCAAGTCGCTGGAGAGCCTGATCCGGCGTCCGCACGGCATGGTGCTGGTGACCGGGCCCACCGGCGCCGGCAAGACCACCACGCTCTACGCCGCGCTCGACAAGGTCAACGCGCCGGAGCGGAAGATCATCACCATCGAGGACCCCGTCGAGTACCAGCTCAAGGGCGTGAATCAGATTCCCGTGCGGCCCAGCATCGGCCTCACCTTCGCCAGCGGGCTCCGTCACATCGTCCGGCAGGACCCCGACGTGATCCTGGTGGGCGAGATCCGGGACCGCGAGACGGCGGAGATCGCCATCCAGGCCGCCCTCACCGGCCACCTCGTGCTCTCCACGCTCCACACCAACGACGCCGCCGGCGCGGTCACCCGCCTCGAGGACATGGGCTGCGAGCCCTATCTCGTGTGCTCGGCGCTCATCGGCGTCCTCGCCCAGCGGCTGGTCCGCCGGATCTGCGCGGGCTGCCGCGCGCCCGACTCGCCGGACCCCGCGGATCTTCTCGCGCTCGGCATCACCGACACCGCCGGCGCCACCCTGTGGCGCGGGGCGGGCTGCGACACCTGCCGCGGCACCGGCTACCGCGGGCGCACCGGCATCTACGAGCTGCTGCGCCTCACCGAGGACGCGCGCGAGCTGGTGCTCGGCAAGGCGCCGGCGGGCGCCCTCCGCCGCCACGCGGTGGCCCACGGCATGAGGACTCTCCGCCTGGATGGGTGGGAGAAGGCCCTCGCCGGCGTCACCACGGTGGCCGAGATCGTGCGCGTCACCCAGGACGACGACGCCGCGTGACCACGTTCGCCTATCGCGCCGCCGATCGGCACGGACGCACGCGGGAAGGCGTCATGGACGCGCCCGACGCGCGCACGGTGGTCGAGCGGCTTCGTCAGGATGCCTGCTTCCCCATCCGCATCGCCCCCCACGAGGACCGAGCGGCCCCGCGGGCCTGGGCCCTCCTGCCCACCCGCAGGGTGCGCGGCCGCGACCTGGTCGCCTTCACCCAGGAGCTGGCCACGCTCGTCGAGGCCGGCCTTCCCCTCGATCGGGCCCTCGCCATCCTGGGCGAGCTGACCCCCTCGCCCCGGCTTCGCGCCATCACCAGCCGCCTGCTGGAGGCGGTGCGCGGCGGCGCCTCGCTGGGCGACGCCCTCGCCGAGCATCAGCCACGACCCTTCTCGCGCCTCTACGTGAACATGGTGCGCGCGGGCGAAAAAGGCGGGGTGCTCGACACCACCCTCAAGCGCCTCGCCGAGTATCTCGAGGAGGCGCAGGCGCTGCGGGAGACCCTCACGTCCGCCCTCATCTACCCGGCGCTCCTCGCCACGGTGGGCGCGGGCGCGGTGGTGTTCCTCATGACGTTCGTCATTCCGCGCTTCGCCGACATCTTCCGCGACCTCGGCGGCGCCATTCCCCTCCCCACCCAGGTCCTGCTCGACGTCAGCGAGGTATTTCAGCGGTACTGGTGGGCGATGGGACTGGGCGCGCTCGGCCTCGCCCTCGGCGCCCGGATGGCGCTGACCGTTCCGCGCGTGCGCTTCGCCGTCGACGGCGTCGTGCTCCGGCTGCCCCTGGTGGGCGAGGTGGTGCGCAAGGGTGAGACCGCCCGCTTCGCCCGCATCCTGGGGACCCTCCTCCGCAGCGGGGTGCCCCTGATCGGCGCCCTGACCGTGGTGAAGGAGATGCTCTCGAGCCGGCCCCTGGTCCGCGCCGCGGACGGCCTCGCCGACGGTGTGCGGCGCGGCGCCGGCCTCTGCCAGCCGATGGCCGCCGCGCGCGTGTTCCCGCCGCTCGCCGTCCACATGGTGCGCGTGGGCGAGGAGACGGGGCGGCTGGAGGAGATGCTGCTCAAGGTCGGCGCGGTGCTGGAGGCCGACACGCGGCGTCGCCTCGCCCGGGTCGTCGCCCTCGCCGAGCCCGTGATCATCCTCGTCCTGGGCCTGCTCGTGGGCTTCATCGTCCTCGCCATGCTCATGGCGATCTTCTCCATCAGCGAGCTCCCCCTGTGAGGTGTCCATCGTGAGACATCGCATGCCTCATCCGCCCGGGCATGCGCTCGGCCGCGCGGTCCGGCGCGCCCTCCGGAGCACCAGCGGGTTCACCCTCGTCGAGCTGCTCGTGGTCATCATCATCCTGGGGCTGCTCGCCGGGCTGGTGGGGCCCCGTCTCTTCGGCCGCGTGGGCCAGTCGCGCCACGCCGCGGCCCGGGCGCAGATCGAGCTGCTGGGCGCCGCGCTGGATCAGTACCGCCTCGACGTGGGCTCGTATCCGGCGAGCGGGACGGGCCTGAACGCGCTCGTGCAGAACCCCAACGTCCCCAACTGGAACGGCCCGTACCTCAAGAAGAACCTGGTGCCCGCCGATCCGTGGGGCCGTCCGTACCAGTACAAGTGCTGCCCGGGCGATCACGGTGACTACGACGCGTGGAGCGTGGGCGCCGACGGAGCGCCGGGCGGCGACGGCGAGAACGCAGACGTCACTTCCTGGGAGGTCCGGTGAGGGATCGCCGGGGCTTCACCCTGATCGAGCTGGCGGTCGCCCTCTTCGTGCTGGCCCTGGCCGCCGCGGTGGCGACTCCGGCCATCGGGCGCGGGCTCGAAGCCCTTCGTGTGCGGTCCGAGGTCGCGGGGGTGGCGTCCTTTCTGCGCGCGGCGCGGGAGCGCGCGATCACACGTCGTGACGCGCTCGAGGTCGCGGTGGAGGCCGATGGGCATGCGCTCGTGCTCCGGGCGCGGGACGGCGGCGTGAGCGGCGACGCGGGCGTGCGCGCGGTCCGGCGCCTGCCGTCCACGGTGCGCGTGGCCGCCGATCCCCCGAGCGCGCCTGCGCCCGCCTTCCTCGCCCACGGCGCGTCCACCGGGGGCGCGTTCCGCCTCGAGACGCCCGGCGCGGTCTACTCCGTCATCGTCGAGCCCTTCACCGGCCGCGTCACCTCCCGGCGGATCGACTCGTGAGCGGGCGCGGGGGCTTCACGCTGCTCGAGGTGCTCGTCGCGCTCATGATCCTGAGCCTGGGCGGGGTCGCGCTGGTCCAGCTGAGCGCGCAGGGCCTCCGTCTCGTGAAGCACTCCGGCGACCATCAGAGCGCGCTGCTCCTGGCCGACCGGCTCACCCGGGAGGCACCCGCGCTCGCCGAAGGCGTCGAAACGGGGCAGGACGGCCCGCTCTCCTGGGAGCGCCGGGTCGCCCCGGTGACCACGCCGGAGGCGCTGCGCGCGCCGGCCGGCCCGGCGGCCCGGTTGATGGCCCTCTCCGTCACCGTGCGCTGGAGTCCCACCGCCGCGCTCACCGTGGCGACCCTCCGCGCGGGGCCCGCGCAATGACCCCGCGGCCCGCGCGCGGCGCCGCCGGCTTCACGCTGGTGGAGGTGCTCATCGCCCTCGCCCTCGTCGCCGGCGTGCTCGCGGTGGCGCTGGGCGCGGCGCGCGTGGGGCTGGCCGCGTGGCGCCAGGGCGATGCGCGTGCCGAGGGCCTCCAGCATGCGCGGAGCCTCGCGCTGCTCCTGGACCAGGTGATAAGCACCGCCTCCCCCTATCGGATCGGGACGAGCGATGGCGGCCGGCTGGCCTTCGAGGGCGAGCCCGAGCGCCTGGCCTTCGTCACCACCGCGCCCGCCGTCCCCCCGGCCGCCCCCATCGCCTTCGTGGCGCTGCGTCTCGAGCGGGACGAGGCCGGCCTCGCGATCCACCAGGGCCTGCTACCGGCGCTCGACCCGCTGGCCGACCTGACGCCCGCCCTCCGCGACGGCACCGTCCGGGGCGTGCGCTTCCGCTACCGCCGCACCGAGGACGGCACGTGGAGCGACCGGTGGAGCGGCGCGAACCAGCAGTCCCTCCCCGCCGCCGTGGAAGTCACCCTGACCACGGCGCGCGGTCCCCAGCCCCCCGTGATCATTCCCCTTCGCACGGTGGCCCAGTGACCAATCAGAGAGGCTTCGCCCTCCTGGCCGTCATGCTCGGGCTGACCCTCCTGAGCGTGATCGTGCTGGAGTTCGCCTTCGCGATGCGGCTCGAGGCGGCCGCCGGGCACGCCTTCAAGGAGGACCGCCTCGCCGCGCATCTCGCCGAGGGCGCGGTGCAGCAGGCCCTGGTGGAGATCGCGTGCGCCGCGCCCATCGTCTCCATGGACCAGACGGGCCGGCTCGTTTTCCATCGCCCCGTGGGCGGCTCCTCCCTGCTCGCGGCGCTGCCCGTCCTCGAGCGGGCGCGCACTCCCCTGGGGGCCGGCGCCTTCGCCTATCGCATCACCGACGAGGAAGGGCGGCTCGACCTGAACCTCGCCACGCCCGAGCGCCTCCGCCGGCTCCTCACCGGGCTCGGCGCCGACGCGCAGACGCGCGACGTCGCGGTGGACTCCCTGGAGGACTGGAAGGACTCGGACGAGCTGCGCCACGCCAACGGCGCGGAGAGCGACGACTACTATCTCCGCCTGCCCGTGCCGTACCGGGCGCGCAACCGCCGCCTCCAGGACGTGGCCGAGCTGCGCCAGATCCGCGGCATCACGCCCGCGCTCTACGAGGGGCGTGGCGGGCAGCCGGGACTCGCCGCGCTCACCACCGTGCACGGGCGCACCGCCGTGAACATCAACACGGCGCCGCCACCGGTGCTCGCGGCGCTGGGTGTCCCGGACGCCAGCATCACCCACATCGTGCAGTCGCGCGCCCGCACGCCGTACGGCGTGGTGCCCGCTCATCTGGCGGGCTACGGCCTCTCCGTGTCGAGCACCACGTTCCGCGTCGACGCGGAGGGCTGGGTCACGGAAGGCCGGAAGACGCGCGTGGTCGCGATCGTACAGCGGCGCAACCCGCAGCCCACGACGAGCCCGGCGGACGGGCTCAATGCTCTCGGTCTCGCCATCCTCGCCTGGCACATGGAGGCTTCACGATGAGACGGACGCGCGTCGGGCTGGTCATCGAGGACGACTCCGTGGCGGTGGCGGCCATCCGCAAGGGCGGCTCGACCGAATACTTCCGCCTCGCCGCCAACGAGGCCCTGCCCGCGCGGCTGGAGGCGCAGCTCCGCGCGCGCCGGCTCCGGACCGAGGGCATCCGCATCGGCCTGGACCGGAGCCGCGTCGTGGTGAAGACGCTCGCGGTGCCGCGTGCCGCCGAGGGGAATCGCCACTCCATGGTCGCCTTCGAGCTCGAGCGGCACGTGCCCTTCGGCGGCGAGGACACGCGCTTCGACTGGACGCCCCTGCCCGCCGGGGGTGACGGGCTGGGACGGGTACTCGTGGCCGCCACCGAGGCGCGCACCGTGGACGGCGCCTTGAAGCTGGTCGAGGCGACGAAGAGGGCGCCGCGCTCGCTCACCGTGGCGTGCCACGCCCTGCCCATACTCCTCGCCGACCGGCGGCCGGTGCGTCGCGCCGTCTGGATCCACGGTCGAGGCGCGCGCACCGTCCTCCTGTTCCTCGAGCGCGGCGAGGTGCGCCTGAGCCGCAGCGTGCCCGCGGGCGACGGCGCGGAGATGGCCCGTGAGGTGGCGCGCAGCCTGCCCCTCGCCGGCTGGAAGAAGTGCGACGCGGTGTGGGTGTCGGGCGACGAGGCGCCCGACTTCCGGGCCACCTTCCGCCGCAGCGAGCTCGGCATGGCCATCGCCGCCCCGCCGCTGGGCAAGACGGCGTCGCGTCTCATGCACCGCCTGCCGCTGGAGGAGCGGGCGAGCGCGCTGCTCGCGCTCGCGGTGGCGGCGGGACGGCGCCGGCCGCCGCTGGACCTGTCGCCGGCGGCCCGCCGGGCGCGCGCGCTCTCCTGGGCGGCGGCGTTCACCGCCGGCATGGGCGTGGCGGCGGGCGCGCTGGGTCTGGCCCTGCTCCTCGTGCAGGGGCAGGCGCAGCGCCGGCACCTCGAGCGTGTCTCGGCCGAGATACGCCGCCTCGAGCCGGAGGCGAAGGCGGTGGAGGAGCTCGGCGCCGACGTGCAGCTCCAGCGTCGCTTGCTCGGCGTGCTGCAGTCGATACAGGCGGGCGGGGTCCGGCCGTTGCCGGTGCTGAAGGACCTCACCGAGCTGATTCCCCCCGACGCGTGGCTTCAGTCCGTGAGCATGGACGCGCAGGGGCTCGAGATCGCGGGCCAGGCCACCACGGCGAGCCAGCTCGTGCCGCTTCTCGAGGGCTCGCCCTGGCTCGAGCGCGTCGAGTTCACGGCGCCGGTGACGCGAGCGCAGTCGCAGGAGCAGTTCCGGATCCGCGCGGCCTGGGAGGCGCCCGCCGCCCCCGCGCCGGATTCGGAGGCCCCGAGCCCGGCCCCGCGGCCGGAACGGAAGGGGCGCTAGGATGCGCGCCCTCCGCGCGCGCGAGCGCACCATCGTGCTCCTCGGGCTCTTCGCGCTGCTCGCCACCAGCGGATACGTTCTCGTGGTGGAGCCCGCCCTCGCGCGGCAGCGCGAGATGGAGGCGCTGATTCCCGCCCGCGAGGCGACGCTCGAGAGCCGACGCCGCCTCGTCGCCCAGCGGGACCGCCTCACCTTCGAAGGGGAGGCGCTGGGCCAGCAGATCGATCAGGCGTCCATCGGCTTGCTGCCGGGGCCGACGCCGCCTCTCGCCGCCTCGGCGCTGCAGAGGCTCATGAAGGATATCGCCACGGGCTCGGGCGTGGAGCTGCGCAGCGAGCGGGTGCTCGCGCCTCAGGATCTCTCCGGGGTGTTCGAGATCCCCATCGAGCTCACGGTGGCGGGAAACATCCGACAGGTCGTGACTCTCCTGGCGCGGCTGGAGCGCGCGCCCGGCGCGCTGTCGGTGAAGGACCTCAAGATCCGGGTGGCCGCACCCGGTCAGCCGCGGGAGCTGCTCGCCTCGATGGTGGTGGCGGGGTATCTGCGGCCCGGCACCCTGGCGCCGGCCGAGCCGCCGCGGCCGCCGCGCGGAGACGAGACATGATGCGCTTCGATACGTTCCGGTTCACGACCCGCTGGCTGCCGTTCGCCGCCCTGACCGGCCTGGCCGCCGCGGCGGGGGTGGGGCTCGTCCGCGAAGCAACGTGGACGCGGCCGCTGCCACCCATGCCCGTCGCCGAGGAGGCGCCGCCGCCCGCGCCCCTCATGATCGTGGCGCGCGACACCCTGCGCCGCCCCGTCGAGACGGCGCATTACGCGGTCATCGCCGTCCGCAATCTCTTCAGCGCCTCCCGCGGGGAGCAGGCGGAGAACACGGTGACGGCGTCGAACGCCCCGGGCTCCAAGCTGTTCCTGCACGGGGTGGTCGTCGACGGACCCTCGAGCCGGGCGTATCTCGAGGACCCTGACACGCAGCGCGTCTTCGGCTATGCTCTCGGCGATGCCGTGGGGGGAGGAAAGCTCGTGCGCATCCTGGACGATCGTGTCGTGATCCGGCGCCCGGACGGGCTCGTGGAGATCATGCTGCGCGACCCGGCCAAGCCCCAGCCCG
>DATEDO010000019.1:0-3214 GCA_035281625.1 Candidatus Methylomirabilota bacterium
CTCCACGAGCTCTGCGACCCGCTGCCGTTCGACACGAGCTGGTTCGTGAAGGACTGGCGTACCGGCGCCACCGCCGACCGGCGGGGCGACGTCCCGGTGCCGTCGGCCAGCACGCGCAAGATCTCCATCCTGATGGCGACCCTGGCCGCCGTGCACGCGGGCAAGCTCGCCCTCGACCAGACGGTGACCATCGAGGCCCGCTACCAGGACAACGACTCGGGCACCTTCCAGCACCTCACGCCGGGGTTCTGGATCACGCTTCGCGACGCGCTCGTCATGATGATCATCGTGAGCGACAACACCTGCACCGGCACGGTGGTGGACATGGTGGGCCTCGACGCCATCCAGCGCTACTGCGACGCGGTGGGGATGACGCGGACCATCCACCGCTTCGGCATCCCGCCCAAGCTGGGGCCGGATCACACCCTCGAGCAGGTCACCACGACCACGCCGAACGATCAGGGCCGGCTGCTGGAGGCCATGCTCCAGGGCGCCGAGGACAAGGCGGCGGCGACGCGCCTCGGGGTCACGCCCGAGCTCTGCCGGCTCGGCCTGGACATCCTCTCGTGGCAGAAGCTCAAGACCCGCATCCCCTCGCAGCTCCCGCTCGGCACCAAGGTGGCGCACAAGACGGGCACGGGCTCGCGCGGCTACATGGACGCGGGCATCGTCTACCGCGACGGCAAGCCGCTCTACATCATCACCATGTACACGGAGCATGTCCCCGCCGAGCTCCGCGACGGCACGCCCGGCTTCACCGCGGCCTACCAGCTGATGGGCAAGCTGGCGCGCCTGGCCTGGGACGCCATCGGCCGCTAACGCCCGGCCAGGCGCGTCACGACGGGGGCGAAGTCGTCCATGAACTGCTCGAAGATGGTGACGTAGGAGATGCCGTAGCGGGCGCGCCGGGCCTCGAGGGCATCCGCGATCCCGTCGACCGAGCCCGCGAGGACGAAGGGGCTCTCGCGCGCCTGCGCGGGCTCGAGCCTCCACTGCTGAGCGACCTCGGCGAGCGCCGGCCCGGGGTCGTCGGCCACGAGCGCCCGCTGGACGAGCACGTTCAGCTCGAGCCGGTCGAAGCGCGCGCCGGCGGCCGCGCGAATCGTCGCCACCTTGGTATCCAGCGCCGCGGGGCTGGTGTCCGTGGTGTCGAGCCCGCTGCCGTCGGCGTGGGTGCGCGGCACGATCCCCACGATGTCGGCGGCGCGGGCGGCGAGGGCGAGGATCTTCGGCCCACCGCCGCCGATGAGGAGCGGCGGGCGCGGGCGCTGCACGGGGCGCGGCAGTCCTTCCAGCTCGGTCACCGCGTAGTGCTTGCCCTTGAAGGTCACCGGCCCGCCCTCGAGGTAGCGCGTGATGATGCGCACCGCTTCTTCCAGGCGCTCCACGCGCACCTGTCCTGGATCGAAGCTGATCCCCGTCTGCGAATAGTCCGGGAGCAGCCAGCCGGCGCCGAGCCCCAGCTCGAAGCGCCCGCCGCTCAGGAGGTCGAGGGTGGCCGCGTCCTTGGCGATCACGGCGGGATGGCGGAAGTCGTTGTCGTACACCATGCTGCCGACGCGGATGGTGGTGGTCGCGGCAGCAGCGGCCATGATGCCCACGCTGGTGGCCACCTGATCGCGGAAGTGGTCCGGCACCAGAAAGGTGGCGTACCCGAGCGCCTCCGCCCGCCGCGCCTTGCCGAGCCACTCCTCACGGGAGTGCGCGACCCGAGTCAGCACGCCGAAGCGGAACGGCCTCACGCGCTCCACGCGGGATAGGTCGGCGGCGACAGCTCGTCGGCCCCGCGCCCCGCCCAGTCCGACTTGGCCATGCGCGGCCACATGCGCTCGCCCCCCGCCTGCAGCGCGCGGAGGATGGCGTGCTCATCGGCGGCCAGCACGCGACCGCCATCCACCACGAGGCGGCCGTCCACGTACACGCGGTCCACGTCCTCGTCGGCGGCGTTCCACACGATGTTCTTGATGGGATCGCGGAGCGGCGTCATCCGCCACGAGGAGGCCTTCCACAGGACGAGGTCGGCGCGCGCGCCGGGGGCGATGCGGCCGAGATCGTCGCGGCCCAGCGCGCGGGCCCCGCCGAGGGTCGCGGCGTCGAACACGTGCGCCGCGGTGGTGGACTCGGTCTCCCGCTCCATCATCTTGGAAACCACGGCGGCCCAGCGCATGGCCTCGATCACGCTCTGGGGATTGGTGTCGGTGCCGAGCGCCATGTTGATGCCGGCGGCGCGGTACCTGGCGAACGACTCCATGGCGACCCCGCGCCGCGCGAAGACCCAGACCGCATGCGCGACCGAGCACCCCGTATCCGCCATGATGCCCACGTCCCCCGCCGGATAGTTCGTCCAGGAGGAGCCGCCCACGATGATGGCGTGGCCGAGAATGCTGTTGGGCCCGAGCACGCCCAGCTCGCGCATCCAGGCGATGGGGGTCTTGCCGTGCCGGGCCAGCATCTCGTTGAACTCCACCACCGACTGGGAGGTGTGCACCTGGTAGGGGCGATTCGTCTCGTCGGCCCAGCGCTTGCCCTCTTTCAAGAGCTCGGCGGTGCAGGTGTCGATCTGGGACGGCGCGAAGAAGCAGCGCACGAGCCCGCCGTGGGCGCCGTCGTGCGCCTTGAAGGCCTCCACCGCGCGCTTGAGCCCCTGGCGGCCCGCCTCCTCGTTCCACTCCCACTCGACACGCTTTCCGTCTCGGGTCAGCCACCGGCCCGAGCGGAAGCCGAGGCCGAGGTACACGCGCATGCCGTAGTGCCCGGCGCGCGCCACCACGTAGTCCGCCACGGGCCCGATCTCCATCACGGTGGTGACCCCGCCCCGCAGCATCTCGGCCATGGAGAAGTCGATGCAGGCGCGCGTCGCCTCCTCGTCCTGCGCCTCCGCCCGCACCGGCAGCATCTCGAAGAGGCCGGAGTAGAAGAACTGGGGATTGCCGCGGTCCTCGATGAAGGACCGGTCGAGCGGGGAGCCCGCGATGTGGGCGTGCGTCGAGATCAGGCCCGGCGTGACGATGCGATCGGCGGCGTCCACCGTCTCGTCCACGCGGCCGTCGAATCGCGGACCCACGTGGAGCACGGCGCCGTTCTCGACGACGACGACGCCGTCCTGCAGCAGGCGGTGCCCGCGCCCGTCGTGGGCGAGGACCCAGGGCGCCTTGATGGCGATGCGGCGCCCGTCCGCCATGCGCCTTACCGGCGGGACCGGCGGCGCCGGCCG
>DATEDO010000020.1:0-2745 GCA_035281625.1 Candidatus Methylomirabilota bacterium
AGGCGGATGGTGAGGGCGGCGCAGAGGGTGAGGAGGCCGGCGCCCCCGCCGAGCGCGGCGTAGGCGACGCGCCAGCCCCAGGTGTCGATGAGCCAGGCCGCGATGGGACCGCCGGTGCCGTAGCCGAAGTTGAACCCGATCAGGACCAGGGCCAGGGCCATGCCGCGGTCGGCGTCGAACCAGTGGGAGACGGTCGCCGTGCTCAGGAGATAGAAGCTCGACATGCCGATCCCGCCCAGCACGCCGACGAAGAGGTAGAGCTGCCACAGCGCGCCCACCGTGCCTACCAGCGCGAACGCCGTCCCCGCCAGCACCACCGTGACCACCAGCATGGCCCGCGGGCCGTGACGGTCGGCGAGCGCGCCGATGACGAAGCCGGCCAGCCCACCGACCAGCAGATTCACGGACAGCGCGGCGGCGATGGCGCCCCGGCTCCAGCCGAAGGTGTCGGCGAGCACGGGCAGGAATACGCCGAAGGCGGCCAGCGGCGTGGAGATGCCGTAGGTGACCGCGAAGAGCGCGGCGACGATGAGCCAGCGTCGGGGGAACGGGCGCAGGAGGACTTAGCGCGGCGGGCCGCCGGCCTTGCGCTGCATGGCGGCGAGGTAGTCGTCCAGCTCGTCGGTGTTCCGGAAGATGTTCATGTCGGGGATGGCCCGGACGATCTCGAAGGCCTTGGCCACCGGCGGCTGGAGATTGGCGATGAGCAGGCTGCCCTTGCGGTCAGCCATCCGCTTCCGTGCGGCGAGGATGACGCGAATGCCCGCGCTGGAGACGAAGGTGACGCCCTCCATGTCGAGGACGAGCACCGTGAGCGCGCCGGCGACGAGCGGGCTCAGCTCGCGCTCGAGCGTCGGGGCGGTGGTGCTGTCCAGGCTCCCGGCCGGATGCACCCGCACCGTCTGGCCGTCCGCGTCCTTGCTCAGCCGCAGCGTCAGAGGCATCGTCGCTCTCCTTCCGTCATCCAGCTTCGCGCCACTATAGCACCCGACGTGAGGCGGACCGCTATTCGGAAGCCGCGCGCCGCAGCGCGCGCGTGAGGCGCAGCCGGTTCTCCCCGCCCGCGCGCTCGTACTCCATCGCGTCGGTCAGGGACCGGGTGAGATAGACGCCCAGTCCCCCGGGCGGGCGCGCGTCCGCCGACACCTGGAAGTCCGGCGGGGCGGCGTGGAGCGGATCGAACGGCGCCGCCTCGTCACGGATCTCCAGCCGCGCCTGGTCGCGGTCGAGGGCGAGGCGCACCGCGATGCGGCCCGACGCGTCGCCCCGATAGCCGTGCGTGATGATGTTGGAGACGACCTCATCCAGGCACAGGACCACGTCGTGGAGGGCGTCAGCGGGCACACCGTGCGCCTCGCAGAACCCGCGCACCGATTCGGAAGCGCGGGCCAGGTCATCCATGGTGGCGCGGAGCTCCATCGAGAGCTCGGCGGTCCCGTCGGCCGCGGCGGGCGGGCGGTAGCGCACGGCCAGGATGGCGATGTCGTCGGCCTGCTCCGCGGTGCCGGCGAAGGCCCGCACGCCGGCAAGCACGTGGGCGATGGTCTCGCGCGGAGTCCCCGTTCGCCGACCGTCCAAGAGGGCGCGCAGCCGCGCGTCGCCCAGCAGCCCGCCGTCCGGCGACCGAGCCTCGGTCACGCCGTCGGTGTAGGCGAGCAGCGTGTCACCTGGCGCGAGCGTGAGCTCGACGGATGGATAGGCGACGCCGGGGAGCACGCCCACCAGCGTGCCCTCGGCGGCGAGAGCGGGGCGAGGCGCGCCGTCGGGGCCGACGACCAGCGGCGAGGGATGGCCGCCGCTGGCGCAGACGAGTCGGCCGGAGTCCCCCTCCAGCACCGCGCAGAAGAGCGTGACGAACATGCTCGAGGGGTTGTCGGCGGCGAGGGCGTCGTTGACGCGGGCGAGGATCTCGTCGGGCCGGCCGCTGAGGCGGGCGATGCCCCGGATGAGGGTGAGCGTCATCACCATGAAGAGCGCGGCGGGAATGCCCTTGCCGGACACGTCGCCGATGACGAGACAGAGGCGGCGGTCGTCCAGCCGGAACACGTCGTAGAGGTCCCCGCCCACGGCGCGGGCGGGCTCGAGACAGGCGAAGCACTCCACGGCGCCGGTGCCGAGGGCGGCGAAGTCCCGCGGCACCAGACCGCGTTGTATCTCGCGCGCCACGCGCAGCTCGCTCTCCAGGAGCTCGCGCACGGCATCCTGATACGCCTTGGCGCGGAGGAGCGCGCCCACGCGGGCCCGCACCTCGAGGATCTCGAAGGGCTTGGTGATGTAGTCGGCCGCGCCCACCTCGAAGCCCTTGGCCTTGTCCGGCGCCTCGTCCAGCGAGCTCAGGAACACGATGGGGATGTCGCGGGTGGCCGGATCCCGCTTGAGGCGCCGGCACACCTCGTAGCCGTCGAGCCCGGGCATCATGATGTCGAGGAGCACGAGATCCGGGGGCTCCGCGGCGACGCTGCGGAGCGCGCCCTCGCCGTCCGCGGCGGTGGTGATGCGGTAGTCGTCGCGGAGCGCGCGCGCGAGGACCTCGACGTTGGTGGGCACGTCGTCGACCACCAGGACACGTCGATCGGCCAGCTCGCCGCGCGGCCCCGCGGGGGCCCGCTCGGCGGGGGGAGCATCGACGGCGAGCCGGGCGATGCTGGCGAGGAGGTCACGGCCGGCCCGCTCGACGGCGGCGAGCGGGGCGTCGAGATCGCCGCCGTCACGCGCGGCGTGCTCGAGGGCCCGCGCCGCGTGCTG
>DATEDO010000021.1:0-6387 GCA_035281625.1 Candidatus Methylomirabilota bacterium
CGCCGACGCGCTCGCCGCGCGCCATGCCGCGACGCGCGCCCGGCTCGAGGGCCGGGCGCCGGTGCGCGTCTTCTGTCCCATCTGGCGCAAGCCGTACATGACCCTCAACGGGGACACCTACGTCCACGACATGCTCGCCACGTGCGGAGGCGTGAACGTGTTCGCGGACGCGGCGTCGCGCTATCCGCAAGTCACGCTGGACGAGGTGGCGGCGCGGACGCCCGAGGTGCTGCTCCTGCCCGACGAGCCCTATCGCTTCCGTCCCGCGCATGTGGAGGACTTCGCGCCGTATCCGGCGCTCAGGGGGACGCGCGTCCGCTTCGTAGACGGAAAGCTCCTGTCCTGGTACGGCCCGCGCATCGGGGAGGCGCTGGAGACGCTGCCCGGCCTGCTGGCCGGGTCCTGAGGGTCGCCGCGCCTATTCGACCTCGAGGATCATCTCGATCTCGACGGGGATGTTGAACGGCAGCTCGGCCATGCCCACCGCGGAGCGCGCGTGGCGGCCGTTCTCCCCGAACACCTCGACCATGAGATCGGAGAAGCCGTTGATCACCTTCGGCGTATCGGTGAAGCCGGGCGCGCAGTTCACCATGCCCAGCACCTTCACCACGCGCTTGACCTTGTCGAGGCTCCCGAGCAGCGCTCTGGTAGACCCGAGGAGATTGATCCCCACGCCGCGCGCGACCTTCTGCGCCTCCTCCAGCGAGAGATCCTTTCCGACCTTGCCCGCGGCCCCCGGCTTCCCGTCGACCTGCAGCGGCCCGTGTCCCGAGAGGTAGAGGACATTGCCCACTCGCACGCCGGGCACGTAGTTGCCGCCGGGCCGGGGCGGGGGTTGGAGAGTGATGCCGAGCTCCTTGATCCGGGCTTCCGCGCTCATGAGGGCTCCGGGGGTGCTACGAGGGGTGATGGGTCGAGTCGTCGTCGACGCTGACGAAGAAGAACGCCGGGCCGTCGGAATCGGCCCGCCACACGATGGCGTCGACGTCGAGCGGCTGGCCCTGCGGGGGCCGGAACCGAAGGCGCGCGTTCGACCCGACGGGCAGCTCTTCCTCGAGTTGCACCTTCGCGCCGATGGGGCTCAGGTTCTTCGTCTTGCGCTCGAATTTCCGACCACCCGTCTCGACGGTGACGGGCCACGCGACGTCCGAGCGCGGGTGCCTCCTGAGATCGGCCATGCGCTCGCTCATCGCGGAGTAGGGTGGCAGGAATCGAAGTGCCTGTCAAGGTTGGACGCTACCCGTTGGTCCCCCGGTCGCGCTATGGCACAATGGCTCGGGCGCCACGGGCGCCGTCCATGACTCCCGTCACCCCATCCCCCGCCGCCACGCTCGTCCTGCTGCGTGACCGGCCCAGCGGCGGCCTCGAGACCCTGCTCATCCAGCGGCACACCAAGAGCAAGTTCGCCGCCGGGGACTACGTGTTCGCCGGCGGCAAGGTCGAGGCCGACGACGTGCCGCCGGATGCCGAGCGCTTCTGCGCCGGGCTCACCGCGGACGCGGCGGCGATGCGACTGGGCCTGTCCGCGCCGCGCGAGGCGCTCGGCTACTGGATCGGCGCCATCCGCGAGGCGTTCGAGGAAGTGGGAATGCTGCTCGCCTACGACGCCTCGGGGGCGCCCGCACGCCTGGACGGCGAGCGCCGGGAGCGGTTCGCGGGCTATCGCGCCGACTGCCAGGCCTCGAATGCCGCCTTCTTCGACATGCTGCGGGCGGAGCGGCTCGTCCTCGCCACCGATCAGCTCGCGTACTTCGCGCACTGGATCACCCCGGAGGAGCAGCCCATCCGCTTCGACACGCGCTTCTTCGCCGCCCCGGCGCCTCCCGGGCAGGCGCCGGAGGTGGACGGTCACGAGATCGTGCAGCTCCGCTGGCTCTCGCCCGCCGAGGCGCGCGACGCCCTCGCGCGCAAGGAGATGACGCTGCGCACGCCGACGCTCAAGAACCTGGAGCTGGTCGGCGCCTACGAGAGCGCGGCGGCGGCGGTGGCGGGGCTGGGGCAGCGCGAGGTGCCGACGATTCGGCCCCGCATTCTCCAGGTCGACGGCAAGCCCGTGCCCGTGCTGCCGGGCGATCCCCGCTGGTACTAGCGGCTCCGATCCACGGAGCCGGAGCGGCCCCCCTGGCGCCGGCGCGACCAGCCCAGCCAGACGGCCACCGCGATCAGCCCCACCCCGAGCAGCACCAGGCTTCCCGGCTCGGGCAGGTGCGTGGCGCGCACACTGGAGAGAATTTCCCCGGCGGCGCGAGAGGCGAATGAGAGCACCAGTAGCCCGGACACGAGCGCCTGCAGCATGGATCAGGACCCTCCTGGGGCCGGATCATGCAACGGTGCACGGCCGATGCCATAGGAATTCATTCACGCCGTCTCGCGGACTTAGTCACCGTCGGGACTGAAACAGGTCAAGGAATGTAAAGTCGGCCAACACTTAGGGAGGCTCGACTTCGAGGGTTCTTGAGGCATAATGGCCCCCCATGCCGCGCACCCGTGACCTCCGTGTCGAGTCCTTTCGGCCCCTCCTGTCCCCGGCCATCCTCCTGGAGGAGCTCCCCCTGGGCGACCGCGGCTCCATCACGGTGGCTCGAGGTCGCGACGAGGTCGCCCGCATCCTCAACGGCGAGGACGATCGCCTGGTGGTCGTCGTCGGGCCCTGCTCGATCCACGACCCCGCGGCGGCCCTGGACTACGGGCACCGGCTCAAGGCCCTGGCCGACGATCTGGCCGGGGACCTCTGCATCGTCATGCGTGTCTACTTCGAGAAGCCGCGGACGACGGTGGGCTGGAAGGGGCTGATCAACGATCCGCGCCTCGACGGGAGCTTCGTGATCAACGAAGGGCTGCGCCGCGCCCGGCGACTTCTCGTGGACCTCGCCGAGCTGGGGCTGCCCTCGGGCTGCGAATTCCTCGACCCCATCTCGCCGCAGTTCACCTCGGACCTGGTCTCGTGGGGGGCCATCGGCGCGCGCACGACGGAGAGCCAGGTGCACCGAGAGCTGGCGTCCGGCCTGTCCATGCCGGTGGGATTCAAGAACGGGACCGACGGGGGCGTGCAGATCGCCATCGACGCCGTGCGCTCGAGCGCGCATCCCCATCGCTTCCTGGGCGTCACCGAGCAAGGCCTCTGCGCCATCGTGGCCACGCGCGGCAATCCCGACTGCCACGTCATCTTGCGCGGCGGGCAGGCCGGCCCCAATCACGGCGCGGCGAGCGTGCAGGAGGTGGCCAGGGCGCTGGCGGCGGCGGGGCTGCCGCCGCGCATCATGGTGGATGCCAGCCACGGCAACAGCGGGAAGGACTATCGCCGGCAGCCCGTGGTCGCCCAGGATATCGCCGAGCAGGTGAGCGGCGGACAGCGGGCGATCTTCGGCATGATGCTGGAGAGCTTTCTCGTGGACGGCCGGCAGGATCTCGTCCCGGGCCAGGCGCTGCACTACGGCCAGAGCATCACCGACGCCTGCATGGGGTGGGAGATGACGGTGCCGGTGTTGCAGGACCTCGCCAAGGCCGTCCGCTCCCGCCGGGCCTCCGGCTAGCGGGCGCGGTAGCGCAGCACCCAGAACCGCTCGAGCTCCTCGAAGAGGATCTCCTCACCGTGCGGCGCGAGACGGCGTGCCAGCGCGTCGCCCTCGAAGAAGTTCTTCACGATCTCGAATTCCCGGCCTGCGGAGATCCGGCGCCGCTCGTAGCGGTTGCCGGCGGCATCGACGCGCGAGGGGCTGGCGCGCCGGGCCGCCGCGTCGCGCTCGTCGAAGAAGAGCACGGGCGCGCCGGGCTCGAGCCGCGCGTGCAGCGCCTGGAGGAAGGTATCCATGCGCGCGAGATCCACGTGGGAGAGCCAGAAGGCGGCGAGGGCGCCATCGAAGCGGCCCGAGCCGGGCGCGTAGGCGTCGGCCCGCGCGAACGTCACGGGCGCGGGGGCGTAGCGCCGCAGCCGGGCGAGGGCCAACGTCTCCGCGTTGACGTCCTCGGCGTGCACCGCCCGAGCGACCCCGGCGAGGACCTCCGTCCAGTATCCCGTGCCGCAGGCGATCTCCAGCACGCGCCGTCCGGGGAAGAGCTCGGCCACCCGCCTGCGCAGGGTGTTGATCCCGGCGACCCACTCGGGGTGGGTGTAGATGCGCTCGTACTCCGCCGCCCGCTCGGCGTAGTACCGCGTCATCTCCTCGGTCATCGCGTGGCGAGCCGCAGCCGCAGGCGAGGTGAGCGGATACATGATGGGTTGCCGAGCGGAGCGGGGCCGGCCCGACGACGCAAGGCTACGGCGTGAGGACGATCTTGCCGAACTGCTTGCCGGCGGCGAGGCGCTCCTGGGCCGCGACGCCCTCCTTCAGCGGCATCACCGAGTCCACGATGGCCTTGAGGCGGCCGCGGAAGAGCTGGCCCATGACCTCGGCGAACTCGGCGTTGGTCGACATGGTGGAGCCGATGATGGAGATCTGCTTCCAGAACACCTGCCGGACGTCGGTCTCGCAGATGGGCCCGGAGGTGCCGCCGCAGGTCACGAGGCGCCCGCCCTTGCCGAGCGCCCGGATGGCGCCCGGCCAGGTCGCCGCGCCCACGTTCTCCAGCACCACGTCCACGCCGCGGCGCCCCGTTCTCTGGCCGATCACCTTGACCCAATCGTCCTTCGAATAATTGATGCACTCGTCCGCGCCGAGCGCGCGGGCGCGCTCGAGCTTCTCGTCGCTGGAGGAGGTGACCCAGACGCGCGCGCCGCAGAGCTTGCCGATCTGCACGCCGGTGGACGAGACGCCGCCCCCCACGCCGATGATGAGGAGATCCTCGCCCGCGCGCAGCTTGGCCTGCGAGACGAGCATGCGCCAGGCCGTCATGTTGACGAGGACGAACGCGGCGGCGTCCTCGTACTTCACGTGCTCGGGAAGCTTGAGCACCTTGCCGCCGTCCACCTTCACCAGCTCGGCGAGGCCGCCATGGGTGTGCTCGCCGAGAATGCCGTAGGACACGCAGAGGCTGTGCTGGCCCTTCTGGCAGTACTCGCAGCGGCCGCACTCCAGATTGGGATTCACCGCCACCCGATCGCCCACCTGCACGCCCTGGACGGCCGCCCCCACCTGCGCGACCTCGCCCGCGATGTCGCAGCCGGTCCAGAACGGCATCGGCAGCTTGAGGCCGGGCAGGCCTTCCCGCACGAACAGGTCGAGATGATTGAGCGCGGCGGCCTTCACGCGCACGAGCACGTCACCCGGGCCGGGCTGGGGATCGGGTACGTCCTGGTATGCCAGCTTGTCGATCCCGCCGTGCTCCCTGAACGCGAGGGCTTTCATGCGATCGCTATCTCCCCTTGAAGTTGGCGCGCTTGCGCTCGGCGCCGGCGCGCATGCCTTCCACCCGGTCCTCGGACAGGAGCACGCCCGCGGCGAGGTCCGCCTCGAGGGCGAGCCAGGCCTCGCGGTCGCGCCAGTAGGTGCCGTTGATGCTCTGCTTGGCCGCCTGCACGGCAAGCGGCGCATTGGCGGCGATCTCCGCGGCAAGGTCGGCCACCCGCGCGGGCAGATCCGCGGCGGGGTACACGGCGTTGACGAGGCCGATGCGCAGCGCCTCCGCGGCGTCGATGCGCCGGGCGGAGTAGATCAGCTCCTTGGCCTTGCCCACGCCCACGGTGCGGGGCAGGCGCTGGGTGCCGCCCATGTCCGGCACGATGCCGACCTGCACCTCGGGGATGGAGAATACGCTGCCCTCCGCGGCCACGCGAATGTCGCAGCAGAGCGCCAGCTCGAGCCCGCCGCCGATGCACACGCGCTGGATGGCGGCGATCACCGGCACGCGGCAGGACTCCAGGCGCGAGAAGCACTCCTGGAGGTGCCGGAGATGCGCGCGGATGCCCGCGAGGGCCTGGGGCGGCGTCTCTCCGTCCGGGCGCTTGAGGGTGGAGCCCGCCTTGAGGTCGAGCCCCGCGCAGAAGGCGCCCCCCGCGCCGGTGAGCACCGCCACGCGCACGTCCTTCGCGCGGTCCACCTGGCCCGCGGCCTCGGCGATGGCTTCCCACATCTCGACGTCGAGGGCGTTCAGCCGCTCGGGTTTGTTGAGGGTGATGGTGGCCACCGGCGGCTTGATGTCGACCTGAATCTTGTCCATGGCAATCCCCTCTCAGCCGTTGAAGGCCTTGATCAGCGCGGGGAGGCGCGGATCGTCCTGACGCGGGGGGTAGGGCTGGTAGAGCGCGGTGCGGTCGAGCAGCCCGGCATAGCGCGCCTCCATGGCCGCGTGGAGCCGGTCGTACGGCGCGGTCACCGCATAGGCGTCGAGCATCTCGTCGGTGATGAGGTCGGCCATGCCCTTCCAGTCGCCCTCGATCGACTTCCGGTGGAGCCGGGCGGTGACGTCGCCCCAGCCGTGGCACTCCAAAACAGCCTGATATGTCCGAGT
>DATEDO010000022.1:0-3717 GCA_035281625.1 Candidatus Methylomirabilota bacterium
CAGGTGGCGAAGGCGCCCGAGCCGCCGCCCGCGCCCAAGGCGCCGGAGCCCGCCCCGGATCCCACCCCGGCGCCATCGGCGCCCACGGAGCCCGTCACTCGCGAGCCCGCGAAGCCGGCTCCGCGTGGGCCATCGGAGGCCACGCCAGGGCCCGCCCAGCCGCCGGATCAGCGGGTGGCGCGGAGCAGCGGCGGCATCGATCTGCCGGCGGCCATGCTGCGCCGGCCGCCGAGTGGGGGTGGGCTGCAGGGCGGCCGCGGCGGCGTGGAGGGCGAGCCCATTCCGCTCGACACGCCCGATCCGAAGTACCAGGACTACTTCCGCATCCTTCGCGAGCGCATCCAGGCCAAGTGGTCCTATCCGCGCGAGGCGGGGGATCGCGGCATCGGCGGGGAGCTGATCATCGAGTTCCACATTGCCAAGGACGGGCGCCTGGCCTATCTCGAAGTCCGGCGCGCCTCCGGGGTCGAGGTGCTCGACGAGTACGCGGTGAACGCGGTCAAGCTGGCCCAGCCGTTCCCGCCCGTTCCCGACAATATCGCCAACATCCCCGCCAACCGGGGGCTCGCCATCAACGGCAAGTTCGTCTACCACATCACCGAGAACTCGCTGGTCAAGCAATTCACCCGCTGACGCGCACGGGATCCCGCGTGCGTCGCCTCCTGCCGGCGCTCTGGCTCGTCGTCGGCGCAGCCTGCGCGGGCGCTCCCGGCTGCGCGGCCCCAGGCGCGGCCCGCGCCTGGCGGGACGCTTCCTCCAGACCGCGGGGCTGACCTGCGTGGTCGATCCCGCCCGGCCGTCCGGCTCACGAATCGGCGCCGTCACGGTCGCGGGTCAGCCGCTCGCCGTGGAGCGTCGGTATCGCGTCGCGGTGCCCGACTACCTGGCGCGCGGCGGGGACGACTACGACATGCTCGCGCGAGGACGCGCGGAGGTCACCGCGCGGAGGAAGGTCCCGGCCTCATCGACACCGTGCTGGGGGCGCTCGCCGAGGGGCGGCTCCTTGACAGCCCTGTCGCGTATCCTGTAGCATGGCAATACTTTTTAGGGGCCGAGGCAGGCTCGTAGCTCAGTGGGAGAGCGCTACCTTGACACGGTAGAGGTCGGCGGTTCGAAACCGCCCGAGCCTACCACTCGATCTCGCAGGTCAGGAGCAAACATCCGAGCCGGAGCAGCGCGCGCGAGGGAAGCGGAAGCGAGCATCACCGGGCGCGGTCCCTGTGATGCTTTTTTGTTCTGTGGCACCTGACCGACCTTGAGGAACTGATGGCCGAGTCCGAAGAAGAACGACATCTGAAGATGGCCGGGGAATTCGACTGCCTCCCCGAGCCCCTGCCCACGCTCCGCCACTCGACCTCGCACGTCATGGCACAGGCGGTGAAGCAGCTCTTTCCCGAGGTCCGCGTGGCCATCGGCCCCGCCATCGAGGACGGCTTCTACTACGACTTCGCCCGCGCCACGCCCTTCACGCCCGAGGACCTCGAGAAGATCGAGGCCCGCATGCGGGAGATCGTGCGACAAGACCTCCGCTTCATCAGGGAAGAGTGGCCGCGCGAGCAGGCCATCCGCTGGTTCGAGGACAAGGGCGAGCCCTTCAAGGTCGAGATCCTGCGCGGGCTCGACGTGCCCACGGTCTCCGTCTACAAGCAGGGCGACTTCCTCGATCTCTGCCGGGGGCCGCACGTGGCCTCCACGGGCGCCATCAAGGCCTTCAAGCTCCTGTCGTCGTCCGGGGCCTACTGGCGCGGGGACGAGAAGAACCCCATGCTCCAGCGGATCTACGGCACCGCCTGGCTCACCCAGGAGGAGCTGGACAAGCATCTCTGGCGCCTGGAGGAGGCGAAGAAGCGCGACCACCGGAAGCTCGGGCGCGAGCTCAACCTCTTCGACTTCTACGACGTGGCGCCGGGCGCCCCGTTCTGGCTGCCGGGGGGCATGGTGATCGTCCGCGAGCTGGAGAAGATGGCGCGCGAGTCCCTGGACATGCGCGGCTACCAGGAGATCGCCACGCCCATCGTGGTGAACAAGAAGCTCTGGGAGCAGTCGGGACACTGGGCGCTCTACCGGGACAACATGTTCATCCTCGACGTCGAGGGCGACACGTTCAGCCTCAAGCCCATGAACTGCCCCGAGTCGTCCTACGTGTACAAGCGCGCGCTGCGCTCGTACCGGGACCTCCCCATCCGCTACTCCGAAATGGGCCGCTGCCACCGCAACGAGCGCTCGGGCACGCTGTCCGGGCTGGTGCGAGTGCGGCAGTTCACGCAGGACGACGCGCACATCTACTGCCGGCCGGACCAGCTCCAGGGCGAGATCACGGATCTCCTCGATCTCGTGCGCGAGTGGTACGGCACGTTCGGGCTCCCGCCTTCGTACCGTCTCGCCACGCGACCGGCCGACAAGCTCGGCACGGAGCAGCAGTGGGATTCGGCGGAGGACGCGCTCCATCAGGCGCTGCGGTTGAACGGGCTCGCCTACGACCTCGACAAGGGCGGCGCCGCCTTCTACGGACCCAAGATCGACATCGACGTGGAGGACGCGCTGGGGCGGCAGTGGCAGCTCGCCACCATCCAGGTCGACCTCACGATGCTGCCCGAGCGGATGCAGTGCGAGTTCATCGACAGCGACGGCCAGCCGAAGCGGCCGGTGGTGGTGCACCGTGCGATCTTCGGCTCGTACGAGCGCTTCGTGGCCATCCTGACCGAGCACTTCGCGGGCGCCTTCCCCACGTGGCTGGCCCCCGTGCAGGCGCGCGTCCTGCCCATCAGCGAGAAGCACGCGGAGTACGCCCGCGCGGTGCACGGGCGCCTGCGCCAGGCGCGCATCCGCGCCGAGCTGGACGACCGAAACGAAAAGCTCGGCTACCGCGTTCGCGAGGCGCAGGTGCAGAAGGTGCCCTATGTCCTCGTCGTCGGCGAGCGCGAGGCGCAGAACGGGACGGCGAGCGTGCGGGCCCGCGGGGGCGGCGACCTCGGCGCCCTGCCCGTGGATCGGGTCCTCGCCGACCTCGCCGCCGAGATCGCCAGTCGGTCTGCCACCCTCACCGTGGGGCGCTCGGCCTGAGCCTGAGCCCCGCCCCCAAGGAGCCGCGCGATACAGCCTAAAGACATTCGCATCAACGAGGGGATTCGAGTCCGGGAGGTGCGGGTGGTGAGCGACACCGGGGAGCAGCTGGGCATCCTGCCGATCGCCCAGGCCCTGGAGCTGGCGAAGCAGAAGGACATGGATCTCGTGGAGGTGGCGGCGGAGGCGGTCCCGCCGGTCTGCCGGATCATGGACTTCGGGAAGTACAAGTACACGCAGGCGCGGCGGCAGAAGGAAGCGCGGAAGAAGCAGACGACGATTCTCGTGAAGGAAGTGAAGCTCGGCCCCAAGACCGACACGCACGACTTCGACTTCAAGGCCAAGCACGTGCGGCGGTTCCTGGAGGAAGGCAACAAGGCCAAGGTGACGGTGCGCTTCAAGGGGCGCGAGATGGCGCACACCGAGCTGGGCTGGAAGATGCTCAACAAGATGGTGGAGGGCATGTCCGACATCGCGGTCATCGAGAACCACCCCCGGATGGAAGGCCGCATGCTCAGCATGATCCTCTCGCCGAAACCGCACTAGGGGACGACGCGATATGCCGAAGATGAAGACGAAGCGGGCCGCCGCGAAGCGCTTCAAGGCCACCGGCACCGGGCGGCTCAAGCGCAACCGCAGTATGAAGCGGCACAT
>DATEDO010000023.1:0-19097 GCA_035281625.1 Candidatus Methylomirabilota bacterium
AGGAGCGCGCGCCACGCCCCGAGCCCCGAATTGAACGGGCTCCGGTCCAGCGCGGCGCGCCCGATCGGGAGACGCCCGGCCGCGGCCGCGACCGCGGCGACCGCGACGGGCGCGGCTAGGCACGCCGCGCCGGCTTGACGCGGACCGCTGTACAGCGGACACTGCCGCGGCGTGACGGCCCGCGTTCTCGGTCTCGACATCGGTACCACGGCGGTGAAGGCCATCGCTCTCGACGAGGGCGGGCGCGTCGTGGCCACCACCAGCGTCGCCCATGACGGCGCGGCGCCCCATCCCGGCTGGGCCGAGGGGAACCCCGAAGCCTGGTGGGAGAACGCGTTGGAGGCGGTGCGGCGCGTCGGCGCCACCGTGCCGCTTTCGGAGATCGGGATGGTGGGCGTGAGCGGCATGGTCCCCGCCCTCATCTGCCTCGACGCGGATGGACGCGTGCTCCGTCCGTCCATCCAGCAGAACGACGCCCGCGCCGTGGCGGAGATCGAGACCCTTCGCGCCGGCCTCCCCGCCGATTTCCACGCCGCCACCGGCCAGCCGATCTCCCAGCAGCTGGTGCTGCCGCGGCTCACCTGGCTCCGCCGGCACGAGCCCGACGTGTACCGGCGTATACGTCGCGTGCTCGGCTCCTACGATCTCATCACCCATCGGCTCACCGGCGAGTGGAGCCTCGAGCGCAACTGGGCGCTGGAGTCGGGATTCTGGGACGCGCGCGGCAATGAGCCCTACGCGCCGGCCTTCGCCGTCACCGACACGCCTGCCGAATGGCTGCCCCCGGTGCGCGAGCCCACCACGGTGGTGGGAGGCGTCACCGCCGCCGCGGCGGCCGCCACCGGACTCACGCCCGGCACGCTGGTCATCGCCGGGAGCGCCGATCACGTGGCTGCCGCGCTGACGGCCGGCACCGGGCCGGGTGAGCTGGTGCTGAAGATCGGTGGCGGCGGCGACGTGCTCTACGGCGTGTCGCGCTTCGCGCCCGACCCGCGGCTCTACATCGACTATCACGACGTGCCGGACCAGTTCCTCCTGAACGGCTGCATGGCGGCGAGCGGCCTCCTGGTGAAGTGGTTCGCCGACGTGTTCGCGCCGGACCTGGGCGGCGGCGACGACCGCTATGCGCGGCTGGACGCCGAGGCCGAGCCCATCCCGGCCGGCGCGGACGGCGTCGTCGTGCTGCCGTACTTCCTGGGCGAGAAGACCCCGATCTTCGACGCCTCTGCACGCGGCCTCATGTCCGGCCTCTCGCTGGGCCACGGGCGGGGGCACCTCTTTCGCGCCATCCTGGAGGCGGTGGCCTACGGGTTCCGCCACCACGTGGACGTGCTGACCGAGGCCGGGCACCCCATCCGGCGCATCCGCATCATGGACCGCGGGGCCCGCAGCGCGCTGTGGCGCCAGATCGTCGCCGATGTGCTCGGCCGCTCCATCGAGTATGCTCCGGGGGCGGACCTGGGCAGCGCCTTCGGCGTCGCCTGGGTCGCCGGCGTGGCCCTCGAAGCCTGGGGCTGGTCGCCGCCGGCGGTACCCGCGGGCGCGGTTCATCACGCGGCGCCCGACCGGACGGCGCGCTACGATGAGCGCTACCGGCGCTACCGCGAGCTAGGAGGCATGAGATGACGAAGCACACGATCGCCGTGATCCCCGGCGACGGCATCGGCAACGAGGTGGTGCCCGAGGGCATGCGGGTGCTGGAGGCGGCCGGCCGCCGCTTCGGCTTCGAGTGCGCCTTCACCACCTTCGACTGGAACTGCGAGCGCTTCGCCAAGACCGGGCGCATGATGCCGGAGGACGGGCTGGATCAGCTCCGGCAGTTCGAGGCGATCTTCCTGGGCGCGGTGGGCTTTCCCGGCGTGCCCGATCACGTGTCCCTCTGGGGCCTGCTCATCCCCATCCGTCGCGGCTTCCACCAGTACATCAATCTCCGGCCGGTGCGGCTCTTGGAGGGCGTGCGCTCCCCGCTCGCCGGCCGCACGTCGTCCGACATCGACATGCTCATCGTGCGGGAGAACAACGAGGGCGAGTACTCCGAGATCGGCGGCCGGCTCTACCGCGGGGCCGACAACGAGATGGCGATCCAGCAGGCCATCTTCACGCGCAAGGGCTGCGACCGGGTGATGCGCTACGCCTTCGAGCGCGCGCGCCGGCGCGGGCGCAAGCACGTGACCTCCGCCACCAAGTCCAACGGCATCATCCACAGCATGCCGTACTGGGACGAGCGCTTCGCCGCCATCAGCAAGGAGTACCCCGACGTGAAGACCGCCCAGTACCACATCGACATCCTCGTCGCCCACTTCGTCCAGCATCCGGACTGGTTCGACGTGGTGGTGGGCAGCAATCTCTTCGGCGACATCCTCTCCGACCTCGGCCCCGCCATCGCCGGCTCCATCGGCATCGCGCCCGGCGGGAACATCAATCCCGAGAAGGAGTACCCGTCCATGTTCGAGCCCGTGCACGGCTCGGCCCCGGACATTGCCGGCAAGGGCATCGCCAACCCGGTGGCGCAGATCTGGACGGGCGCCATGCTCCTCGAGCATCTCGGGCATCAGGACGCCGCCGACGCGGTGGTGGGCGCCATCGAGAAGCTGGTGGCGGAAGGCAAGACGGTGACACGCGATCTGGGCGGCAAGGCCTCCACGAAGGACGTGGGGACGGCGCTCGCCTCGATGATCTGAGGGCCCAAAGGAGACAGCCATGCGTCGCCTCGGACACGGACTGGTGCTGGCGTGGGTGCTGTGGTCCACCACGAGCCTCGACAATGACCCGCGGCTCCTGGCGACCGAGCGGCTGTTCAACGTGCAGTCGTTCCCCGCCGACAGCCGGCCGGTGGACGGCTGGGCGACGGAGGGCGAGTGCAGGACCGCCCTCGAACGGCACATGACCTTCCTCAGGAACGCCAACGAGAGCTACACGCCGGGACAGTGGAAGCGCGAGGACCACGACAGCGTGTCGCGCTACTTCCCCACCAAGATGATCACGGTGCGGAACCGCCTGGAGTGCCGCCAGCAGTAGCGGGTCGCCCCGCTGCAGCTCCTAGCCGAGGATGCGGCGGAGCCAGTCGCCGATCTCGACGATCTGCTCGGCGCAGACCGCATGCTGCATCCGGTACTGCCGCCACTCGATCGGATAGCCCAGCTCCTCCAGTCTCCGGCGGGAGAACGACGCGCGCTCCAGCAGGATCAGGGGGTCCTGGGTGCCGTGCATCATCATGATGGGCACATCGCGATTGGCCGGGCTGGCCTCGAAGTCCACCGTTTCTGGCAGCGGCAGGTAGGTCGAGAGCGCGAGGATGCCGGCGAGCCGCTCGGCGTGGCGCAGCCCGGTCTGGAGCGCGATGGCCCCGCCCTGGGAGAAGCCGGCCAGGACGGTTCGATGGGGCGCCACACCCCTCGCGCGCTCGCGCGCGAGCAGCGCCTCCACGCGGGCCTGCGAGGCGCGGATGCCCGCCTCGTCATGGCGTCGGTCATTGTAGATGTCGTACCAGGCCCGCATGGACTCGCCGCCGTTGATGGTCACCGGCTGCACCGGCGCGTGCGGGAACACGAAGCGGATGCGGGGCGAGGCGCCGAGCCCCAGCTCGGGCACGATGGGCTCGAAGTCGTGGCCGTCGGCGCCGAGGCCGTGGAGCCAGATCACCGCGGCCTCGGCGGCGCCGCGCGGCTCGATCTCGATCGCGTCGAGGAGGTCGGCCACGCTCAGAGCTTGAGCCGGGTCTTGATGCGCTCCACCGCCTCCACCGTTTGCTCGCGGCTCCCGAACGCGGTGAGGCGGAGGTAGCCTTCGCCGCTGGGCCCGAAGCCCGCGCCCGGCGTGGACACCACGTGGGCCTCGTTCAAGAGCTTGTCGAAGAGGTCCCAGGAGCCGAGGCCCTGGGGCGTCTTCACCCAGATGTAGGGCGCATTCGTGCCGCCGTACACGGTGAGGCCGGTGCTGGCCACGCCCTCGCGGACGATGCGCGCGTTCTCGAGATAGAAGTCCACGGATTCGCGCACCTGCTTCTGGCCCTCCGGCGAGTAGGCCGCGGCGGCGCCCTTCTGGATGATGTAGGAGACGCCGTTGAACTTCGTGGACTGCCGCCGGAACCAGAGGGAGTGGAGGCTCACCGCCTCGCCCGCGGCGGAGCGCCCCATGCAGGCCTTCGGCACCACGGTGTACGCGCAGCGCACGCCGGTGAAGCCCGCGGTCTTCGAGAAGGACCGGAACTCGATGGCCACATCCTGCGCGCCCTCGATCTCGTAGATGGTGCGCGGGATGGCGGGATCGCGGATGTAGGACTCGTAGGCGGCGTCGTAGAGGATCACCGCCTGCTCCCGCCGCGCGTAGTCCACCCAGCGCTTGAGGGCGTCCTTGCCCAGCACGGCGCCGGTGGGATTGTTCGGGTAGCAGAGATAGATGAGGTCCACGTGCCGGTCGGGCAGGGCGGGATTGAAGCCGTTCTCGGCGGTGGCGGGGAGATAGACCACGCGGTCGTAGCGCCCGTCGCTCGTGGGGCGGCCGGCCCGGCCCCCCATCACGTTGCTGTCCACGTACACGGGATAGACGGGATCGACCACCGCGACCACGCAATCGGGAGAGAAGATCTCCTGGATATTGGCGGTGTCGGTCTTGCCGCCGTCGGAGATGCAGATCTCCTCCGGCGTGAGGTTCACCCCCCGCGGCGCGTAGTCGTGCTGGGCGATCAGCTCGGTGAGGAAGGTGAAGCCCGTCTCCGGAGGATAGCCGCGGAAGGTCTCCACGCGGCTCATCTCCGTGACCGCGTCCTGCATCGCCCGCACGATGGCGGGGGCCAGGGGGCGGGTGACGTCCCCGATGCCGAGGCGGATCAGCTTCGCGGCGGGATTGGCCTCCCCGAAGGCCTTTACCCGCTTGGCGATGTCTGAGAAGAGGTAGCTGCCCTTGATCGCGAGGTGATGATCGTTGACGCGCGGCACGGCGCTCTCCTGTATCCGGCGGTAGTGGGCCGGCGCGTGCACACCCGGCCAGGGGCAGATTGTAGCAGACGGGAGGCTTCGACTACCGGCGCCTCAGGATGCCCGAGACGGACCAGAGGACCGCCATCGCGAAGACCAGGATGAGGCACTGTCCGATCAGCACGCTGTGATCTTCGAGCCGCGCGGCCGGGGGAATGACCTGCTCGACGACCCTCAAGAACCCGTCGCCCAGGCGCTCCGCCCATGCGTCCATGGCACGCTCCGCCGGGCTCAGGCGACTCCGTCCGACAGGCCGTACTGGCGCACCTTCCGCGCGATCGTCGACTGGGTGACGCCGAGATGCTTGGCCGCGCGCGCCTGAGTCCCGAAGCGGCTGAGGGCGTCGCGGAGAAGCTGCGCCTCGACATTCTGACGGGCCTTCCGCAAGGTGGGCCGCTCAGGGTCATCGGGGCGCGCCGGGCTCGGCAGCTGGGTGATCTCGGGCGGAAGGTCGCGGGTGGTGATCGTCTCGCCGTGAGTCGTCACCACCAGGCGCTCGACGATGTTCCAGAGCTCGCGGATGTTGCCGGGGAAGCGATACGCGGCGAGTGCGTGCAGGGCATCGGGGGTGAACGTCCGCCGCCGCCCCACCCTGAGCTCGAGCTTGGAGAGCATCATGTCGACGAGGTCGGCGATGTCCTCCGGATGCTCGCGCAGAGGGGGAATGTTGATCGTGAGGACGTTGAGGCGGTAGAAGAGATCCCCGCGGAAGGTTCCGTCGTGGATCATCCGGCCGAGATCCCGGTTGGTCGCCGCGACGATGCGGACATTCGGCCGCTTCGGCTTGACTGCCCCGATGGACCATACCTCGCCGTCCTCGAGGAATCGCAAAAGCTTGACCTGGAGGCCGATGGGAAGATCGCCGATCTCGTTGAGGAGCAGCGTACCCATGTGGGCCAGCTCGACGAGGCCGGCCTTGCCCCTGGAGTCCGCGCCGGTGAACGCGCCCTTGACGTAGCCGAACAGCTCGGCCTCGATCAGCCCTTCGGGTATCGCGCCGCAGTTCACCTCGACGAAGGCGCCGGCGCTCCGGGGCGATGCCTGGTGAACGAGCCGGGCGAACACGCCCTTCCCGGTGCCGGTCTCGCCGAGCAGCAGGACGGGTGAATCGACCGCCGCGTATTGAACAGCCTTGTCGTGCTGCGCCCGCATCATCGCGCTCCGGAGGACCGCCTCGGGCGCCGCGAGGTCGCGAATGGTGGAGGCAGCCGTCGCCGGCCGGTCCCCATCCGACGGACCCAGGGTTTCCTGCAGCTTTCTCATCACGCGGCTGATGCCGGTCATGTCGCGCACGTTCAGCACGATGTGCCGGATCTCGCCGAGCTCATCGAAGACCGGCGTGCCGGACAGGAGCACGCGCTTGCCGTCGCCGAAGGTCTGGAGCGCCGTGACGGTGAGCTTCTGCTTCCGGACATCCCCGAGGACGGAGCATCCGCCGCCCGCTCGGCCGAACACGGCGGTGGCCGGCCGTCCGATGACCTCGTCATGGGGGAGGGCGAGGATCTCGAGCGCCACGCGGTTCGCCCTGAGGATGACGCCATCCGCAGTGAGGAGACAGACACCGTCGAGCGAGCCTTCTACCACCGCGTCGAACAGGCTCGCGTTCATCGCGCTCCCCATCACGTGGCCAGCTCTCCCATCGCGCCTATTCCCCAGCACACTTAATGCCACGGGGTCCGTTCGTCACATTCCTTTTTATTTTCATGGACTTGAGCCGCGCTACCGAGAGACACCCATCGAGATTCTCCAAGCGAGGGCCACAGATTTTGCGGCCTCTCGACGGATTTTGTCGCGAAAGCGAGGACCACCTGCATCGCATCAATGCCGGAACTGCATAGCGAGAAGGGCATGGGGCCATGCAGTCGTGCATGATCAGGATTTTATGGCCATCAATCAGTGGGTTGTGGGTCACTGGAGCCCGCTGATCAACGCCTGCCATGGCAGTTCTGCATCGGCCAATTGGGTAAATAATTCCGCAAGCTTTTCCGACATTGGCTCGAACCCACTGAGTTTCATCGGCACAAGCGCTATCCGCTAGCGCATAGTCGCGCCCCGATACCGTGGCACGATACGTGCTCGTTGTCCCCCTCCAGGCGCCACGAACCCGGACCCACAGTTGGGGACCGAAATGGATCATGCAGGCTCGCACGGAGATCCGATTCTGGGACACGCGATCGTGGTGGTGATGGGAGCCGATCGAGATGACCGCTTCCCATCAGTACCGGAAGTACTCGGACAGCTTGGGCTGAGCTTCGACCTGGCTCAGGCCCCATCCGGGCCGATCGACGGCGACGCGGTCGCATTCCGAGTTCCGCACGAACGGCTAGCGGAGGTGGTGGTCAGTCTCGAGAGCTGGGGATTCACCGATGTGCGGGCGTACGAGGGCCGTGACGTTTACCCGATGCGCTGAGCGGCGGGCGGCTCACGGACAGAGGGGCGGTACGGCGGGAGATGGGCTTCCGCCGACCACGCAGTGCACGGGCGAGCCATTGAACAAGGGGAGAAGCAGATGAAGCGACTGATCGGTTACTTCAAGGACCAGCGGGGTGTGGAGACGCTCGAGTGGATCGTGGTCGGCGCCCTCATCGTGGCGGTCGGCCTTGCCGTGTACCAGGGCGCGCTGCAGTCCCAGCTCATCACGGCCGTCAACGCGATCGGGACGCGGATCTCGGGTCTGGCCAGCTCGTAATGAGCGACACGCGACGCGGGCGCCCCGAATCGCTCGGAGGCGCCCGCGTCGGGATTCCAACGGGAGGAGCCAAGCGTGCTCAGGACGATTGGGTCGTACGTACGCGATGAGCGGGGAGTCGAGACCTTGGAGTGGATCGTGGTCGGCGCGCTCATCGTCGCGATCGGCATCGCCGTCTATCCGGGCTCTCTCCAGAGCCAGCTGACCACCGCGATCAACTCGATCGGTGGAACGCTCACTGGCCTGGCGAGCTCCTGAGGTATTCATGAGGACGACGAGGAAGCTCTTCGATAGTCGCGGCACCTCGACGCTCGAGTTCGTCGTCGTGCTGCCGGTGCTCCTCTTCGTCCTCTTCGCGATCGTGGAGGTGAGCCGGGCCTGGCTCACCCTCAACATGGCCACCGCCGCCGCGCGCGAAGGGGTGCGCGCCGGCGTGGTCGCGCCGGCTGACTCGGTCAGCTCGGCGGGCGACGCCAAGATCAACGCCATGCTCGGTGCGAGCACATGGACGGGTGGCGTCACGTGCGCGACTTCTCCGTGTGCGCCGGACCAGGTCGTGACGGCCACGGTCACGCTGCAGTTTCAAACCGTCGTGCCGCTCATCATGCCGGCGATGTTCGGGACCATGAACATCACACAGACCGCAACCATGCGGTACGAATGAGGATCCTGCACCCATGAACCGTCGACTGATGATCGTGCTGGTCTTCGCTACGATCGTGGGTCTCATCGCCAGCTTCCTCGTCTATCAGGTGGTGCGCCAGATGGCGATGGCGGGCGCCCCCGAAGGCACCGAGCCGGTGGTGGTAGCCGCGGTCAACATGAGCATGGCGGAATCGGTGACGAGTCAGCACGTCAAGCTCGTGCAGTGGCCGAAGGGGGCCATTCCCGCCGGGGCGGTCCGGACCCTCGCCAGCGCGGAAGGGCGCGTGGTGCGGAGCGCGATCATGGCGGGCGAGCCCCTCCTCGAGTCGCGGCTGGCTCCCGAGCTGGCCGGCAAGGGCGGCGTGATGCCGATGCTCGTCCCGGAAGGGCAGCGCGGGGTCTCGATCAAGGTCGACGAGGCGATCCGCGAGAGCGGCTTCATCCTCCCGAACAGCCGGGTGGACGTGCTCGTGAGCATGACCAAGCCGGGCTCCACCACGGAGCGCATCGCCAAGGTGATCCTCCAGGACGTGCCGATCCTCGCCGCCGGCCAAACCGTGGAGATGCGGGACAACAAGCCGATCACCGTGACCACGGTCACCCTCGCCCTCACGCCGGAGCAGACCGAGCGGCTCGCGGTGGCCCAGAGCGAGGGACGGATCACGCTGGCGACTCGCAATCTTCGGGACAACGAGGTCGTGAGGACGGCGGGCGCCACGCAGGCGACCCTTCTGAGCGACATACGGACCGCGGCGCCGGCCCCCCCGGCGGCCGCGCCGGTGGCGCGCAAGCCTGTGCGCGTCGTCGCCGCCCCGCTTCCTCCCCCGGCCCCCGAGGGCCACACCGTGTCGGTGGTCCGCGGGACGCGGCTCACCGAGCAGCAGTTCGTCCGCGCGGGCGAGCGTGGCTGGGTCGAGCGCCAGTCAGCGGAGAAGCGGTGATGAACAAGGAGACACGCATGGGCTTGCCACGCTTCAAGCAGAGCCGCCTCGCGTTGGGCGCGCTCGGTCTCGGGCTTGCCACGGTACTCGCGATGGCCGGGCCGACCGGTGCCCAGGAGCAGACCGCGGTATTCGTCGCCTTCGACCAGGCCACCGTGCTCACGGTGGGACCGGAGCCCCTCACCAAGGTGGTGGTGGCGAGCCCCAACGTGGCGGACGTCCAGGTCCTGAATCCCTCGCAGCTGCTCCTCACCGGGAAGGCGGTGGGGCGGACCACGTTGCTCCTGATCTTCGCCGGCAACAAGCAGCGCCAGTACGATCTCGTCGTTCACCCCTCGGCCGCGCTGCCCGCCCCGACGACACCGGCGAGCCCCGAGCCGTACTCGGTCCTCGTGCACCGGGGCGATCAGGTGAGCCAGCGTTTCTTCCTCCGCGACAGATCGGACGCCTGGATCGAGCTCGGCACCGTGAAGGACACCGAGGCTCCGAAGAAGTGAACGCAATCATGGAACAGAGAGGCGATCCAATGCGCGATGGGCTTGGGCGGAGACGGGTTCTGGCCTGGCTGCTGCTCGTGGCGATGCTCGCCACCAGCGCGATGCCGGCCCTCGCCGACGAGCAGGGCGTCGTCCGGCTCGAGGTCACCATCGGGAAGTCGCAGGTCGTCGAGCTGAAGGAGCCGTTCACTCGCGTCTCCGTGACCAACCCCGCCGTCGCGGACGTGTTCGTCGTCACGCCCAACCAGCTCCTCGTGAGCGGCAAGGCGGTGGGGACGACGTCGCTGGTGATCTTCTACCCGCGCAAGACGGTCTTCTTCGATATCTTGGTTCAGACGGACCTCGCGCTGCTCCGCGAGCGGCTCAAGCACGTCGCCCCCAAGGACGAGATCGACGTCCAGGCCGCGCAGGACTCCCTCATCCTGACGGGGACCAGCACGAGCGAGCAGGTGATGGCGGGGGCGATCGAGGTGGCCTCGGTCTTCGCGCCCAAGGGCAAGGTCATCAGCCTCCTGAGCGTGAGCGACGCGAAGCCGCAGCAGGTGCTCCTGCAGGTCCACGTGGCGGAAGCGACGCGCCAGGCCCTGAAGGAGCTTGGATTCAGCGTCCGCGCCCTCGGCGACACCCTCCAGGCGGGCGCTACTCCCGGCAACGCCTTCTTCCCCGGCCTGGGTACCCTCGGGGCGGTGGCCGCACGCGGGTTGGCCGACCAGGCGGTCGGCCGGAACACGCCGGACTTCGCGTTCCCCGGCAGCAACTTCTTCCTGTCCTCGGGCGCGCGCGACTACGCCGTGCTGGTTCGCGCCCTCGCCGAGCGGGACCTGTTCCGCACCCTGGCCAAGCCGAACCTGGTCACCCACAGCGGCCGGGAGGCGAAGTTCCTCTCCGGCGGAGAATTCCCGTACCCGGTCGCTCAAGAGAACAACCGGGTCACGATCGAGTTCAAGGAGTTCGGCGTCGGGATCCTGTTCACCCCGACGGTCGTCGACGGGGAGACCATCAATCTCAAGATCCGGCCCGAGGTGTCGGCCCTCGACTTCAGCCAGGGTTTGGTCGCAGCCGGGTTCGCCATTCCCGTGCTCCGCAAGAATCAGGCGGCGACCAACATCAGCCTCAAGGACGGAGAGACCTTCGCGATTGCCGGCCTCATCAACAACGAGGTGCGCCAGCAGGTCGCGAAGATCCCCATCCTCGGCGACATTCCGATCCTGGGCACGCTCTTCCGCAGCACGCGCTTCCAGAACAACGAGACCGAGCTGCTGTTCCTCGTCACCGTCAAGCTCGTGAAGCCCGATCCGGTGGGCTCGCCGTTCACGCCCCAGGTCGCTCCGCTCTTCGAGCTGCGCGAGAAGGAGAAGAAGGAGTTCACCCTCGTGCCGGGGATCCCGGCCGTCGGCGAGGTCCTGGAGCGCCCGTTCGGTCAGAGCGACCTTCCCCCGAAAAAGTGAGCCCAGGGTGACCCCGTCGAGTGTGCTCCGTATCGTCGTCGTCGACTCGGACACTGGGTCCCGGGCCGCCCTCCGCAAGATCCTGGGGGGCATGCCGGGCGCGGTGGTGGTGGGGGAATTTGGCGATGTCCGGCAGGCCCTCCTGGACACGCCGAATCGTCGCCCGGATCTCGTCCTCGTCGAGGTTCCGTCGTCGGGTGCGGGGCGGGACGACGACGGCGCGACCGTCCGGAAGTTCGCGGAAGCCCTGCCCGAGGCGGCCATCCTCGCCATGGGCAGCGGCGTGTCGGCGGAGGCCGTGCTCAAGGTCATCCGTGCGGGCGCCTTCGAGTTCCTTTCTCGGCCGGTGGAGCGCGCCGACCTGGCGGAGGCGCTGGAGAAGGTCGCTCGCGTGCGTCGCGGTCCGGCCCCCAGCGTCCGCAAGACGGGCCGCGTGCTCTCGGTGTTCTCGACCAAGGGCGGTCTCGGCGTGACCACCGTGGCGATCAACCTCGCGGTCTGCCTCGCCGAGCGGGCGCCCGACAACACGCTCCTCATCGAGCTCGACACGCGGCAGTCCGACATCGCGACGTTCCTCGACCTGCGTCCGACCTACTCGGTGCTCGACGCCTTCGAGAACATCGACCGCCTCGACGAGTCATTCCTGCGCGGCCTTCTCACCCGGCACGCGTGCGGGCTCTGGGTGTTGCCTGGCCCACTCCGGATGGAGCGGACGCAGCTCAACGGCGAGCAGGTCCGGGCCGGCCTCGAGATCATCCGCTCGCACTTCGACCACGTCGTGCTGGACCTCCGGCACGACACGTCTCCGGGAACGTTCGCCGGCCTCGAGGCCTCCGACGTGATCGCCTTCCTCACCAGCCTCGAGGTCTCGGCCCTGCGCTCAGGCGCGGCCGGCCTCGCGGGGTTCCGCCTGCTCGGCCTCGATTCGAACCGGGTCAAGGTCGTGGTGATGCGCGAGGACACGGGTGAGGACGTGACCCTGAAGCATGCGCGTGAAGCCCTTGGCGTGCCCGTGTACTGGCGGACGCCGAGCGATTACCAGGCGGTGGTATCCGCGATCAATACGGGGAAGCCGGTCGTGACGGCGGCGCCCCGCTCGAAATTCGCCCGCAACGTCAGGCAGCTCGCGGAGACGCTGGCCGGCAGCGCACCCGGACCCAAGGGCACGTCGGCCCCGAAGCGCGCGAGCTCATTGCTGGGAATGGTCTGGAATCCCAAGGGCACAGGAGCCTGATAGATGGCACTCTTCCAGCGACGGCAGGGCCCCGAGCCCGCCCCGGTGGTGACGGCGAACGGGACGGCTCCGCGGGAGCCGAAGCGGGCCGGTGAGTCGGCGTACTTCGAGCTCAAGACCCGCATCCACCGCCAGCTCATCGAGAGCCTCGACCTCACGAAGCTCGCGCTGCTGCCCCGCGAGACCGTGCAGCAGCAGATCCAGCGCATCGTCGAGGACATGCTCGCGAGCGACGAGACGCCGCTGAGCCGGCAGGAGCGCGAGCAGCTCGTCATCGAGGTCCAGCACGAGACGTTCGGCCTCGGCCCCATCGAGCCGCTCATGCAGGATCCGACGGTATCCGACATCCTCGTCAACGGGCCAAGAGCGGTCTACGTCGAGCGGCGCGGGCGCCTGGAGCGGACGCGGGTCATCTTCCGCGATGACACCCACCTCCTCCAGGTCATCGAGCGCATCGTGTCGCGCGTGGGCCGGCGGGTGGACGAGTCATCGCCGATGGTGGACGCGCGGCTGCCCGACGGCTCGCGCGTGAACGCGATCATCCCGCCCCTGGCCCTCGACGGGCCCGTGCTCTCGATCCGGCGCTTCGCGGTGGATCCGCTGAAGACCCAGGACCTGATCGATCTGAACACCTGGACGCCGGCGCTCTCCGCGATCATCCGGGCTGCGGTGCAGGCCCGGCTGAACATCCTCATCTCGGGCGGTACGGGTTCGGGGAAGACGACGCTCCTCAACGTGATCTCCGAGGCCATCCCGAACCACGAGCGCATCGTCACCGTGGAGGACTCGGCGGAGCTCCAGCTCCAGCAGGAGCACAAGGTCCGCCTCGAGACCCGCCCGGCCAACATCGAAGGCGTGGGGAACGTGGCCCAGCGAGACCTCGTTCGGAACGCGCTCCGGATGCGGCCCGACCGGATCATCGTCGGTGAGGTGCGCGGTCCCGAGGTGCTGGACATGCTGCAGGCCATGAACACCGGCCACGATGGCTCGCTGTCCACCGTCCACGCGAACTCCACCCGCGATGCGCTGGCCCGGCTCGAGACCATGATCCTCCTTTCCGGGATCTCCCTCCCCGTGCGGGCGATGCGCGACTACATCGCCTCCGCGCTCGACCTGATCATCCATCTCTCCCGCCTGAGCGACGGAAGCCGGAAGATCCTCCGCCTCACCGAGGTGGTCGGCATGGAGGAGGACGTGGTGACCACCCAGGACATCTTCGTGTTCGAGCAGGAGGGCGTGGACAAGGACGGCAAGGTGATCGGCTACCATCGCGCCACCGGCGTCCGGCCCAAGTTCGCGGACCGCCTGCGCCGGGCCGGCATCGAGCTGGACGCGGACATCTTCAATCCGTCCAAGCGCCAGGCGGTGCGTTGATGCCTCTGGCCGTCGCCGCCCTGACCTTTCTCCTCGTGCTGGCGCTCATCGCCGGCGTCACCTGGGCCTTCGAGGGAAAGCGGCGCCTGCGCGAGCGGCTGGCCGGCGGGATGGCCGCCGGGGCGGGCGTCGACCCCGATCTCTTGCGGGCCCAAGCACGGGGCCGCGGGGCTTCGTCGTCGCGCCAGGCCGCCCTCTACGATCGTCTGGCGCGCCTCGCCGCGCAGGCCGGCTATCCCGGGCTGTCCAACGACTTCCTCCTCTATATCGGCGGCGGGGCCGTGGTGGGCCTCCTGCTCGGGTGGCTGCGGACCGGGCTACTCATCTGGGGCCTCGGCGCGGCGGTGGTGGTGGGCTCGCTCCCGATCCTGTTCCTCCTCTGGAAGCGGCAGAAGCGGATGCAACGCTTCGAGGCCCAGTTCCCGGACGCGCTCGACGCGATGTCGCGCGCCATCCGCGCCGGCAACGCGCTGAGCAGCGCCATTCAGCTGGTGGGCCAGGAGATGCCGCATCCTCTCGGAGCCGAGTTCGCCCAGGTGTTCGAGGAGACGCAGCTCGGCATGGATCCCGGCGAGGCGCTCTCGCGGCTTGCCGACCGCGCGCCGACCGACGACGTCCGGTTCTTCTGCACCGCGGTGCTCATCCAGCGCGGCTCGGGCGGAAATCTCGCCGAGATCCTGGACCGGCTCAGCGAGGTCATCCGCGAGCGCTTCAAGATCCTGAGCCATGCCCGCGCCCTGTCCGCCCAGCACCGCTGGTCGGCCATCTGCGTGGGCCTCAGCCCGGTGGCCTTCGCCATCATGTTCGAGCTGATGAGCCCCGGCTACTTCACGCCCATGATGGAGTCTCCCCTCGCGCCCGTGCTCCTCGGGGCGGGCCTCGTCATGGAGGCCATCGGCTTCTTCATGGTGTGGCGCATCGCCAAGATCAAGGTATGAGGCGGTCATGAACCCACTCACCGTCGCGATCGTCACATTCCTCCTGGTGGTCGGAGTGACGCTGGTCAGCGCCATGATCGTCATGCGGCTCTGGCCCGCCATCGGGCGTCAGCGACTCTCCGGCGCGTCCGCCGTCGCCGACGGGCCCGTGTCGATCCTGCGATTCCAGAGCGAGTCCCAGTCGGGACTCCAGCGCGCCATCGAGAAGATCGGTCGGAACGTCGTCCCGAAGGACAACGTCCGCCTGACGCGCTACCGGGTGCGCCTGACCCAGGCGGGCTTCAGCGATCCCCGCGGCGTCGCCATGCTCTGGGGCGCCAAGGTCGTTTGCGCCCTGATCGGGTTCCTCGCCTATCCCTTCTTCGGATTCCTCGTCCAGCGGGTGCTCTCGAACACGCTGATCATCTCGCTGGTCTGCCTCGCCATCGGCTTCATGCTCCCGGACTTCTGGCTCTACAACCGGATCAAGGAGCGGCAGCGGGCGATCGTCAACATGCTGCCGGACGTGCTCGACCTCCTCATGGTCTGTGTCGAGGCCGGCCTGGGCTTCGATGCGGCGGTGGCGCGCGTGGCCGAGCAGGAGGAGCTGACGCGAAGCCCCTTCCACCAGGAGCTCATGCGCATGCACCTGGAGGTCCGGGCGGGCCGCCCGCGGGAGGAGGCGCTGCGGAGCCTGGGCGAGCGCTGCGGCGTCCAGGAAGTGCGCTCGATGGTGAGCGCGTTCGTCCAGTCCGATCGGCTCGGAACGCCCCTCGGCAAGACCCTGCGTGTCCACGCCGAGACCGCGCGGATCCAGCGCCGCCATCGCGCGGAGGAGCGGGCGTCGCTCGCGCCGCTCAAGATGATCTTCCCCACGGTGCTGTTCCTGATGCCCGCGTTCTTCCTGGTGGCGATGGCCCCATCCCTCATCGGTCTCATCAAGTCGTTCAGGAGCCTCGTACAATGACGAAGACCCTGACCTCCCTCGTGCGACTCAGTGCTCTGCTGCTCGGCTTCCTTGCCCTCTGGACTGTCCCCGCGGCGGCCCAGGACGTGACCGCCGAGGTGCGGACGTGGGACGGGCAATCCTGGCGCATCACCCAGCCCTCGCTCGAGGTGTTCTACACGATTCCGGCGCCGAATCGCGGCGGCCCTGACCCCTATACGGCGGGGCCGACCGGCAACACGGCCAGCGGCCAGCTGGGTCCTGGATCGGCCGCGTTGCCGGTCTTGTCCGGCTCGGTCGGAGCGCTGCAGTCCTACTTCGAAGGCGGCCCGGAGCCGCGGCAGGGCCATCGCCAGGCTGACTACATCACGATCCGTCGTGGCGGCGTCGAGCGGCAGATTCCCTTCGCCAGCATCGCAAGCCTCACGTTCGCGCGCCACCTGGTGACCAGCACGCTGCCAGTGTTCTACGCGAACCGGCACTTCCGGTACACCGCCACCGTCCTGCTGACCGACGGCTCGCGGGTCGAGGCGGACTACATCAACCTCGGCACCCTGGTCCTTCGCGGTCAGACGGCCTCGGGGCGTTTGGATCTGCCCTGGGAGGAGATCCAGTTCGTCAGCTTCCAGCGCTAATGACGAGGAGCAGAACCCCATGAGACTCCAGCGGCTCCGTGACTGGCTCGACAACGAGCGCGGCAATGTCCTGCTCTTCACGTTCACTCTCCTGGTCTTCCTGCTGGTGATGGGCGGGTTCGCGATGGACTTCGCCTATCAGGCCGCCGCGCGAACGGAGCTCCAGAGGACCATCGACGCCGCCGCCCTCGCCGGAGCGGGCAAGCTCGGCTTCGACGACACGGTGTTCCCGACCGTACGAGCGACGGCGCAACAGTACGGGACCCTCAACCCCCTGCGCACCGGCGCGCTAACGCTCAACCTCAACACGGCGAACGATCCCGCGGGCAATATCGTGCTCGGCATCTGGAACGCAGGGACCTTCAGTCCGTCGCTCGTGGGCAATCAGGTCAATGCGGTGCGCTGCCAGGTCCAGACCACCATCCCGACCTCGTTCCTACGGCTCCTGAACATCGGCACCCTCCCCATCACGGCCAGCGCGGTCGCGGTCTCCAACCCCCCCGTGCTGCCGGGTTGTGGCACCCCGATCCTGCCCATCGCGGTGACCCCCTGCGCGTTCTACGACGGTTCGACCGGACAGTTCAACAACAGCAACGGCTGTGGCACCGGTCTCACGTGGATCTCGAGCAACCAGATCTGCGACAACTCGCCGAGCAGCTCGCAGTCCTGCAACAGCGCGGCGTGGGCCAGCCTCGATGGCACCAACTGGACCAGTGGTCAGCACCAGGCGGCCATCACGAACGCGGGGCTCGGGGAAAACGCTGCGTGCAATGCCACGGCACCGGCGGGCGGGAACACCTACCTCGATAACGGCATGGTTCAGCCCACCTTCAACCTGCTCAGGGACACCTTCGTCACCAATCGAACGTCGACCCTGGCGAGTGGCGACATCATCAAGATGGTGAACGGGAGTCCCCAGGTCGTGTACCAGGCGTCCTGGGGCGGCTGGGAAGTGGGCGTCATGATGGTGCAGAGCGCCTGTCCGCCTGGTCCCATGACCGGCACACGGACCATTTCCACCTACAGCAAGTTCGTGGTGACCCAGGTCTACGACCAGAACAACGGCTGCGTCATCTCCCCGAACATGGATCCGCAGGCGGCGGGCTATTGCGCCACGAGGGATAACAGCCTCCGCGCGGTGTTCGGCTACTTCCGCTGCGACACCCTGGGCCAGGTGGCGACGCTCGACCCCACTCCGCGCACGGCTTTGGCGGCCAAGCTCAAGCTGGTCAAGTGATCGGACGCGTCGTCCCGGCGCTCCTCGCCTGCGCGCTCGTGGCCGGGAACGCCGGCGTGGGGTTCGGCGAGCCTCGGCCGGCTCCCCGCCTCCTGCCGGCGGAGCGCCTGTCGCATGGCGCGAGCGTGCCCGGGCTCATCGAGCATCCGACACCGGTGAGCCCCCTCAGCGGAGTCGAGGTCCTGTCCTCCGCACCGCCTGGCATGACCGGGACCTCCCCCGTCTTCCCCGTGGGTCGCGACGTCCCGGCGTCCCCCCCGGCCCGCGCCGTCTCCCCGGATCACGCCGACGCCCTGGAGCCCGCGGGGAAGGCCTTGGAAAGTCGCAGCAAGCCGTAGGGTTAACGGCGGCCCCTCGGCAACAATAGACGCATGAGTGATCCCGTCTTCCCGCCGTGGCCGGCGCGGACCAGGCCGGCCGGGCGCTCTCAGGGGGATCACAAAGCCGCATCGGCTCCGCCGGAACGAAGACCCTCGGCGCTCAGGCTCGGCGTCTGCATGTCGGGCTCGCTGTCTCTCCACGTCGTCGGGCTGGGCCTCGTGATCTGGCTCGCGAGCCTCTCTCCGGGCATGAGCGCGCTGGAAGTATTCCCCGTGCCCGGCTCCGCGGGCTCCATCTCCATCAGCGACTCCGCATCGGGCGGAGCCGCGCGCCCAGCGCCGGTGGCGCCGCCCGCGATACCGGCATCCCGTGCAAAGGCTCCAGGCGCATCGACGCCCGCACGGTCCGCGCCGGCGGTGCCGCCGAGCCCGCGCCCCAGTCCGGAGCCCCGCGTGGAGACGCCGGCCGCGATCAAATCTCCCGACGTTCGCGCTCCCCTTGCGACGCCGGACCATCCGAAGCCGGCGACGAGCACGCCGGCCGAGCCGCCCGTACCCATCCCGGTGCCGCCGGTCCTGTCGCCCGCGATCGAGCCGGCCCCGACTCCCCCGACCATGACCTGGTCACCGCCGGAGCCACCGCGAGAGCGGGCCCCCGCCATCCCGGCGGACCGGGAGAGCGGGCCAACGCCCGGCTCCACTCCGGACGGACCGACGATTCCTCCGCCTCCGGTGAAGCCACGCGAGACGGAGGCGATCGCTGCGCTGCCCGTTCCCGCGCCGCCCGACGACGTGCGGCCGGCGCCGAAGACTCCTCCACCGGTGACGCGCGGGCCGATCGTCGAGCCGTCTCCGCTGGCGGGACCGGGCGAGCGCGTCTCGACCGAGAAGCCGGCGCCCAGCTCGCTGCCTGCCGAGCCTGCTCCGACGCGGTCCGCGCCGGAGCCGCCGCCGACCCCGACCCCCAAGGCGGTCGCGACGCCGCGGCCGGTCGATCCGGCGCCGCAGCTACCACCCGCTCCGCCGGCTCCGACTCCCTCTAGCTCGGTGACCGTCCCCACGCCGCCTACGCCGGCGCCGGTGGTTGTCGCGGCGCCCGCTCCCGTCGTTCCGACTCCGGCACCGGTGACGACGCCGGCTCCCCCACTTCCTCCGGCGCCGGTGGCTGTGCCGGAGCCGCCGGCGGCCCCCGCGGCGGTAGCCGCGACGCCTGCGCCAGTCGCGCCGACGCCGGCCCT
>DATEDO010000024.1:0-64311 GCA_035281625.1 Candidatus Methylomirabilota bacterium
GGCCGGCGGCTCCTACGGGGGCACGCGCGCGTGGCAGCCCACCCGCTTTGACGCCCGGCGGGGCCTGTGGCAGGATCGTCGCCGTGGGCCGGCGCGGCGACCGTCCGGCCGAAGGCCCCGAAACCACGAGCGAGCCGAGGAGCCATCGATGCGCACGTATCTCGACATCCGGCTGAACGACAGGACCGTCACCCGCCGCGAGCTCACGGGCGAGGCCGTGGTCAAGGCGGGACGTTACTTCATCGCCAGGACCCTGCTCGACGCGGGCGTGGCCACGGTCGATCCGCTGGGGCCCGACAACCCGCTCGTCGTCTCGGCGGGGCCATTCGCCGGCTCGAGCTTCTCGAACGCCAACCGGACCAGCGTGGGCTGCAAGAGCCCGCTCACCGGCGGGATCAAGGAGGCCAACGGGGGGGGCACCTTCTCCTATGGCCTCGGCCAGCAGAAGATCGCCGGCTTCACCCTGCACGGGGTTTCCCCCGGCTGGGTGGTGCTCCACTTCAAGAAGGCCGGCGGCATCGACTGGGACGACGCCGCGCCGTATCTCGGCAAGGGAAACTTCGAGGCCCAGAACATGCTCCACGAGCGCTACGGCAAGAAGGTGACCATCGCCCTCTGCGGCCCCGTGGGCGAGTATCAGGGCCTGCTCGCCGGCATCTCCTTCAGCGACAAGGACGGACGTCCCGCGCGGCTGTCCGCGCGCGGCGGCGTGGGCGCGGTGATGGGGGCGAAGAAGGTGAAGGCCATCGTGGTCGATCTCGACCGCATCCCGCCCTTCGAGGACTCGAAGAAGGTGAACGCGGCCATCAAGGACTACGCCAAGATGCTGCAGGACGACTCCATGGTGAAGAACTTCTACGCCAAGATCGGCACCATGGGCATGGCGGATCTCCAGAACACGCTGGGCGGGCTGCCGGTTCGTAACTTCAGCGCGGGCCAGCAGGCCAATGTCGCGGCGGGCGAGAAGTTCAAGATGGGTGGCGAGTTCATCGCCCCGCTCAACGCGTCGCGCGGCGGCGACCACACCCACGCCTGCATGCCGGGCTGCGTGATCCAGTGCAGCAACGTCTACCACGACGCCGCCGGCAAGGAGGTCGTCTCCCCGGTGGAGTACGAGACGCTGGGCCTCCTCGGCACCAACTGCGGCCTCTCCGACCCCGACGACCTCGCGCAGATGAACTACCTCGCCAACGATCTCGGGGTGGACACCATCGAGCTGGGCGCCATGATCGCGGTGCTGATGGAGGCGGGGCTGGGCTCGTTCGGTGACGTGAAGTTCATGTCCGAGGTGATGGCGGAGCTCCACCGCGGCACGCCGAACGGCCGCATCTGGGCCCAGGGCACCGCGCGGGTGGGCGAGCACTACAAGGTGCGGCGCGTCCCTGTCATCAAGAAGCAGGCCATCAGCGCCTATGATCCGCGTGTCGTCGAGGCTACCGGTATCACCATGATGGCCACCGCGCAGGGGGCCGACCACACCGCGGGCAATCTCCCGCGGCTGAAGACCCGCGAGATGGACCTGCCCGCCATCATCGAGCAGAGCCTGCTCCAGCAGTCACGGGTCGCGGCGAGCGACTCGCTGGGCCTCTGCATCTTCGGGGGCAGCGTCACGATTCCTCAGGTGGAATTCATCACCAACGCTATCAACGCCGCCCACGGCACCAGCCTCACCAAGGACTTCTTCGAGGCGCTGGGGCGGGAGACGCTTCGGCTCGAGGCGGAGTTCAATCGGCAGGCTGGCTTCACCGCGAAGGACGACGAGCTGCCCGCCTTCTTCTACTCCGAGCCGCTGCCCCCCACCAACCACGTGGCGCGCTTCCACGGGGCGGAGGTGCACGGCATGTACGCGAAGCTCCCCGCCTGATCCGGCCTCATCGCCGGACCGAGAGGGCGTAGCCGGACAGCGCGAGCAGCGGGAGGGCGAGGCCGGTGGCGAGCCACGCCACCCGGCCCGCCCGGCCCGCGAAGTCTCCGCGGTGGAGCCGCTCGACCACGCCCGTCCCCGGCGCGGGCGCTCCCGAGCTCGTCCGCGCGGCCAGTTGGGCGCCGCTGAGCCCGAGGGCGAGGCTGCCGCCCAGCGCGAGGATGCCGATCACGCGATGGATGCGGGTGGCGCGGCTGCGGATCGGCCGCGCGCTCTCCCGGGGCAGCAGAATGAAGCCCAGCGCGCCGTGCGCCGCGATGGCCAGGCCCAGCAGCGCGACCAGGGCCGCGCCGATGCCGCCCAGGTGAAGGGCCGCGTGCAGGGAGCGCACCGCCACCATGACCGAGCGATCGGGGAGCCGCGTGTGGATCACCGCGCGCGCATAGGGATCCACCCAGACCTCTAACCGGTCGCTGCGCCAGGCGAGCGTCACCCGGTACGCCTCGTCCGGCCCCGCGGGCGCCTGTACGGCTCGGAGCTCGGCGCCGGGGAAGGGGACGCGCGCGATGTCTGCGATGGCGTCGGGCGCGGCGGGAACCCGCCCATGCGCGCGCGCCGCGGGCGGGCGGCCCTCCAGCAGAGCCTCGATGGGATCGCGCAGCAGGAGCGCCACGCCGCTCAGCGCGAACAGGACCACGAAGGGCCCCGTCACGAAGCCCATCCAGCGGTGCAGGCGGCGCAGCGTGGCGCTCATCCGAGCGTCAGTGTATTCTGCCCGCCATGGAGACACGAACCCTCGGTGGGAGCTCCCTCTCGGTGTCCGCGCTCGGCCTGGGCTGCATGTCGCTGTCCGGCGTCTATGGCCCGGCGGACGACGCGGCCTCGCTGCGCCTCGTCCAGCATGCGCTCGACCGCGGCATCACGCATCTCGACTCCTCCGACATGTACGGCTGGGGCCACAATGAGACCCTCCTGGGCCGCGCCATCAAGGGCCGCCGGGGGCAGGTGATGCTCGCCACCAAGTTCGGCCAGGTGCGAAACCCGAACGGCGGCAACCTCGTCAACGGCCGGCCGGAGTATGTCCGCGAGGCCTGCGACGCGAGCCTGGCGCGACTGGGTGTGGACGTGATCGACCTCTACTACCAGCACCGCGTGGACCCGTCCGTCCCCATCGAGGACACGGTGGGCGCGATGAAGGGGCTGGTCGAGGCGGGCAAGGTGCGCGCCCTCGGCCTCTCCGAGGCGGCGCCGACGACCATCCGGCGCGCCCACGCCGTCCATCCGATCTCGGCCGTCCAGAGCGAGTACTCGCTCCTCTATCGCGTCGAGGCGGAAGAGACCCTGAGGACTTGCCGCGAGCTGGGCATCTCGTACGTGGCGTATTCCCCGCTGGGCCGCGGCTTCCTGACCGGGCAGATCCAGAAGCCCGCCGACATTCCCGAGGGCGATCGCCGGCGCGACCATCCGCGCTTCCAGGACGGTCACTTCGCCCACAACGTGGACCTGGTTCATCGCCTCGAGGCGATCGCCGCGGAGAAGGGCTGCTCGCCGTCGCAGCTGGTGCTCGCCTGGCTGCTCGCGCAGGGCCCCGACGTGCTGCCCATCCCCGGCACCAAGCGGGAGGATCGCCTCGCGGAGAACCTGGGCGCCCTGGCGGTGCGCCTGTCCGCGGCGGACGTGGCGCGCATCTCCGCCGCCGTGCCGCCTGGCGCCGCCGCGGGGACGCGCTATCCCGCGGGGATGATGAAGGGCGTCCACATCTAGCGCCGCGGCGCTGCCCGGCGCCCCCGCCGGTCCGCTACTTCCGCAGGCTCCGGACGAGAGCGGCGATCTTGTCGGCAAAGATGACCTGGCTGTCGTCCTCGGGCCGGTAGCCGAGCTTCTCCCGCGCGCTGGCCAGGCTCCAGAAGCGGTGGGTGTTCCCGCTGATCCCGTACACGATGAGGAACGGCACCCCGCGCTCGTCCCGGATGTCCTCGGCCTCCACCATGCGGATGGCCTGCTGCGCCTGATCGCGCGCGGACAGATACGCGCCCAGGGCGCGGTGCATGACGGGCAGATCGCCGGGCCTCACGTGGTCGATGTCGTCGTCGCGGGGGCCGCCGATGCGCCACTGCACCACCTCGAGGGCGCGCGGCGGCACCTTCCCAGTGGCGAACACGAAGCCCAGCAGCTCGTAGGCGGCCTTGGACCAGCCGTACCAGTTGTCCGAGCGCGGCGGCATCTCCGGCGTGACCATGTCGAGCCGCCCGTCCCACACCAGCCGCTCGTAGTAGTCGGAGGCGTGATTGGAGCTGGCCACCACCACCCGGCGCACACCTTCCTCGAGCGCGGTGCGGTAGACGTTGTAGGCGAGCGCCACGTTCTCGTGCTCTGCCCAGAACTTGGCGTCGCCGTTGTCCTGCCAGGTGGTGGCGTCGAGCCCCGCCGCGCGCACGTAGCCGCAGTGAATGACCGCGTCGGCGCCGCGGAAGTGCGGCCGATAGCGGTCGCGGTCGCGCTCGGTGAGGTCCGCGACCACGAGGCCGGGGACGGGCCGACCCTCGGCGGTACGGTCGCGCACGTCGATGGGGACGAGGTCCCAGCGCTCGGCGAGGGCCGCGAACATCCGCTGGGCGACGTAGCCCGCCGCTCCCGTCAGCACCACGCGACGCCGGGCCATCTCAGCGGTCGACTCGGCTCATCGTGGCGAGCCCGGCGAGGGTCAGCAGGACGTGGGGCGGGTGCGTGGCGAGCGACATGAGTCCTCCTGCGAGATCCGGGATGCCGGCTGGATGGCCGATGGTAGCATGCTGAGGGAGCATCGAGCCGTGCACCCCAGCCAGGAGGCTGCCGTGGCCACCGATCGCTACATCAAGGCCGTGCTGACCATCATCGCGCTCGCGCTCACCGCGCTCGTCGTGCGCCCGTGGCTGCCCGAGCCGGGCCCGGCCCATGCGCAGGTGCCGAAGTACGAGGTCTCCATCCCGAAGGAGTGGGGCAAGCTCGTGGCCTACAGCAACAACAACCTGCTTCTCGAAGCGCCGGACAAGACCATGCGCGTCGTCGACATCGAGGGCAGGGCGCCCGAGTATCCGAAGGTCAAGGCGCTCATCCGCTGGCAGTGATCCGGTTCCTGCTCGTGCGGGCGATCCGGGCCGCGGCGGCGCTCCTCCTGGTGCTGGCGAGCGCCACCCCCGGCGCGCCGCAGGCGCGCTCGTCGACGGGGACCTTCCGCGTGGAGGAGGACGCGGGTGCGCCCACCCGGGGTGCCGTAGTGGGGTGGGTCTACAACGAGGGGCGCGAGACGGTGGGCCTGCTGCGGCTGCGCATGGACGTGCTCGACGAGTCCGGGCAGGTGGTGGCGGTGCAGCGGGGCTGGGCTTACGGCAATCTACGCCCCGGCGACCGCGCCTATTTCCGCATCCCGCTCCCCGGCCGGCCCGGCCGGCGCGTCGTGGTCGTCGAGTCCTTCGTCATCCAGTCGGTCGAGTCGCCCTAGACCCCGGCCAGGCGGAGCGTGGCCTCGATGTTCCCTGGCGCGGGCTTGCGGGTCCCGGCGTCGATCTCGCGCACCGTCTGCACGATGGCCGCCGACACCGGCGTGGGCACGCCCCGCTCCCGTCCCAGCGTCACCACGTGACCGTTCATGTAGTCGATCTCGGTGGGACGGCCCTTGATCACGTCCTGTGCCATGGACGCCCGCCAGTTACGGCCGCCTGCCGAGGCCGGGGTCAGCATGCGATCGAGCATGTCCCACGTCTCGCGCTGATCGGCCCTGGCCCAGGTGGCAGCCTCCTGGCCCCCGAACTTGGCGATGCGATACCCCGCGGCCAGCCCCACGCGCGCGGACTCCGCGGCGAGGTGGATGGTGATGGCGCGACCCACCTCGCTCGACATCACCTCGAGGGTGCCCAGCCCGGTCATCGCCTGCACGGGGTTGCCCATGGCGTTCTGCGAGAGCTTGGCCCAGCGCTCCCCCCAGAGATTGTCGGTGGCCCTGGCGCCGTCGATCACCGAGAGCATTTCGGCCAGCTCCGTCACGCGCGGGGTGATGCGCCCGTCGTGCTCGCCCGGCCGGAACACGTCGTGGCCCTTGCCCTCGCCCCTCTCCATGCCCCGCTCCACGTGACCCGGCTTCCAGAGCGCCACGCCGATCTTCGACATGATGAGCCCCACGGAGCGGCCCTCGCCCGCCACCGCCGCCACCATGGGGTCGGGCCAGCAGTTCTGGGACGAGACGACGTAGCCGTCGTCACGCAGATGCCGGAGCGCCAGCTGTGTGGCCCACGGCGTGTCGTAGGCCTTCATGGCCACGAAGGCGATTTCGAAGTCGCGGGGCAGGCGCTGGGCCTCGTGCAGATGCACGGCCTTGGGCCGAGCCTCGAAGGGATCGTGGGGCCCGCTCACGGATATCCCTTTTTGGCGGACGACGTCCACCTGCTCCGCCCAGGGGTCGACGATGGTCACGTCGTGCCCCGCCCGGGTGAGGAATGCGCCGAGATAGCTACCGATGGCCCCGCCGCCCACGAAGAGAAGTTTTCGGTTCATGGCGGGGATTATGGCACGCCGGCGGGGCCTGCGACAGCCGCGTCGGGCGCGCGCTAAGCTCCGCGCGCCCCCGCGACCAGCGCCTCCGCGACCAGCTCTGCCGGTTCCGGGATCGGCGTCTCGCCACTGCCCAGACCCTCCAGCGGGTGCACGGTGATGAGGCTCGCGAAGCCCTTGGCCCGCACGCGGCGCGCGTTCCCAACCCGCACCGCGTCGCCCACCCGCTCCACCACCGCGCTCGACAGGAGGATCTCGCCGCCGAAGGCGATGGCCTGGATACGCGCGGCCAGATTCACCGGCGAGCCGACCACCCCGTACTTGACGCGGTCGCGGCCCCCGATATTGCCCGCCACCACCGGCCCCACGTGGACGCCGATACCCATGCTGAGCTCCGGCAGGCCGAGCCGCCGGTTCTCCACGTTCAGCGCGGCCATCGCGCACTGCATGTCCCAGGCGCAGCGCGCCGCCCGCTCCGCGTCGTCGGCGTGCTGGAACGGCGCTCCGAAGAGCACGAGGATGGCGTCGCCGATGAACTCGTTGATCATGCCGCCGTGGTCATGGATCACGCGCGTCATGGCGGCGAGATAACGGTTGAGCAGGTCGATCATCACCTCCGGCCCGAGGCGCTCGGACAGCTCCGAGAACCCGCGGAGGTCGGACATGAGAATGGTGACCTCGCGCAGCTCGCCGCCCAGCCGCACCGAGTCGGGATCCCGAAGCACGCGCTCCGCCAGGTCGGGGCTCACGTAGCGGCCCAGGGTCTGGCGCACGAACTCCCGGTCGCGGAGGGCGCGCACCATCTCGCTCATCGCGCGGGTGAGCACGCCGATCTCGTCGTGGCTGCGGGGCCGCACCACGGTGTCCAGCTGCCCCTGACGGATGCGCAGGGCGACGCGCGCGAGCTCCTGAAGAGGCCTCGCCATCCATCGGGCCGTCGCGATGCCGAGGCCGAGCGCGACGATCACGGCGAGGCTGCCGAGGAGCAGGGCGCGGCGTGCCTGGCGATCCACGCGGGCGGTGTAGTCACGCTCCGGCACCACCACCTCCGCGCGCCAGCCGAGGCCGCCCGCGGGCAGGGGCACCGCGCGGGCGAGATAGCGCTCGCCCGCATGGGTGAACTCCACGGTGGTGTGGGCGCCGGCGTCGACGGGTACCCGGATCAGGGCGGCGTCGGGAATCGCCGACGCGGCCGCCGTACGCCGACGCTGGCCCACCAGGGGACGGCCCTCGTGCGTGGCCAGGAACACTCGGCCGCGGGGGGACACCTGCACCTCGTCCAGGAACTCTCCCAGCCGCGCCAGGGAGAAGTCCACGGTGAACACGCCCTGCACGACACCGGCCCAGTCCAGCAGCGGCATCGCGCAGGTGAGCCCGGGTCCGCCGCTCGCGTAGAAGTCGTAGGGATCGGTCCACGTGAGATCGCCCTTGGCCGCCGCCAGCCGGAAGAACGGCCGCTGGCTTGGCCGATAGCCGTGGTCGTCGCGGCGCTTCACGGCGAGGCGGCGGCCGTCGGGCAGCATGCGGTCTTCCTCGAGACGGATCCGTCCCGCGTGGGGGAAGCTGCGGTTGACGAAGATCTCGCCCTCGGCGTTCCGCCAGGCGCCGACGAAGCGGTCGTCCCGATCGCCGTAGCTCGCCCAGGTCAGCTCCGGATGCGCCCGCAGCACGCCAAGCACGAAGGTCTCGAGCGCGTCGAAGTTCTCGGGATCGAGCCGTCCCTCGCGCACGAGCTGCGGACCGAGCCGTGCCGACCACTCGGCATTGCGGAGGAAGCGCGCGGTGTGCGTGGCCACGAGCTGCCCCGCCTGGGCCATCGCGGCATCGGCGAGCGCGCGAGTCTGCGCGCGCTGCTCCCGCCAGGCGAGCCAGCCGATGCTCGCCCCGGTGAACGCGGTGAGAGCCACGACGAGCGTCACGAGGGCGACGGAGAAGCGGGGCCGCCAGCGCAGTCTCAGCAGGATGCGGGCGAGCGGGCGAGGCATCGCGTTCACGCGCGCACGGAGTGCAGTATCGGTGCCATGAGGTCGACCCTCATGTTCACGCGGGGTTCGCGTCTCCTCGGAGGGCGCGCGACGGACACCGCGCCCGAGGCGCGGTCAACCCGCCCGGCTCGATGAGCCGGGCGGGTGTTCTACCAGCGATCAGGCCGTGAGGGTCACGTAGCGCTCCGCCTTGTCTCGGCGGATGAGGAGCAGGATGGGATTGCCCTTCTGGGTCTTCTCCACCGCCTGACGCAGCTCCTCCACGCTGGTGACGGCCCGGCGGTTGGCCTGGAGGATGACGTCGGCGGGCCGCAGGCCGGCTTCCGCGGCGGGGCTGCCGTCGCGCACCTCTCGCACCACGACGCCCCGAAGATTCCTGGGCAGCGACAGCTCTTCGGCGAGGTCAGGCGTGAGCGGCCCCACCACCAGACCGAGGCGGCCCTGGCTCTCCGCGCTGGCCCGGGCCGACCCGCGGGTCTCCCCATCGTCGAGCCGCGCCACGGTCACGTTCAGGGTCACCGGCTTGCCGTCGCGGATCACCGAGAGGGCCACCGGGCGGCCGGGCTCGAGATTGGCTACCAGCGGGGGTAGGTCGGCCGAGCGCGCGACGGGCCGCCCCGCCACCGACACGATCACGTCGCCCTGCTTGACGCCGGCGACCGCAGCGGGCGAGTCCTCGGTCACCTGGGCGACGAGCGCACCGTGGCCGTCGGCCAGGCCGAGGCTCTTGACCAGGGCGGGGGTCAGCTCCTGGATGGTCACGCCGAGCCAGCCCCGCTCGACGCGGCCATTCGCCGCAAGCTGGGTGAACACGCTCTTGGCGAGGTTCACGGGAATGGAGAAGCCGATGCCCACCGAGCCGCCGGTGCGGCTGAAGATCACCGAGTTGATGCCCACGACCTGGCCGCGGGCGTTGACGAGCGGGCCACCGCTGTTGCCGGGGTTGATGGGCGCGTCGGTCTGGACGAAGTCGTCGTAGGGACCGGCTCCGATGACGCGGCCGGTGGCGCTGACGATGCCGGTGGTAACGGTCTGCTCGAGACCGAAGGGATTGCCGATCGCCATCACGGGCTCGCCGACCTGCAGGGCGGCGGAGTCGCCGAGCGGGATCACCGGCAGCCCCCTGGCGTCGACCTTCAGCAGGGCGAGGTCGGTCTTGGGGTCCCGGCCCACGATCGTGGCATCGAACTCGCGCCCATCCGAGAGCTTGAGCCGAATGGTGCCCGCGTCCTCGACGACGTGGTTGTTGGTGACGACGTAGCCGTCGGGGTTGATGATGAAGCCCGAGCCCGTGCCGCGGCCGCCGTCGCGCCGCGCGCTGACGTTCACCACGGCGGGTTTCACCGCCTTTGCGATCTCCACCCAGTTGGGGGCGGGGATGGTGAGGGCGCTCACGCTCACGGGCTGCTCCGTCCAGACGGGAGCGGCGGAGCGGCTCCAGCCGGGCGGGGCGACCAGGACCACCACGGTCAAGGCGAGGGCCAGCAGGCCGGCCGAAGGCAAGGCCCACCGATGACGTTCCAGAAAGCCGTTCATGTGTTCCTCCTCCTGTTGGGGACCACCGCCCGAACCGTTCCGGGCGCACCTGAGGAGACGTACAACCCCGGGGGAACATTCACCGGAGGGCCTTGACGGGCGGCGGCCCGGCCGGGGAAGGTGGGGCGTGGCGGACGATTCCGGGTCCGATAACGACCCTCAAGAGGTGCTGCACGAGCGCGGCGTGACCGACGGCTTGCCCGTGGTTCTCCCGACCGCGGAGCGCGTGCGCGCGGCGCTGGCCGCGAGCGGGCGGCCGGGCGACGAGCTCGTCGGCCTCCTGGCGCCGCGGCTCGGCCGGGCCACCGTCCAGCGCATCGCGGTGAACGCGGTGATGGCGGGCTGCCGGCCCGAATTCATGCCCGCGGTCATCGCCGGGGTGGAGGCCATCTGCGACCCCGACTTCTCCCTCGTGGGGATATCGGGGACCACCGACGCGGTGGCGCCCCTGCTCATCGTGAACGGGCCGGCCCGTGGCGCGCTCGGGGTGAACTCGGGAGCGGGCGCCTTCGGGCCGGGCTGGCGCGCCAACGCCACCATCGGCCGAGCGGTGCGGCTCTGCTGGCTGAACATCGGCGGGGCCGCGCCCGGCGTGATCAGCATGTCGACCTTCTCCCAGCCGGGGCGCTACACCTACTGCATCGGCGAGAACGAGGAGGCGAGCCCGTGGGAGCCGCTCCACGTCGAGCACGGCTTCGGAGCGGCGGAGAGCACGGTGGGCGCGATGGTCGCGGAGAGCCTGCAGGTGGTCGCCGATACCCAGCACCGGCGGGCGCGCGAGGTGCTCACCACCATCGCTCGCAGCGGCGCGGTGATCGCGAGCGAGGCGCATGGCGGGCTCACCGACACCCTGCTCGTGGTGAGCCCCGAGCACGCGCGCACCATCGGCGAGGACGGCTGGTCGAAGGCCGACGTGCGCGAGTTCCTCTGGCGGGAGACGCGGGCGCTGGTGAACGGCGCGCTGGTGCCGAAGTTCCACGAGCCACGCCACCTGCACATCGTGGTGGCGGGCGGCCCCGCCGGCCGCTTCTCCGCGTGGATCCCCGGCTGGCCCTTCACCGGCTCGCCCGCGCGCCTGGTCCTGAAGCCCATACGCCCGGGCGCCTGACGCCCGGGGTTACTCGACGCCGCGGTAGAAGCCGGGGGGCACCGGCTCGTACTGCTTGGAGCGCACGTACCCGCGGGCGCGGAGGCAGTTCCGATACGCCTCCTGCACCATCACCCCGTAGGCGATCACCGCGGGCGAGGGGGCTGCCTGCTTGACGCAGTCCTCGTTGTCCAGTGCGAATTGCTCCGGCGTGGAGCCCGGCTTGGACCAGTAGAACGCGGTGCAGGCGGAGCCCGTGAGCGCGGCGAGCGTGAGGACGGCGCCGACGATCGGCGAGCGAGAGCGCATGGCGTCGTGAGGATAGCGCGGCGGCGTCGTGTGGAGCAAGCGGGCAGGACGCCACGCACGCGGGCGCGCGTCGGGCGCTTCGCCCGCGCTTCACGCACGCGCGCGCGCGAGGGCCGCGAAATGCGCGGGCGCACCGACTGGCATCGCGCTTGCTCCTTTGCTCCGCCGACATCACGGGAAAGGAGTCTCCATCGTGAGGATGCGGAGCTGGAAGGCGGCGGTGTTGGGGCTGGCGCTGGCGATTCTCGTCGGCGTGGCGCTCCTCGCCACGCAGTCGCTCGACGCCGGCACGGCGACGCGCGCCGCCGCCGACGTCGCCCGAGGGCAGTACCTCACCAGCATCATGCACTGCGCGGGCTGTCATACGCCGGGCGCGCTCGTCGGCAAGCCCGACCCCGAGCGCTGGTTCGCCGGGTCCGACGTGGGTTTCGCGCTGCCCGACGGCGGCGTGGTGTACCCCCCGAACCTGACGCCGGATCCCGAGACCGGGCTCGGGCACTGGTCCGAAGAGGAGATCGCCCGCGCCGTGCGCCAGGGGCAGAGCCGGAACGGCCGCGTGCTCGTCCCCGTCATGCCGTGGCCGTCCTACAGCGTGCTCACCGAGGTCGACGCGCGCGCCATCGCGGCCTACCTCAAGGCGGTGCCGGCGGTGCGCTTCGCGGTGCCGCGGAGCACGCGCCCGGGCGAGCGGCCGGAGGCGCCGTACGTGAGCGTCGTCACCCCGTAGCGGGGAGGGGCTTGCAGCCGGGCCGGTCGTAGCGGTGGAATTCCCCACGGGCGTTGATGGCGATGCGAATCGAGGGCTCCGCCCCCACCGGCTCGAGATGATGCCAGCGGTTCTTCGGGCCGAACACGAAGTCCCCCGCGCGGCCGCGAATGGGCTTGGGCTCGTCCTCGATATACCAGTCGACCTCGCCCGCCAGGACGACCCACCACTCGTCGTGCACGTGATAGTGGGTGTCGTTCGGCTGGCCGGGCGGGTGGCAGATGATGAAGGCCTGGATGTCGTCGGTGAGGACCAGGGCCTCCGACCACGGCGGCACGCCGTTCCGTGCCCGCAGCTCGTCTACCCGGGCCCACAGGCGGCCCGTCTCCATGAGCGGCACGCGCACCGCCATAGCTAGCGCGTGACCTGCATCTCGGCCGCGATCAGCCGATAGTCCGCCCGGGGCTTGAACGTCACCCGCTGGCTGGTGCCGTAGACGATGACTTCCTGGAAGAGCTCGAGCCACGGCTTCTCGTCGTGGATGATCTGCGTGGCTTCCGTGTAGAGCTGACGGCGCTTCGCGGGATCGAGGGAATAGCGCGCCTGCTCCATGAGGTCGTGGAAGCGATGGCCGGGCTGGCTGCCCGCCCAGTACTTGCCGTTGAGGCCAGTGGGATGGAGGAGGCGCCACAGGCTTCCGTCGGCGTCGAGCAGGGTGGACTGCGGGTTGATGAGGAGCATGCCGCCTGCCGGCACCGCGCGATCGTTCACCATCTTCTGCCGCGCGCCCATCTCCATCATGGCGATCCTGGCGCGTATCCCCACCTTGCCCCACATGTCGGCGATGACCTCGATGAGCTGCTTGTCGTTGACCATGGTTCCCATGCCGGCGTGGAGCGTGACGTCGATGCCGTTGGGGAAGCCGGCCTCGGTCAAGAGCGCCTTGGCGCGGGCCGGATCGAACGCGTAGGGCTTGAGCGCGGGGTTGAAGCCGAAGTCGGTGTCGGCCACTCCGCCTGAATATGGCTTGCCGTAGCCCGCGTAGATCCCCTTGATGATGCCGTTCATGTCGAGCGCGTGGTGCAGGGCCTGCCGCACCCGCTTGTCAGCGAGGGGCCCCTGCGTGGAGTTGATCGCGCAGGCGGCGGTGCGGGACGACGGCACGCTCACCACGCGTGTCGTCCGCCCCTCCGCGAGGGCCTTGATGCGGTCGGGCGGCACGTTGGTGACGATGTCGGCTTCGCCCTTCTCGAGGGCGACCAGCCGCGGGAAGTCCTCGGGGATGGGCTTCCAGACGAGCCGCTCCACCGACGGCTTCCGCCCCTCCCAGCCCCACCAGTCGCGATTGGCCTCCATCACGAGGCGCTCGTCCTTCACCCACTCCACGAAGCGATAGGCCCCCGTCCCCACCGGCTTGCGCGCCAGCTCCTTCACGCCATCCTCGGTGGTCAGCCGCGCGGGAATGATCTGCGAGCCCATCTGCGCCATGCGGACAGGCAGCAGGGGATCGGGCTTCTTGGTGATGATGCGCACGACACCCGGCCCGGGCACCTGCACCGCCTCGATGGTAGCGAAGCCGGCGGTGACGCCGGTGCGGCCGGGCACGAGGTTGCGCTCGAGCGTGGCCTTCACGTCCTCGGCGGTCAGGAGCGCGCCGTCGTGGAACCTCACGCCGGCGCGCAGGATGAACTCCCACGTCGTGTCGTTGAGCGCGCGCCACGACGTGGCGAGCCCGGGCTGGAGCACGAGCGCCGCGTCCCAGCGGGTGAGGGAGTCGTAGAGGTTGTAGAAATAGTTGACGGTGAGCACTTGGGTGCTGCGCCCCGGGTCCATGGTCGTCGCCTCGGCGGGCTGGGCGATGGTGACGGTGGTCTGGGCTCGCGCGGCGGGCACGGGCCCCGACACGGCGAGGGTGAGGAAGGCGACGGCGACGACCAGGATCCGGGACGGTGTCATGCGGCTATCCCTCGTAGATCTTCTTGAGCTCGCCTTCGGCCCACTTGACGGCGTCTTCCGCCTTCGTGCCCTGCACGCCCTTGGCGAACATGTCGACGATGATGTACTTCGTGTAGGCTTCGGTGGCCTTGGCGGAGGCCGGGCCGGGGTGGCCGAGCATGAGCGACGCCCGCGCGGCCTGCCGGAACGTCTGCAGCGGCTTGTCGATCCGGCCCCACATGGGATTGTCCTCCCACTTCTTCGTGGCGCCGACCGAGTAGCCCTCGTTGACCTCGAACCACTTGCCGTAGTTCGCGTCCTGGTGGAGCCACTTGAGGAAGTCCTTGGCGAGCTTCTGGTTCTTCGAGTACTTCATGATCGAGTGCTGGAACGGGAGGTAGAGGGCGAACTGTCCCGCCGGTCCCTTCGGAAGCAGCGGGGCGTGCTCGATGTCCTGGAAGAGCGGCTCGCCCTTGTCGTCCTTGATCTTTTCCTTCTGGCGCTTGGCCACGATGTAGATCGAGGCGCCGTTCAGCGTCGCGGACAGCTCGCCGGCGTGGAAGGCGCGGTTGTTGTTGGTGTCGTCCCATGCGAGTCCGCCCTCGTCGCAGGCGTCCTTCCAGAACGCCTGCAGGAACTTCACCGCCTCGATGGCGCCCTTGCCGTTGATGACGACCTTCTTGCCGGTCCGATCGACCTCCGCCCCACCGAAGTCCCAGAGGAACGGATAGGCGAACGTGGGCGGATCGCCGAAGCTGTGGCCGAGGGCCTGGCCCACGGGCTTGCCCTTGGCCTTGAGCTTCTTGCCGACCTCGCGGTACTCGTCCCAGGTCTTGGGGAACTCCTTCGCGCCGACCTCGCCGAGCCACGACCGCCGGTACGCCACCGCGTTGGCCCCGACGCCGTGCGGGACCGCCAGCCACTTCCCGCCGACCTTCGCGCTGGCGCTGAAGATGTCGTAGAAGCCGCCCTGGCCCTTGCCGATGGGCTCGGCGACGTCGGAGACGTCCACGACGGCGTTGCTGTAGAGATGCGGCCAGTTCCACAGCATCTGGATGATGTCGGCGCCGCTGCCCGACTGGACGGCGGCGGTGATGCGCGGCTGCAGATCGTTGGCGTTGATGAACTCGAACGTCACCTCGGCGCCCAGCGCCTTGCTGGCCTCGGGGGCCTGGCGCTTCAGCTCCACGTCGGCCTCGGGGATGAAGTCCACCCAGCGCACGATGTGCAGCTTGCTGCCCTGGGCGAAGGCCGGCGCCCGCCGGGCGGCGAGGATCCCCTCGAGGCCCGCCAGCGCGGACACGGCGGCGGCGCCGGCGAGGAAACGCCGGCGGCCGGAGTCGGGACGGTCGGAACGGGACTGGCGCATGAGCTCCTCCTGTGGTGTGCGGGTCATGCTTCGTAGATCTTCTTGAGCTCCGTCTCGGCCCACTTCACGGCCTCCTCGGCCTTGGTGCCCTGGACGGCCTTGGCGTAGAGATCGGTGATGATGTACTTCGTGTAGGCCTCGGTGGCCTTGGCCGACGCCGGACCCGGATGGCCGAACGCGCGCGTGAGCCGCGCGGCCTGCCGGAAGACCTGGAGCGGCTTGTCCACCTTCGTCCACATCGGGTGTTCTTCCCACTTCTTCGTGGCGCCGACCGAGTAGCCCTCGTTCACCACGAACCACTTCTCGTAGTTCGCGTCCTGATGCAGCCACTTGAGAAAATCCTTGGCGAGCTTCTGGTTCTTCGAATACTTCATGATCGAGTGCTGCTGGCCGCCGTAGAGGGCGAACTGGCCGGCCGGGCCGGCGGGCATGAGGGCGGCGTGCTCGATGTCCTGGAAGAGCGGCTCGCCCTTCTCGTCCTTGATCTTGTCTTTCTGCCGCTTGGCCACGATGTAGATGGAGGCGCCGTTGAGGGTGGCGCTGATGTCCCCGGCATGGAAGGCCCGGTTGTTGTTCGTGTCGTCCCAGGCCAGCCCGCCCTCGTCGCAGGCCTCCGTCCAGAAGGTCTGCATGAACTTGACGGAGTCGAGGGTGCCCTTCGAGTTGATGACGACCTTCTTCCCGCTCTTGTCGACCTCGGCGCCGCCGAAGTCCCAGAGGAGTGGATAGGTGAAGGTCGGCGAGTCCCCGAAGGTATGGCCGAGGGTCTGGCCGATGGGCTTGCCCTTGGCCTTGAGCTTCTTGCCGACCTCGCGGTACTCCTCCCAGGTCTTGGGGAAGCCCTTGGCCCCGACCTCGTTGAACCACGAGCGCCGGTAGGCGACGGCGTTGCCGATGACGGCGTGAGGCACCGCGAGCCACCGGCCGCCGACCCGCGCCGCCGACTCGAACACCTCGTAGAAGCCGCCTTGCGCCTTGCCGATGGGCTCGGCCACGTCGGAGACGTCCACCAGCCCGTTGGCGTAGAGCTGCGGCCAGTTCCACAGCATCTGGATGATGTCGGCGCCGCTGCCCGACTGGATGGCGGCGGTGATGCGGGGCTGGAGGTCATTGGCGTTGATGAACTCCAGCTGCACCTCGGCGCCGAGCGCCTTGCTGGCCTCGGGGGCCTGGCGCTTCAGCTCCACGTCGGCCTCGGGGATGAAGTCCACCCAGCGCACGATGTGGAGCTTGCTGCCCTGGGCCAAGGCCGGCGCGCGTCGGGCCGCGAGGATACCCTCGAGGCCGGCGGCGGCGGGCGCCGCGGCCATGCCGGCGAGCAGGCGGCGGCGAGTCAGGGACGAGCGGGCGCGAGCCGGAACGTGACGGGATTCGCGCATGGGACCTTCTCCTTGTGCGCAGGTCCGGGCGTTGTCAGGCCTCGTAGATCTTCTTCAGCTCCGTTTCAGCCCACTTGACGGCGTCTTCGGGCTGCATGCCCTGAATGCTCTTGGCGAACATGTCGACGATGATGTACTTCGACAGCGCTTCCGTGGCCTTGCGGCCGGGCGGGCCGGCGTGCCCCACCTGTCGCGCGAACTGTAGCGTCTCGGGGAACACCGACGTCTTGGGATCCTTGCGCCAGAGGGCGTGCTCCTTGTACACGCGCGTGCCGGGGATCCCGAAGGTGTCCATGGTCTCGAAGTACGCGTCGAAGCGGGCCCGGTCCATGTAGTAACGAATGAAGTCCTTGGCGAGTTTCTGCTGTTTGCTGTACTTCATGACGCAGCTGTTCCAGGCGGGCAGCCAGTAGTAGCGCCCGGCGGGACCGGGTGGGTAGTGCCCGTGGGTGGTGCCCTTGTACACGTCGGGGAAGCGCTGCCGGGCCGCCACGTAGATGCTGGGGGCGTTGCCGGTCAGTGAGATCTCGCTGGAGAGGAAGGCCCGGTTGTTGTTGCTGTCGTCCCAGGCCAGCCCGCCCTCGTCGAAGCACTCCTTCCACAGCACGTTGTTGAACTTCACCGCCTCCACCGCGGGCTTGCGGTTCAGGATGACGGTGCGACCGTCCTTCTCCACCTCCATGCCGCCCCACATCCACACCAGGGGGTAGCACCAGTTGTTGGGATCGTTGATGCTGTGGCCGAACGCCTGGCCGAAGGGCTTGCCCTTGGCCTTCATGCGCTTGCCGACGGCGCGGAACTCGTCCCACGTCTGCGGGTAGCGCACGCCCTCCGCCTGGAGCCAGTCCTCCCGGTACGTCACCGCCCACGAGATGATGAACTGCGGCACCGCCACCCAGCGCCCGCCCGCCACGCAGTTGACCCGCGCGTAGTCGTACCAGCCGCCCTGCTTGCCCCCGATCTCTTCCGCGACGTCGGTGACGTCGGCGAGAGCGCCCTCGTAGAGCAGAGGATGGTTGTTGGCGATGATGATGATGTCGGCGCCCGCGCCGCTCTGCACAGCGGCGGTGACCCGCGCTTGAATGTCGTTCTGATTGATCCGCTCGATCCGGATCTCCGCGCCCGCCTGCTTGCCGAACTCGCGGGCCTGGCTTTCGAAGAGGGTGTCGGCGGCGGGAATGAAGTGCGACCACTGCAGGAGATGCAGCGTGGTGCCCTGCGCATGGGCGGGGGCGCGCCGGGCAGCGAGGATGCCGGCGAGGCCCGCGGTTCCCAGGAACTGCCGCCGGCTCGGCCGGCTCATCGATGAGTCCGCGCGCATCCTGTCCTCCTTGACGTGAGGTCCGCTGCCGATCAGGCGTTTCGCTACGCTACCTATCATGGGGCACCCCCCGGGGCAAGGGGCGGCGCCCGGCCCTCAGCGCCGCGCCGCGTCCCGGGCGAAGGCGGCCACCGCGTCGACCAGGGCGGGGTCGGCGAACGCGTCATCGTGGCGGGCGCCCGCCACGCGGTAGAAGCGCTTGGGCCCGGGAGCGGCCGCGAAGAGCCGCTCGCCCTGCTCGATGGGTACGATCTCGTCTTGATCGCCGTGGGCCACCAGGAGCGGGACCCGGAGCCGGGCGACGCGGGTCAGGGAGTCGAAGCGCTTGCCCGCGAGGGCGCCGAGGGGCCCATAGTGGCGCCGCGCGACATCGGCCAGGCGGGTGAAGGTCGACACGACGATGACGGCGGCGCAGGGGCGGTCCACGGCGAGGGCGATCGACACCGCCCCCCCAAGCGACTCGCCGAAGCACACGATGGCGCCTGCGGGCGTGCCACGGCGCACCTCGTCGTCGTACACCGCCAGGGCGTCACGATACACGCCGGCCTCGCTGGGGGCTCCCGTGCTGCGGCCGTAGCCCCGATAGTCGTAGGCCACGATGCGGAGGCCCCGGGCGGCGAGGACCTGGAGGACGCCGGCGCGCGAGGCGATGTTGCCGGCATTGCCGTGTGACCAGATGAGCGTCGGGCCGGTGGCCGCCCCCTCCGCCAGCCAGGCATGGAGACGCACGTCGTCCGGGGTCTCGATCCACCGCTCGCTCACGCCGGCGGGCGGCGGACTCATTGCCCGCGAGGGAAAGAAGGTCATGGAGTCGATCATCGAGCAGCCCGCCAGTGCGAGCGCCGCGGCCAAGAGCGCGGCGACGGCCCGGGCGCCCCTCACCCCCGCCGCCGCGCGAGGCCGGCGAGGCCGTTGGGGAGCAGTAGCACGACCACCATGAGGCTGAGCCCCAGTCCCACCAGGTAAAGGTAGCGGAACTTCACCAGGAGGATCTCGCCTGCCAGCCCCAGGAACACCGCGCCGAGCACGGGACCCCAGAGTGTCGCCGCGCCGCCCACCAGCGCCATGATGACGGTCTGAAACGACACCACCGGGCTCAGGACCTGGGGGTCGAGATAGGTCCAACGCGGCGCCATGGCCGCGCCCACCGCGCCCAGGAACGCGGCGCTCAGCGCGAACACCCCGATCTTGATCCGGACCGTGTCGATCCCGAGGGTCTCCGCCCGCTCCTCGTCGGCGCCGATGCCGATGAGGGCGAGCCCCCACCGCGAGCGTCGGAGCGCCGCGGCCGTGCCGACCGCGGCGCCCGCGACGCCGAGCACGGTGTAATAGAGCGCGACGGGCCCGGGGGGCGCAAGGATGAGGCGCCCCACGGTCCCCGTCACGCTCGTCTCGTACCAGATGAGGGCATGCTTGACCAGCTCGGCGAGCCCGAAGGTGAAGACCGCGAAGTAGGGCCCGCGCAGGCGGAGGGCGAGGAGCCCCACCACGAGGGCGAGCCCCGCCGCCATGGCCGCTCCGGCCAGCACGGGCAGAGGCCAGGCCGCGCGCGCGATGGTGAGGGCGCTGGCGTAGGCGCCCAGGCCGAAGAAGGCGCCGGTGGCCAGCGACAGGTAGCGCGACGGGCCCGAGAACATCGCCCAGCCCACCGCCAGCGTGACGTCGGCGAGGATGGCGAGGGCCAGGGCCCGGTGATAGCTCGAAAGCCCCAGGACGGGCGCAAGGAGCAGGGCGGCCGCGAGGGCGGCCAGCCCCGCGCGGCGGGCGAGCCTACCGGCCAAAGAGCCCGGCGGGGCGAAGGATCAGGATGAGCGACAGCACCGCGTAGGAGGCGATGACGCGAATGTCGGAGGCGGCGACGTAGACGGCCGCCGTCTCCACCAGCCCGAGCAGGAGCGCGCCGACGAGGCTGCCCAGCACATTGCCCAGCCCTCCCAGGATCACCACCACGAGCGCGGTCACGGTGTAGGGCAGGCCCATGAAGGGCGTGAGCTCGAAGAGCATGCTGACGAGCGAGCCGGTGGCCGCGGACATCGCCACCCCGGCGCCGAAGCAGCGGGCGTGAAGGCGCGGGACGTCGATCCCGATCAGCCGCGCGCCGTCCGGCTCCTGCATCAGCGCGCGCACCGCCTTGCCGGCGAGGCTGCGTCGCAGGTAGACGTAGAACGCGACCGAGAGCACGAGCGCCACCGCCGCCGCGACCATGCGGTTGGCAGGAAACACGGTGCCGAAGAGACGGACCGGCGTGGCGAGGTAGCTATAGCCCCTGAGGTCGGCGCTCCAGAGGAGCAGCGCCCCGTTCTGGAGCACGAAGAGCAGACCGAAGGACAGGAGCAGCGAGCGGGCCTCGAGCCCGCCCGCCTCGCCGGAGGCCAGGACGGGCGCGTAGAGAAGGCGGTGGAGCGCCACGCCCGCGGCGAACGCCGCGGGCGTGGTGATGAGCAGCGTGAGGAGCGGCGGCATCCCCCACGCCGTGTGGAGCGTGAAGGTGCCGTACGCCCCCAGCATCAGGAACTCGCCGTGCGCCACGTTGAGGACGCGCATGAGCCCGTACTGGAGGTTGAGCCCCAGCGCGACGAGCGCATAGACGCCGCCCGTCGTGAGCCCGCCGATGACGATGTCGGCGAGGAGAGTGCCGGTCATCACGCCCACGCGGGCTTGGGCACCACCGGGCTGCCGGTCGCCGCGCTCCGGGGCCAGACCAGCTCGAACTCGCCCTTCTGCCACTGGCCGACCATGCCGGGCGTCGCCACGTTCTCGCCCTTCACGAACTTGATGGGGCCCGCCACCGTCTGGAACTCGGTGGCGTCGAGCGTGGCCTTGATCTTCGGGCGGTCGAGCCCGACGTCGGCCACGCACCGCTCCAGGATCTGAAGCGACGCGTAGGCGAAGGCGCTCGCCCACCGGTCCGGCTCCTTCTGATGCTTCTTGACGTGCGCGTCGTAGTACTCGCGCGCGCCGGGATGCTTCACCTTCGGGTTCCAGCCCGCGATGCCGGTGACGCCCTCGGCGCCCTTGAAGCGGTCACGGTAGAACGGGAACGCGGTGCCGACCGCGGTGATGAACACCGGGGGATTCCAGTCGACCTCCTTGGCCTGGGTGGTGACGAGGATGTTGTCGGGCGGATAGGTGAGCCCGATGAAGGTGTCCGCCCCCGCGGCCTTGAAACCCTTGAGGATGGGAGAGAGGTCCTTCACGCCCAGGGGATAGCTCTTGGTGTCCACGACCTCGAGCCCCGCCTCCTTGAGCGCCGGCCCGGTGGCGGCGTTGAGCTCGATGCCGAAGAGATCGTTGACGTAGGCCACCGCGACCTTGCCCGCCTTGCCCTGGGCCTTCAGATCCTTGAGATAGGCGCCGAACGCCTTCATCTGCGGCTCGGGCTGCACGAGCAGCGTGTAGAAGTACGGGATCGCCAGCTCCTTGAACTTGGCCGAGATGGCGGTGGGGCCGATGAGCGGATAGCCATGCTTGCTCGCCACCGGGGCGATGGCGAAGTTCATGGCCGAGCCCCACGGGGGCAGCATGAGGTCCACCTTGTCGTCGGCGGCGAGCTTCTCGTAGAAGCGCACTGCGGTCTCGATCTCGCTGCGGTCGTCGATGGCGAGGAACTCGACGGGGCGCTTGGCGCTCTCCCCCTTGATGGTGAGCCCGCCCTTCGCGTTCACCTGCTCCTGCCAGAGCGCGTAATTCGGGGCCTGGGTGATCCCGGCGCCCACCGCGTAGGGGCCGGTGGCGGACAGGGAATAGCCGATCCGCACCGCCTTGGCCTGGGCGCGCGCCCGCCCGGTCCACATGGGCACGGTGGCCGCGCCCGCCGCCGCGGTGGTGAGAAAGTCCCGCCTGCGCATCGTCATGGTGTCGGTTCCTCCCTCGTTGGAGTGGGGCATCAGACGGGCGCCGTCGACGGCTCGCCCAGGTAGGCCTCGAGGACGCGGCGATCCCGGGCCACCGCGGCCGGCGGCCCCTCGCAGATCACCTCGCCGTGGTGCAGCACGACGCACCGGTCCGCCGCGCTCATCACCGCCTGCATCACGTGCTCGACCCAGAAGATCCCGATCCCGCGCTCCTCCCGGATACGCTTGAAGAGCGCGATGGCCCCCGCCACCTCGGTGGGGGTGAGCCCGGCGAGCAGCTCGTCCAGCAGGAGGAAGCGGGGTCCCAGCGCGAGCGCCATCGCCAGCTCGAGGAGCTTGCGCCGCACGCCGGTGAGGGCGCGGGCCGGCACCCCGGCCTGGGCGCCGAGCCCGGCGAGGGCGAGGAGGGTCTCGGGCGGGTCGGCGCGGCGCGCGCTGAAGCGAGCGGCGGCGCGCACGTTGTCGAGAGCGGTGAGGTCGAGGAACGGACGCGGGGTCTGAAACGTTCGCCCCACTCCCAGCCGGCTGATGCGGAACGCGGGGAGGCCCACCAGCTCCTCCTCGTCGAGGCGCAGGCGGCCGGTCGAGGGGCGCACGAGCCCGCTGATCACGTTGAAGAGGGTGGTCTTCCCCGCGCCGTTGGGGCCGATGAGGGCCACGATCTCGCCCTCCCCGACCTGGAAGTCCACCTCGTGGAGGACGCGCAGTCCGCCGAAGTGCTTCCCGATGCGCGTCCCCGCGAGGCCCGCGCGCGCCATCAGGCCGTCGAGGCGCTCCGGAGCCAGTCGAGGACGTCGGCGGTGCGGGTGACCGCGCCGAAGAAGGTCTCCACGTTGAAGAGCGTGGCCGCCTGCTGGCCCTCGGGGCCGGCGGCCATGGTGGCGTCGGCGACGAGAACGGGGCGGTATTCGTGGAAGAAGGCGTCGCGGAGGGTGGACTCCACACAGACATTGGTGGCGACGCCGGTGAAGATCAGGTCGGTGACGCCCGCGGTGCGCAGCAGCGAATCGAGCGCAGTGCCCGCGAAGCCGCTGTAGCGGCTCTTCGGCACCACGAGGTCGCCCGCCTCCGGCTTGAGGTCATCCACGATCGCGTGATCCCAGGTGCCGTGGACGAGCAGTCGGCCCGCCAGCTCGGGTCGCTCGCGCATCAGAACGAGCGCGAGCTCCTTGTCCCAGTTGGGCGAGGTCGGGCCCCCGCTGTCCGCCAGGTCGGGGCGATAGCCCATCTGAAGGTAGACGACCTTGATCCCGACGGGCCGCGCCGCCATGAGAAGCCGTCGCGCGGCGTCCACGACCGAACGCGCGCCGTCGATGTCCAGGCCGGCGAGATCGAAGAGCCCCCCGCGCTCGACGAAGGCGTTCTGCATGTCCACGACCACGAGCGCGGTCCGCCCGGGATCGAGCGTGACCGCCCTCGGCCGGGCCGCGAGGGGACGCATGCGCGCCACCGCCGGCGGGCTAGCGGGCGCCGAGCGACTTCTCGACGAACATCTTGGCGTCGAACTCGTCCGCCACGCGCCCGTCGTTGTCGAGCATGGCCTGAGCGTCCACGGCGGCGAACTCCATCACGCCCATCTGCTCGTACGCCTTGCGTACACGGGACCCCCAGAGCCCGATGTCCTTCACGGTGGGGACGATTCTCGAGAAGAGGCGGGTGCGGAACAGCCGCATGTACTCCGACTTTTCCACCGCATCCACGCACTCCTTCACGGGCAGGCCGAGGTTTTCCCACACCTCGCCTTGATTGAAGCGGTCCCGCATGTGATAGCAGGCCTCGACCACGAACTCCTCGCGCTCGTCCCGCTCCGCGTCGGAGAGGTGCGGGTAGTAGTCGCGGAGGGCGAGCCGGCCGAAGGCCACGTGCCGGGCCTCGTCCTGCATGACGTAGGCGTTCACGCCGGCGGCCAGGGTGTTGGACGAGGTGTCCCGGATGCGCTGGAAGGCGGCGAGGGCGAGGCCCTCGATCAGCACCTGCATGCCGAGATAGGTCATGTCCCAGCGCCGGTCGGAGATCGTGCTCTCGAGGAGCAGGGCCAGCGTCTTCGTGATGGGGTAGGCCAGCTTCACCTTCTCGTGGAGGAGGCGCGCATAGGCCTCCACGTGCCGGGCTTCGTCCATCACCTGCGTGGCGGCGTAGAACTTCGCGGGAACGCCCGGCACCGTCTGCACGATCTTGGACGTCGCGATCAGCGCTCCCTGCTCGCCGTGCATGAACTGCGACAGCGTGTGGGCCTGGAGATTGCGCCGGACGTGGGCCTTGTCCTTGTCCGAGAGCCCGTTCCAGAGGGGCGTCCCGTAGATCGCGATGGTGCGGTCGTCCAGTCCCATGGGGTTGTCCGGATCCACGGGCAGCGACCAGTCCAGGCGCTCGGCGGCGTCCCACTGCTGCTTCTTGCCCTTGCCGTAGAGCTTCAGGAGATCGGCGCCCCCGTCCTCGTACTCCCAGGTGAACGCGGTGGTGGTCTGGCCCTCGAACTTCCACTGGGTCTGCTCGACGGGCAGCCGGTACAGGAACTGGGTTGACATGGCGCCTCCCGTGGGCTCGGCTCGCCCCGGCGCCGATGCCGGGGCACTGTTGGTATCCGAGCATATCATTTACATTGTTGGCATGCCTACCTCATCCCCCGCTCACGCGAGCCTGGCCGGCCGAACCGTGCTCATCACGGGCGCGGCCGGCGGCATCGGCGCCGCCGTGGCCCGCCGCCTCGCCGCCGCCGACTGCCGGCTGGTCCTCGCCGATCTGGATGGCGCGGCCGTCGAGAAGCTCGGCGCCGAGCTCGGCGGGGCGGGCGTGCGCGCCGACGTCACCCGCCCGGCCGATATCGCGGCCATGGTGGACGTCGCCTATCGGCGCTGGGGCCGCCTCGACGTGCTCTTCAACAACGCGGGCGTGATCCGGGTGCAGCCGCTCCTCGAGGTGACGCCCGCGGAGTGGGACCGCGTGCTCGACGTGAACCTCCGGGCGGTGTTCTTCGTCCTCCAGGCCGCCGCGCGCCGCATGGTCGAGCAGCCGCCCATGCCCGGCTCCGAGCTGCGGGGCAAGCTGATCCAGACGGCCTCCATCGCCGCCTATCGCGGGGCCAGCCCCCTCGTCGGCCCGTATGCCGCGTCCAAGGCGGGGGTCGTCAGCATCACCCGTACTGCGGCGCAGGCGCTGGCGTCCCACCGCATCACCGCGAACTGCGTGTGTCCGGGCGCGGTCGACACCGCGATGTGGGCGCAGATCGATCGCGAGCAGGGAGCGCTCGAAGGGCGGGCGCCGGGCGAGACATGGACGCGCCGCATCTCGGGGGTGCCGCTGGGCCGCGGCGAGACCGCGGACGATGTCGCCGGCGTGGTCGCATTCCTCGCCGGCCCGGATTCGGACTACATGACGGGACAGGCGATCAATGTCGACGGCGGCCTCGTCATGGGCAACTGAGCGGCGCCGCTTCCAGGTAATCCCTACACGGAGTGGTAAGTTTGTCCGGTCCGGCGTGCGGCCTCCGCGCGCCGGATGACGAAGACGGTGCATGGTGCCCGCTCCCCATCGACCACTACGGCGGGCCCTTGCGCCGCGCCTGCCCTCCGCAACTCCCCGGAGGGGTCTTGCCCGGCCCCCTGGCACGCGCCGTGCCTCGTTACCGTCTGGCGCGGCTGCCAGGAGAATCCCTATGAAACACTCATTGTTAGCCATCACACAGGAAGGCACCCGGCAGGCGTGGGACACGATCGAGACGGCGGCGCTGGTCTACGTGGGCGTGGGGCTCATCGTGACCGTCCTGGCCCTCGGCTGGTTCGTGGACTGGCGCCGGGGACGAGCGGCGAGGGCGGCTGCGCTCGAGGCGCAGGTGACCGACGCGCTGATGAACGAGCCCGATCTCCTGTGGACCTCGGTCGCGGCGGTAGCCCATGTCCCGGCCTGGCCGACTCAGCCCGTCACCCTGGAGCTCCGGGGGGAGATGAGTGGAGCTGACTCGCGAGAGAAGGCCGTGCGCGCGGCGCTGCGCGTGCTCGCCGACTATCCCGGTCGCGTGAAGCTCGAAGATCGGTTGTGGGTGGAGCCCGCTCCGGTTCGGCTCGCCGCGTGAATCCCCGTACGATTCGGGTGATGCGGGGGCCGGTCGTCGCCCTCGTGATCGTGGCCGCCTTCGTGGCATTGGCGGGCTACGGGAGCTATCGGGTGGCGCGCCATCTCTTCGGCTGGAGCGCCGTCGCTCCCAAGAGCGAGGCGTTCCGGGTGGAGATCGAGGAGGCGACGGTGCGCCGGGTGGACCTCGGTGACTCCAAGGTGGAGCTGTCTTCCGATCTCCTGGGGATGTTCGGGGCGACGCTGGTCGTGACCCCCAGCACCCAGATCGAGCTCTCGGGCTCGCCGGCCGAGCTCAAGGACCTGCCGACGGGGGCGAAGGTGCGCGCGGCCTACGAGTGGAAGGATGGCTTCAAGATCGCCCGCCTGATCGCGGCCGACGACGTCCCCGCCGCCAAAGGCCCCATTACCCGCTAGCCCCGGGGGCCTGTCGCTCTAGCGCTCGGCGGCGGTGACGCCGACGGGGCAGGAGACGCCGGTGCCGCCGATCCCGCAGTAGCCCCAGGGATTCTTCGCCAGGTACTGCTGGTGATAGTCCTCGGCGTAGTAGAACGGCGGGGCGGCCACGATCTCGGTCGTGATGGCGCCGTACCGCGCCGTGCCCAGCGCCTTCTGGTACATGTCGCGCGACGCCTCGGCGGCCCGCTGCTGCTCGTCGCCGTAGGTGTAGATGGCCGACCGGTACTGCGTGCCCACGTCATTGCCCTGTCGCATGCCCTGCGTGGGATCGTGCCCCTCCCAGAAGGTGCGAAGCAGCGCGTCGTAGGAGATGCGCTTCGGGTCGAAGACCACCAGCACGACCTCGGTGTGCCCGGTGCGCCCCGAGCACACCTCCTCGTAGCTCGGGTTCGGCGTGTGGCCGCCCGCGTAGCCCACGGCGGTGGTGTAGACGCCGGGGAGCGGCCAGAAGAGCTTCTCGGCGCCCCAGAAGCAGCCCATGCCGAACACCGCCTGCTCGAGCCCGGCGGGAAACGGAGGCTCGAGCCGCGCGCCATTGACGAAGTGCGCCTCGGGCACGGCCATGCGCTCGGCGCGGCCGGGCAGCGCCTCATCCCGCTTCACCAGCGTCAGCATCTTCTTGAATCCCAGCATGGCTTCCTCCTCGGCGAGCCGGCCCGCCGCTAGATGACGACCTTCTTCTCGCGCAGGGCCTGGATGCGCGCCGGGGTGTAGCCCGCCTCGGCGAGGATCTCGTCCGTGTGCTGCCCGCGCAGCGGCGCGGCGCGGCGCACCCCCGGCGACATCCGCGAGAAGTGAAGCGGTGTCCCCACCACGGGGATCTCGCCCAGCTTCGCGTGCTGCACCCGCTGGACGATGCCGCGCTCGGCAGTCTGCGGGTCGTTCATGACCTGGTCCACGGTATTGACGGGCGTCGCGGGCACGTCGGCCTCCTCGAGCTTCTTGAGGAGGGGCTCCCGGTCCTGCTCGCCGATCGTCGCTTCCAGTATGCTCTCCAGCTCCGTGCGGTGCTTCACGCGCTCCTGATTCTTGGCGAACCGCGGATCCTCGGCGAGAGCGCCGAGGCCGATGGCCCGCGCGAGCTTGCCCCAGAAGCGGTCGTTGGCGGCGGCGATGAAGATCCACTGGCCGTCGCGGCACTTGAAGTTTCGATAGGGCGACAGTGACGGGTGCCCGGAGCCGAGCGCCCGGGGAAGCGCGCCGGTGAGGAGATAGCCTTCGGCGTGGAAGGCGAGCAGGCTCACCGCGGTCTCGAGCAGCGAGCCGTCGACCCGCTGACCGAGCCCCGTGACCTGACGCTGTAGCAGCGCCGCGGAGACGCCGAGCGCGCAGAGGATCCCGGTCGAAAGGTCCAGGAACGACACGCCCGCGCGTACCGGCTGCCCGCCGGGCTCGCCGGTGATCGACATGATGCCGCTGAAGGCCTGCATGAGCGCCTCGTAGCCCGGGCTGTCCTTGCGCGGCCCGGTGCGGCCGAACGCGGACACCGAGCAGTAGATGAGGCGCGGGTTCTCGGCGGCGAGGGTGTCGTAGCCGAGCCCGAAGCTCTCCATGGTGCCGGTGCGGAAGTTCTCGATCACCACGTCGGCGCCGCGAGCCAGCGCCTTCACGACCTCCACGCCTTCCGGCGTCTTGAGATCCAGGGTCATCGCGCGCTTGTTCCGGTTGAACAGGAGATAGGCGGCCGCCTCGCCGTCCTTGTAGGGCGGCCAGGTGCGCGACTCGTCGCCCGCCCCGGTGTCCTCGACCTTGATGACGTCGGCGCCGAGATCGGAGAGCAGCGCGCCGCACCAGGGGCCGGCGATGACGCGGGACAGGTCGATGACGCGGATGCCGTCGAGCGCGAGGGGAAATGAGGTCATGGCGCGTATGATACCCCGTCCCGCCTCAGATCTGCCGGACGAGGAACGCGGCCCGGTCCATGGAGCGGAGGATCGCGGCGACGCGGCGGCGATAGGCCGTGGTCTCGACGCCGGGATGCCAGGCGCTCGGCATGGGAAGCCCGGCGGCGAGCGCCGCCGCCTCCGCGGGCCCGAGCCCGTCGGCGGAGCGGCCGAAGTAGCGCCGGCTCGCCGCGCCGGCCCCGTACACCCCGGGGCCGAACTCCGCCACGTTGAGGTAGAGCTCGAGGATGCGCCGCTTGGACAGCGTCCGCTCGAGCTGCCACGTGAGGATGGCCTCCTTGACTTTCCGATACGGGCTGCGTGATCCGGACAGCCAGAGATTCTTGGCAAGCTGCTGGCTGATGGTGGAGGCGCCGCGGGGGAGCTCGCGGTCGCGCACCGCGTCGGTGAGCGCGTTCCGCACCTCGCCGAAGTCGAAGCCCCCGTGCGAGAAGAAGTTGATGTCCTCCGCGACCAGCACCGCGCGCTTGAGATCGGCGGAGATGGCGGCGTACGGTGTCCAGGTCCACGCCACGGGAGCGGGCTTGCCCTGGGCGCGGAGGCGCGCCCGGTAGTCGTCGATGAACGCGGTGGAGGTCGGGCGCTCGCGGCGGAGGCGCTCGACTTCGGGCCAGGTCAGGATCTCCCAGCCGACCACCGCCGCGGCGGCGAGCAGGACGGCGGCGAGGACACGCCGGCCCCAGCGCGCGCGTGGCTTGCTCCGGGGCGACATTTCCTCTATGTTCTCCCGGAACCGAGCCCGGACCACTCGGAAAGGAGAGTCCCGATGCCCCCCGTCGACCCCAACGAACCCCTCATGACCGGTGAGAACTCCTTCATCCGCCTGAGCAATGACGGCGGCAAGACCATGACCGATCGGGCTAGCCACTGGCGCGTGCTCTGGTGCGGCGCCGGCGCGGGCCACGTGCTGTTCTTGCAATCGACGCTCACCGACGGTAAGCCGCGCATCTACAGCGACAACATCGCGGTGGCGCGGTGGCTGCAGACCAACATCGAGAAGTACCTCTTCCCCGCCTTCGCCGACACCGCGCTGCCGGTGATCTCGGCGGGGTTCGAGCGCGGCGGCGGGCCGCGCTCCAGCGCCACCGAGTCGGTGGTGGCCCAGGACACGCGCGTCATCATGTCCTGGTACGACTGCATCGCCCCGTTCGTGCTCCACGCCCCGCCGGGCTTCGGCGACCGGCCCATCGGCGTGTTCAGCACGTTCTTCCCCGCGCGCGGCGCCCAGATCGAGCTGAACGGCCGCGCGGCGCCGGGTAGCGTGTGGGCGGAGATGCGCGGCGATCGGCAGAGCTCGAGCGCGTGCCTGGCCTGGTCGGAGACCTGGGTCAAGCCCCGGACGTAGGCGAGCGTCCGGGCGGCGGACAGCAGTCGGCGGGACAGTCGTCGGGCGCGGGGCCCTCGGGCCCCAGCGCCCGGCGTGGGGCGCCGCCGGTGCGCTCCAGCACGAGCTCGCGAATCATGGCGACGAAGCGGGGGTGCGTGCCCACCGTGTCGGCACGGACGAAGCGGAGGCCCAGCCCGCGGGCGCGCGCCGCCGCCTCGACGTCGAGGTCCCACTTCACCTCGAGGTGATCCGAGACGAAGCCGATGGGGATCACCACCACGTCGGTGACGCCCGCCGCACGCAACGCCGCGAGGTGCGCGCCGATATCGGGCTCGAGCCACGGGACCGACGGCGGGCCGCTCCGGCTCTGGTAGACGAGCCGCCAGGGGTGCCGCGCGGCGAGCCGCTCGGCCACCAGCCGGCAGGCCGCCGCGAGCTGCGCCTCGTAGGCGCTGCCCGTGGCCATGGCCCGCGGCACGCTGTGCGCGGTGAAGGCCAGGTGGGCGCCCGCCCGTGAGGCCTCGGGGAGCGCGGCCAGCGCCGCCTCGACCCGCTCGACCGTGGGCTCGATGAAGCCCGGGTGATTCCAGAAGAGCCGCAGCTTGTCCACCGCCGGGGCGTCCGCCCCCACCGCCGCCCGCGCCCGCGCGATGTCCTCGAGATACTGCCGGCACGAGGAGTACGAGGCGAAGGCCGAGGTGACGAAGGCCAGGGCTCGGCGCACGCCGTCGCGCGTCATCTCCGCCAGGGTCTCGGCGAGGAAGGGCCGCCAGTTGCGATTGCCCCAGTAGCACGGGAGCGCGGGCCCGCGCGCGCGCAGCTCGGCGCGCAGCGCCGCGAGCAGCGCGCGATTCTGCGCGTTGATCGGGCTCACGCCCCCGAAGTGCTCGTAGTGCGCAGCCACCTCGAGCAGGCGCTCGCGTGGAACCGCGCGCCCGCGGGTGACGTTGTCCAGAAATGGCATCACCTCGCCGGGGCCTTCGGGGCCGCCGAACGAGACGAGCAGCACCGCATCGTATGCGCGGTCGTTCATCGCTCCGGTGATACCACGGTCGTGTAAGCCTTACACCGGGCCGTCGTGTAATTCCGCCATCGCTGGCGAGCCGTGCGGCTCGCGCGCGCCCGATATGTCGTTGGCCCATCGCCACTTACGGCGCATCGGACCCGTCGACTCGCGACACGTTCGCCACTGGTGAACTCTTCTGGCGAGGTGCCGGTTATCGGATCGAGTGCACGAAACCGGGCGACGCGCCCACCACGAGCGTGGCGACGTCGACGAACAATTCAACCAGGAGGAGCGATCGATGAAGGGAACTCGCATCGTGGCGAGCATGGTGGCGGCGGCGTTCTCCGTCTGGGCCCTCGGGCCCGCGATGGCGCAGACGCCCGCGCCGGCAGCGAAGCCCGCGGAGACGAAGCCGGAGGCCAAGCCCGCTGACAAGCCCGCGGAGATGAAGGCGACCGACAAGCCCGCCGACAAGGGCGCGAAGAAGGACGAGGGCAAGGGCAAGGCCAAGGCCAAGGGGCACGACAAGCAGGACGCCAAGAAGGCCGATGCCGCGGCCAAGCCCGCCGAGAAGGCCAGCACCGACGCCAAGCCCGCGGACAAGCCCGCCGAGAAGCCGGCGGCCAAGAACTAGCGCGGACAACCCCCCGCGCATGGCCGCCCCGGCATCGCGGCGTGCGCGGTTCTGCCGGGGCGTCGCCTCCCACACGGCGGCGCCCCGGCTCTCCCTTCGGGGCATTGATCCGTGTGCTAGTCTGAACCTCGTGATGCATCCCGTCGTCCGTCGGGTCCCCCTGCTGCTCCTGGCCGCCGCGGCATTTCTCGCCGGACCGGCCTGGGCGGGGGAGGGGTACGTCCCCCCGCTGTCCTTTCTCGACCCCGCGCCGGCGGCGGTCACCGGCTCCACACCGTTCGCCGGCATCGACCTCTCCGTGGACCGTGACGGGGCCGAGCGCAGCCTGCGTGTCCCCCTGGCCTCGCGCGAGGACCGCCGGGCGCTCGGGCGCGTGGTGGTGCCCTATCTTTCCGTGGGGGCGACGACGCAGGCCGACAGCAGCATCCGCGACAACACCGTCCTTTACGAGAACGTCGCGCGCGGGCAGCGGTCGGGGATGGACATGGGCGCCGGGCTCGCGTGGAAGCTGTCCGAGCGCATGGAGCTCTTCGGCGAGTACCGCTTCCTGCGGATGAATCCCGATCCCGCCGAGGCCGTCGGCTCCGGGGTCCTCCACCGCGACGTCGACGGGCCGCTCCTCAAGGGCGGCTTCACCATCAGGCTGCCCTAGCCCCGCACCCCCCCGCTACCGGGCGCGCTGCCAGATGGCGTGGCCCACGAAGAACGGGCCCAGCCTCTCGATGTACTCCGAGGTCTGAATGGTGCGGCGCATCGCCTGCACCAGGTGGGAGAGGGGATGAAGCGCGCGGCCCACCAGCCCGATCACGAAATCGTTGTCGTTCGTGTCGAGCCCGTAGCACGCGAGGCGGACGTCGTGGGCGTGGTCGGCCTCGCCGTAGGCGCGGCCGATGGTGGCGTGCTCGTGCAGAATCTTGCCCTGCTCCTCCCGCGACAGCCGCGCGAAGGCGCCGGTCCGGCGCAGGGGATACCAGATGGCCCAGGGCCAGGCCGGGTTCAGCACGGTGCGGCGCGGCCGCTCGAGCAGCCACTCGGCGAGGTCGGCCTCGAAGCCCGACGCGTAGGTGCGCCCCACCATGGCCAGCTCGGGCCGAAGCGTGAGCCCGTCGAAGGGCTCCGCGCTCAGCAGCTCACGGAGGCGGCCGACGAGGTATGCGGGATCCTCCGCGAGAGTGAGCACGCCCACGCCCCGCGGGTCATGGAGGTCCCGGTAGAGGACGGCCTCCGCGCCGCTGCGCTCGAGCGCGATGGCCAGAGGCTTCGGGTCCGCGCAGCCCGTGAAGACCTGGAGCTGGACGAAGAGCCGGCGATCCAGCGTCTTGCCGCCGGCGCCGCGCTCGGTGAGGTCGACCTGATAGCCCGGCGGCTGACCCCCGGCGGCCGGCCGTCCCGTCTCGCTCATGCCCCGAGGCTATCACGCCGCCCCTTGCCCCCGCGGCGGCTTCCATAGGACACTCGCCCCGATGCGGCGCTTCGACGTCGTGATCCTGGGCGGGGCCTTCTCCGGCGCCTCCGCCGCCATCCTCCTGCGGCGCGAGCGGCCCGAGCTCTCCGTGCTGGTCGTCGAGCGCGCCCCCGCCTTCGACATGAAGGTCGGCGAGGCCACCACCGAGATGTCGGCGATGTTCCTCACCCGCCGCCTCGCCACGTGGAATCACCTGGAGCTCGAGCAGCTCCCCAAGGAAGGCCTCCGCTACTGGTTCTCCAACGAGCGCGTGAAGGGCCACGCCGACGCGTCGGAGACGGGCGGCTTCCTCCGCAGCGCGGTGCCGTCCTTCCAGCTCCGCCGCGACGCGCTCGACGAGCATCTCCTCGCCACCGCGGTGGCCGAGGGCGCGACGCTGCGGCGCCCCGCGCGCGTGGCCGACGTCACGCTGGGCGACTTCGACTCGCGCGTGACCATCGAGCAGGACGGCCGGTCGGAGACCGTGGCCTGCCGCTGGGTGCTGGACGCCACGGGACGCGCGACCTTCCTCGGCAAGCGTCTCGGCCTGATCGACAGGAATGAAGAGCATCCAACCGCGGCGATCTGGTGCCGCTGGAAGAACGTGCGCCACATCGACGATCTCGCGGCCCGGCAGGGCGGGGGGCTCGCCCATCGGGGGCTCGGCTCGCGGCGGCTCAGCACCAACCACTACATGGGTTTCGGCTACTGGATCTGGGTGATTCCGCTGGGGCACGGCGAGACCAGCATCGGCGTCGTGTACGACACGCGGCTGGTCGGCTTGTCCGAGAGCCGCGATCGGATGCGCGACTTCGCGGCGTTCGTGCGCGCCATCCCCGCGCTGGCCGAGCTGCTGGAGGGCGCCGAGCCGCGCGGGGAGGATCTCCGCTTCTACTCCTTCCTCCCGTACGTGAGCCGGCAGTACATGGGGCGCGGCTGGGCCCTGCTGGGCGATGCCGCCGCGTTCATGGATCCCTACTACTCGCCGGGGCTCGACCACGCCGCCTTCACCGTCGAGGGGACCACGGAGATCATCAAGAAAGATTGGATGGGCGAGCCGCTGGATGCGCGCATCGCCGAGCACAACGGCGCCTTCGTGCGCTCGTACCACCGCTTCTTCCAGGCCGTGTACCGCGACAAGTACTACTACATGGGCGAGCAGGATCTCCTCTCGGCGTCGTTCCTGATGGACACCGCGCAGTACTACCTCTTCATCGTCATACCCGCGTACCGGTTCGTGAAGCGCTTCCAGTGGATGCCCGTGCTCGGCCATCCCGGCGCCTCGCTCAACTATCGGTTCATGCGCTTCTACAACCGGCGCTTCAAGACGATCGCGCTCGCGCGGCGGCGACTGGGCGCGGCCGGGCGCCGCAATCACGGCCGGCGCCTCATACCCTACTTCGCGCTCGACTGGGCCCCGGTGCGCATGACGCTGCGGGGACTGCGCATGTGGACGGTGGCCGAGCTGGATCTCCTCCGGCTGCGGGTCGCGGCGCTGTTCCGCCCGCCCGCCGCGGTCCCGGAGCCCTCACCCCTCCGGCCAGTCCGGCCCCAGCCAGAGAAAGCCGCGACGAAGTAGCGCGTCGCGCCGGTCGAGCGCGTAGCCGCCGCGCTCGGCGAGGGCATGCGCGGCCGCCACGAAGCGCCGCCGCGGCGTCCGCGCCCCGCTCGGTGCCCGCTGCCAGGCCGCATGCCAAGCCGTGAAGAAATGGTCGATGGCTCCCGCCGGCTCCGCGTGATGGATGAAGGCCTTGGGCAGGACGGCCCGAAGGGCCCGCGGCGCGAAGTCCGCGCCGAGCCGCGGCGCCAGCACCACGCCCGCGCGCTCGAGCGTGGCGGCCTTTCGAAAGAGGTTGAAGGCGAGCAGGCGGCCGTGCGGGTCGGACGTGCCCTCGAGGAGGAGGCCGCCTGCCGCGAGGCGGGCGCCCAGGGCCGCCAGCGCGCCCGGCACCGCCGCCTCGTCGTACTGGCGCAGCACGTTGAAGGCGCGGATGACGGCCACGCGCTCGCCCGGGCGGAGCGGCAGGTCGAAGCCGCCGTGTCGGAACTCGAGGCCGGGCGCGGCGTGAGGCTGCGCCTCGGCCACCCGCACGGGATCGATCTCCACGCCGAGCACGCGCGCCCGTGAATCGACCGCGCGGAGCCGCCGCCACGTCTCCTTGGTGGTCACGGGATGGGCGCCATAGCCCACATCCACGTAGAGCCCCGGGAGCTGGCGCACGAGGGCGGGGAAGGCCACGGCCAGGAACGTGTCGGTCTTCCGGAGGCGATTCGGCGCGGTCTTGCCCCGCGTGGGCCGTCCGAGCGGCTTTCGCATCGCCCACGATCTTAGTAGAGTCTCGCCATGACCTCGCGCGTGCTCATGGGCCCCGGGCCCACCATGGCCGACCCGCGCGTGCTGCGCGCCATGGCGGCGCCGCTGCTGGGTCAGTTCGACCCCGCCTTCACCGCGATCATGAACGAGGTGATGGCCCTCACCCGCTTCGTCTTCCAGACGAGCAACGCGCGCGCCTTTCCCGTGCCGGGTACGGGGCGGGCCGGGCTCGAGGCGGCCATCGTCTCGCTCGTGGAGCCGGGCGAGCGGGTGGTGGTGGGCGAGTGCGGGCGCTTCGGCCTGCTCCTCGCCGAGATCGCCGAGCGCTGCGGCGCGGAGGTGACCGTCGTGCGCGGCGAGTGGGGACGCGCGCTCGAGCCCGACGCCATCGCGGCGGCGCTGCGCGCGGGCCCGACGCGCATGGTGGCCATCATCCACGGGGAGACGTCCACCGGGGTGCTCCAGCCGCTTCCCGAGATCGCGCGACTCGCCCGCGCCCACGACGCGCTGCTGCTGGCCGACGCGGTGGTGACGCTCGGCGGGTGCGCGGTGGAGACGGACGCCTGGGACGTGGACGTCGTGGTGGCGGGGACGCAGAAGTGCCTCTCCTGTCCTTCCGGCCTGGCCCCCATCACCTACAATGCCCGCGCGGAGGCGGCGCTGGCGGCGCGGCGCACCCGCGTCCGCAGCAATTACCTCGACCTCGCTCAGCTCGCGGAGTACTGGAGCCCGAAGCGCTACAACCATCACACCGCGTCCACCACCCTGGTGTACGGCCTGCGCGAAGCGCTGCGCGCGATCGAGGAGGAAGGCCTGGAGGCTCGCTTCGCGCGGCACCGCCTCCACGGTGACGCGCTCCGGGCCGGACTGGCCGCCATGGGCCTGGCCCTCTTCGGCGCGGAGGCGCCCGCGCGCCGGCTGCCCTTCATCACCCCGGTGGTCGTGCCCGAGGGCGTGGACGAGCTCCGCGTGCGGCGCCGGCTGCTGGAGGAGTTCGGGCTGGAGATCGGCGCCGCCTTCGGGCCGCTGCAGGGCCGCATCTGGCGCATCGGCACCATGGGCTACTCGGCGCGGCGGGAAAATGTCCTGCTCTGCCTGGCTGCGCTGGAGCACGTGCTCCGGGGCGAGGGCGGGAAGCCGGAGCCGGGGGCGGGGATCGAGGCGGCAGCGGCGTGCTACGCCGCGGCCGGCCTCGGTGGCCTGGACGTGGACGAGAGCCTGGGGGCGGGTGGTATCGGGCGAGTCTAGCCGTGGGAAGCATCGCGCCATTGACTTGATCCGCGCCGGCCGGATATAAACTCCCACGATCGTCACGCCGCGACAGCGTCGCCGCGGCGGACGTGCCGCCGGTGTCACCGGGTGGGGGACCTTCCTGGACACGATCCTGCAGCTCGCCCTGAACGGCGTCGCCGTCGGGTGCATCTACGGACTGGTCGCGCTGGGCTTCGTGCTCATCTACAAGGCGACCGAGCTCGTCAACTTCGCCCAGGGCGACCTCCTCATGCTGGGCGCCTTCGTGTGCTACATGTTCGTGGTCTGGTACGGGGTGGGGTACTGGGTGGCCTTCGCGCTCGCCATCTGCCTCGTCGGCCTCTTCGGAGCGGCCCTGGACGCCACCGTGCTCCGGCGGGTGATCGGCCAGCCCCAGTTCGCGGTGGTGATGCTGACCATCGGCCTCGGCGCCATGTTCCGGAGCTTCGCCTCCATCACGTGGGGCTCGGAGATCTACACCCTGCCCACGCCGTTCAGCGCGCAGACGACGCGCCTGGCCGGCGTGAGCGTGAGTCACGAGTACGTGTCCATCATCGTGGGCACGGTGGTGCTGTGTGGCGCGCTCTACGCCTTCTTCACCTACTCGAGGGTGGGCGTGGCCATGCAGGCCGCCTCGCAGAATCAGCTTGCTGCGTACTACATGGGCATCCCGGTGAAGCGGATGTTCTCCCTGATCTGGGCCATCTCGGCGGCGGTGGCGGCCATCGCGGGCGTCCTGCTCGCGCCGGTGTCGCTGATCGACATCAACCTGGGCTTCATCGGCCTCAAGGCCTTCGCCGCCGCGGTGCTGGGCGGCTTCGGCTCCATCCCGGGGGCGCTGGTGGGCGGTATCACCATCGGGCTGATCGAGCTCTTCTCGGGCGCCTATCTGCCGCTGGGATTCAAGGACGTGGCGGCCTACATCGTGCTGCTCCTGGTGCTGGCCGTCCGTCCCCAGGGCATTTTCGGCACGGTCGGTCGGAAGAAGGTCTGAGCGCGTGCGGGTGCCCTTCAAGACCACCTACGATCAGGATCTGGGGCTGTTCCGCGACCCGGTGCAGCGCCGGTGGTACGCGGCGCTCCTGGCCGGCGTGATCCTGCTGCCGTGGGCGGTGCCCGCCTTCCTCACGGACATCAGCCTGGTCTTCATCTACGGCCTGTCCGGCATCTCGCTGATGGTGCTCGCGGGGTACACGGGGCTGGTGAGCCTGGGCCACGCCGCCTTCCTCGGCGTCGGCGCCTACGCCCACGTCTACTTCCTCGAGGACCTGGGGCTCCCCTGGATCCTCTCGGTGGCGCTGGCCTCGCTCCTCACCGCGGCCGCCGGCGTGCTGGTGGGCCTGCCCGCGCTGCGCATGACCGGGGTGTACCTCACCATCGCCACGCTCGCCTTCGCGCTGATCATCCAGGAGGTGTTCGCGCGCTGGGAGCACGTGACGCACGGGCTCAAGGGCCGGCCGGTGGACAAGCCCGTCATCTTCGGCGTCTCGCTGGCGTCGGACACCGCTTTCTACTTCCTGTGCCTGGCCGTGCTGATCCTTTGCCTGTGGATCACCGCGAATGTGCTCCGCGCGCCCACCGGACGCGCCTGGGTGGCCATTCGCGACAGCGAGATCGCCGCGCAGTCCATGGGCGTGCACCTGGCGCGCTACAAGACCCTGGCCTTCGCCTACTCGGCGGGCCTCATGGGCGCGGCGGGCGCGCTCTTCGCGCACAAGATCGGCTTCCTCGCGCCCGACATCTTCACCGTGCTCCTCTCCATCCAGTTCCTCTTGATGGTCGTGGTGGGAGGGCTCGGCAGCCTCCACGGCGCGCTCTACGGCGCGGTGTTCGTGGCGCTGCTCCCGGTGCTGATCTCGGAGGCGCGCGACAACGTCCCGCAGTGGGCGGGCCATGCCGCCGCCGCGTTCGGCAAGGACGCGGGCAATGCCGTCTACCTCGTCATCGACCGCTTCGTGAAGCAGCCGGGGCTCGAGCCGGGCATCTTCGGATTCATCCTCGTGCTCTTCATCCTCTTCGAGCCCCTGGGCATCTACGGGCGATGGCGGAAGCTCCAGGTGTTCTTCAGCACGTTCCCGCTCTACAAGCGCGCCACCTTCCGGCGCCAGAAGACCTATACGCGCTCGGAGCGGCTCCGATGAGCTTCTTCGCGGCCGACGGGCTCGTGATGAACTTCGGCGGCATCCGCGCGGTGGACGACGTGAGCTTCGAGGTCACGCCCGGCGAGGTGTTCACGATCATCGGACCCAACGGGGCGGGCAAGACCACCATCTTCAACTTGATCTCCCGCATCTACGACCCGACACAGGGGCGCCTGCTCTTCAAGGGCGAGGACATCACGGAGGTGGCCCCCCACGAGATCGCCCGCCGGGGCATCGCCCGGACGTTCCAGAACATCGAGCTGTTCGAGCATGCGACCGTGCTCGACAACCTGCTCCTGGGCCGGCACGCGCACGCCCGGCCGCACTTCGGGCAGGAGCTCTTCTTCCTCCCGTCGGTGCGGGCGCGCGAACGCGCCCATCGCGAGGCGGCGGAGAAGGTCATCGACTTCCTGGATCTCCAGCCCTACCGCGAGAGCCTGGTGGTGAATCTTCCCTACGGCGTCCGGAAGGTCGTAGAGCTGGGCCGGGCCCTCTGCACCGAGCCGACCCTCTTGCTCCTCGACGAGCCATCGTCCGGGCTCAGCGTGGAGGAGACGGCGGACATGGCATTCTGGATCCAGGACATTCGCACCCTCCTCGGCATCACCGTGCTGATGGTCGAGCACGACATGAGCCTGGTGGGCGCGGTGTCCGATCGCGTGCTCGCGCTCAACTACGGCCGCGTCGTCGCATGCGGGACGTGCCAGGAGGTGCAGTCGCATCCCGACGTCATCAAGGCCTATCTCGGGGGCTGACGTGGCCGACGCGCTCCTCGCCGTCAACAACGTCGAGACCTTCTACGGGCCCATCATGGCCCTTCGGGGGGTGAGCTTCAGCGTGCCGAAGGGCGCCATCGTGACCATCCTGGGCGCCAACGGGGCGGGGAAGTCGACCATTCTCAAGACGGTGTCCGGGGTCATGGACCCCCAGAAGGGCACCGTCACCCTCGAGGGTCGCCAGATCCAGGGCATGGATCCCGACCGCGTCGCCCGGCTGGGGCTGAGCCACGTGCCGGAGGGCCGCGAGGTGTTCCCCTTCCTGTCCGTCAGGGAAAATCTGCGGATGGGCGCCTACGCGCGGAAGGACGCCGACCGCGTGGCCCGTGACCTGGAGACCGTGCACCAGTACTTCCCCGTCCTCGAGACGCGCGCCGAGCAGCGCGCGGGCCAGCTCTCGGGCGGCGAGCAGCAGATGCTGGCCATCGCGCGGGCGCTGATGGCGCGCCCCAAGGTGATGCTGCTCGACGAGCCGTCGCTGGGGCTGGCGCCCAAGCTCGTGAAGGACATCTTCGAGATCATCCAGCGCATCAATCGCGAGCAGGGCGTGACCGTGCTGGTGGTGGAGCAGAACGCCAGCATCGCGCTGCACACCGCCGACTACGGCTACGTGCTGGAGCTCGGCCGCATCGTCATGGAAGACACCTGCGAGCGGCTCCTCCAGAAGGACGACATCCGCGAGTTCTACCTGGGGTTGAAGGACTCGAGCATCCGCGGCACGCGCCGCTGGAAGAGGAAGAAGACATGGCGCTGACCATCGAGCCCGACCGGGCCACCGCCCCCGGGGCGCCCGCCCTCGTCCACGGGCAGGACACCCTCCCGCGCCTGTTCCGCCACGTGGTGCGCGAGCGCGGCGACCGGGTGGCGATGCGGGAGAAGCACCTGGGCATCTGGCGCGGCATCTCCTGGCGCGAGTACGGGGAGCGCGCCAAGGGCGTGGGCCTGGGGCTGGTGGCCCTCGGCCTCCGGCCTCGAGACGTCGTGTCGATCGTGGCCGACAACATGCCGGAGTGGCTCTACACCGACCTCGGGGTCATGTCGGTGGCGGGCGTGCCCAACGGCATCTACACCACCGACTCCGCCAAGCAGATCGAGTACATCCTCAACGACAGCGGCACGCGGTTCTTCTTCGCGGAGAACGAAGAGCAGCTCGACAAGATCCTGGAGGTGCGCGGCCGGTGTCCCGGGCTCGTGAAGATCATCGTCTACGACATGGAGGGCCTCCACGGCTTCCGGGACGAGCAGGTGATGTCCTTCGAGGAGCTGCTGGCCCTGGGCGCGCGCTACGACCGGGAGCACCCGGGCGCCTTCGATCGGATGGTCGAGATCGCCCGGCCCGAGGACCTCGCCATCCTCGTTTACACGTCGGGCACCACCGGGCCGCCCAAGGGCGCCATGCTGAGCCACCGGAACATCCTGTTCCAGCTGGCCTACGCCGACTTCATCACGCCCCTGCGGGAGGGCGACCAGCAGCTCTCGTTCCTCCCCCTCTGCCATGTCGCCGAGCGCACGTTCACGGTGTTCAACCCCCTCTACACGGGCGCCACAGTGAACTTTGCCGAGAGCATCGACACGGTCTCCGAGAACATCCGCGAGGTGGCGCCGGCGCTCTTCTTCGCGGTGCCGCGCATCTGGGAGAAGTTCTACTCGGGCGTGGCCCTCCGCATGCGCGACGCCACCTGGCTGGGCCGGACCACGTACGGGCTCGCCATGAAGGTCGGCTTCGCCATCGCCGACCGCCGCATCGCGGGGCGAAAGCCTTCGCTCTGGCAAGGGCTGGCGTTCCGCGTCGCCGACTTCCTCGTGCTCGACAACGTGAAGCGCTCCATCGGGCTCCACCGCGCGCGGGGCGCCGCCACCGGCGCCGCGCCCATCGCGCCCGACCTGATCCGCTGGTACCTGGCCCTGGGCATCAACCTGATCGAGGTCTACGGCCAGACCGAGAACACCGGTCTCGCCACCGCGATGCCGCCGGATCGCATGAAGCTCGGCTCGGTGGGAGTGGCGCGCCCCGGCACCGAGGTGCGCCTCTCGCCCGATGGCGAGATCCTCCTGAAGGGCCCTCACGTCTTCATGGGCTACTACGGCAAGCCGGAGAAGACGGCGGAGACCATCGTGGACGGATGGCTCCACACGGGCGACGTCGGCACCATGGACGGCGATGGGTACGTGCGCATCACCGACCGCATGAAGGACATCATCATCACCGCGGGCGGGAAGAACGTCACGCCGTCCGAGATCGAGAATCAGCTCAAGTTCTCCCCCTACATCTCCGACGCGGTGGTGATCGGCGACCGGCGCAAGTTCCTCTCCTGCCTGGTCATGATCGACCACGAGACGGTCGCGCAGTACGCGCAGGAGCGGAATGTCCCATTCAGCAACTTCGCGTCGCTGTGCCGGGCCGCGGAAGTGCAGGAGCTGATCCGGGGTGAGATCGAGCGGGTGAACAAGCAGCTGGCCAGGGTGGAGACCATCAAGACGTTCCGGCTCATCGAGCAGCTCCTCACCCCGGAGGACGAGGAGCTCACGCCCACCATGAAGCTGAAGCGCGCGTACGTCAACGTGAAGTACAAGGACCTGATCGACGGCATGTACGAAAGGAGCGAGGCATGAAGCGACTACTGGCAGTCAGCGTGCTGGCCGCCGCGGTGGCGGTTGCCGGTGTGGCGACCGCGCAGAAGGAGACACGCGGGGTCACCAAGACCGAGATCGTGCTCGGCATGCACACCGATCTCTCCGGCCCCGCCGCCACCTACGGCGTCTCCTCCTCGAACGCGGTGAAGATGCGCTTCGACGAGGCCAACGAGGCGGGCGGCATTCACGGGAGAAAGATCCGCTTGGTGGTCGAGGACACGCAGTACCAGGTGCCGCGGGCGGTGCAGGCGGGCGCGAAGCTCATCAACCGCGACCGCATCTTCGCGATGGTGGCGGGGCTCGGCACCCCGATGAACAATGCGCTGTTCAAGGACCAGTTCGACGCGGGTGTGCCGAACCTCTTCCCCCTCTCGGCGGCCCGCTCGATGTACGAGCCGTTCCACAAGCTGAAGTTCTACGGGGCGGCCAGCTACGTGGACCAGGTCCGCGCCGGGATCAACTATTTCGTCACGAAGAAGAGCAAGAAGGCCCTCTGCGTGATGTACCAGGACACCGACTTCGGCAAGGAGGTCCTGGACGGCGTGCAGGTGCAGGCCGAGAAGATGAAGCTCAAGATCGCCGAGACCACCGCGCACAAGCCCACCGACCAGGACTTCACCGCCCAGATCACCAAGCTCAAGGCGGCCAATTGCGACCTGGTGGTGCTGGGCACCATCGTCCGTGACTCGATCGTCCCGTACGCCACCGCCCGCAAGATGGGATGGACGGACGTGGACTTCCTCGGCTCGGCGGCGTCCTACGACCTCTTCGTGGCCGCGGCGCAGGGCGGGGTCACCGAGGGCTTCTACGCGATGGGCCTCACCGCCATGCCCTACCGCGACACGCTCTCGCCCCCGGCGCAGGCGTGGTTCGACCGCTACAAGGAGCGCTACAAGGTCGATCCCAACATCGGGGCGATCTACGGGCACGTGGCCGCGGATCTCACCGTGACCGCGATCGAGAAGACGGGCCCCGAGCTGACCACCGAGAACTTCGTGAAGGCCCTGGAATCGATCAAGAGCTACAAGGACATCTTCGGCGGGCCCGAGGCCAGCTTCGGCCCCGACAAGCATCAGGGCGCCAACTCCTCGTTCCTCGCCCAGGTCAAGGGCGGGCGCTGGGTGCGCCTGACCGATCCGCTCGGCTTCTAGTCCGCAGCCTCACGCCGGTGGCCGGCGCACCCTCAGGGTGCGCCGGCCACCGGCTCGCTACGTTGCATGCGAGTTCCACGCAGTCACCGAGCCACGCTAATGGAGTATTCTCGTGCCGGGGGAGAAGCGCCAGGCGATGCTATCAAGTCCCCGCTCGTCAGATCCACGCCGCTACCCAGCCCGGGCATTGCCGCCGGATCCGCATGCGCATCAGGTAGCGAAGTGCTGACGCGTCGCGCGTTCCTCGCGGGCATGCTCTCCCCCGCTCTCGCTCCGCCACTGGTCGCCAGTGCGCAGGAGTCCGGCAAAGTGCCCCGCATTGGCTTCTTCGGCCCACGTGGAGAGCTCGTCCAGTCGTTTCAGCAAGGGCTTCGAGATCTCGGGTACACCGAAGGACATAACATCACGATCGAATATCGGTGGACGGACGTGATCTCCGACGACCCTCGACAGCTCGACGTCCTGGCCGCCGACTTGGTCCGCCTCAGGGTCGATGTCCTGGTTGCCTCCGTGACACAGGTCATCGCGGCCGCCAGACGCGCGACGACCACAATCCCGATCGTCATGGCGAATGCCGGTGATCCGGTCGCGAGTGGTTTCGTCCTTCACCTCGCCCGACCCGGCGGCAATGTCACGGGTGTCTCACGTCTCACGCCGGACGTGATAGGCAAGCAATTGGAGCTGTTGGCTGCCGCCGTGGCTGGAGGCGTGCGCCTCCTGCTGCAGGCAACCACGGTCATCGAGTGACGACACCGTGTCGGTATGGTCGCTGCGTGATGGAGCGCGGCAATAGGGCGTTGAGCCTACGCCTTGTCGCTCTTCTCGATCTTGGCCCAGGTGTCCCGCAGGCCGACGGTGCGGTTGAACACTAACCCGCCCCCACGCGAGTCCGGATCCACCGTGAAGTAGCCCACGCGCTCGAACTGGAAGCGGCTCCCGGGCGTGGCGCCGGCCAGGCCCGGCTCGACCTTGGCGTCGGCGATGCGCTCGAGCGAGCCCGGGTTCAGATGCGCCTTCCAATCGAGGCCGTCCTTGTCGTCGGACGGGTTGGCCTTGCTGAAGAGATGGTCGTAGAGGCGCACCTCGGCGGGGATCGCGTGCTGAGCGGAGACCCAATGGATGGTGCCCTTCACGCGCCGGCCGTCGGGGGCGTCGCCGCCGCGGGTGGCGGGATCGTAGGTGCAGCGCACCTCGATGATCCGGCCGCTCGCGTCCTTGGTCACGCCGGTGCAGCGCACGAAGTAGCCGTAGCGGAGGCGCACCTCCGCGCCCGGCGAGAGGCGGAAGTACTTCTTGGGCGGATCCTCGCGGAAGTCGTCCTGCTCGATGTAGAGCACCCGTGAGAAGGGGAGCGTCCGCGTCCCCGCGGCAGGATCCTCGGGATTGTTCACCGCCTCCAGCTCCTCGACCCGCCCCTCGGGGTAGTTCTCGATGACGAGGCGCAAGGGGCGCAGCACCGCCATCACGCGGCTGGCGCGGCGGTTCAGATCCTCGCGGATGCAGTGCTCGAGGAGGGCCATGTCCACCATGCTGTCGGCCTTGGCCACCCCGATGCGGTCGCAGAAGTCGCGGATGGCCTCGGGCGTGTAGCCGCGGCGGCGAAGCCCCGCGATGGTCGGCATGCGCGGGTCGTCCCAGCCCGAGACGTGCCGGCCCTCCACCAGCTCGAGCAGCCGCCGCTTGCTCATCACGGTGTGGGAGAGGTTGAGCCGCGCGAACTCGATCTGCTGGGGGTGATAGACGCCGACGGCCTCGATGTACCAGTCGTAGAGGGGGCGGTGGTCCTCGTACTCCAGCGTGCAGATCGAATGCGTGATGCGCTCGATGGAGTCCGAGAGGCCGTGCGCCCAGTCGTACATGGGGTAGATGCACCAGCGGCTCTCGGTGCGGTGATGGGGCGCGCGGCGGATCCGGTACATGACGGGATCGCGCATGTTCACGTTGGGCGAGGCCATGTCGATCCTGGCGCGGAGCGTCTTCGTGCCGTCCTCGAACTCGCCCGCGCGCATGCGGCGGAAGAGGTCGAGGTTCTCCTCCACCGAGCGGTCGCGGTAGGGACTCGGGCGCCCGGGCTCGGTGAGCGTCCCGCGGTACTCGCGCATCTGATCCGGCGTGAGGTCGTCCACGTAGGCCAGACCCTTGCGGATCAGGTCCTCCGCCCACTGATAGAGCTGCTCGAAGTAGTCGGAGGCGTAGTAGAGATGCCGGCCCCAGTCGAAGCCCAGCCAGTGCACGTCGGCCATGATCGACTCCACGTACTCCACGCTCTCCTTGGTGGGGTTGGTGTCGTCGAAGCGGAGATGGCAGGTGCCCCCGAAGTCGCGGGCGAGGCCGAAGTTCAGGCAGATGCTCTTGGCGTGGCCGATGTGGAGATAGCCGTTGGGCTCGGGGGGGAAGCGGGTGATCACGCGCCCGCCGAAGCGGCCCGTGCGGTTGTCATCCTGGACGGCCTGATGGATGAAGTGCTTGCCCGGCACGGGCGCGGACGAGCGCGTGGCGCTATCGGTCACCGTGAGGTCCTCGGGCCAAATTCTAGCACCTAGGCCGTTTGGTCAGGGAACAGGCCAGGCATCCAACGAGCGGCAAGAGTGACGGGAAGAGCGAGGCGAAGGGGGGCGCGACTGCTCTCGGATTGGAGCACTCCGTGGTCAAGAAGCACCGATACAATACGACGTGCCTGTCGATCACCAGTCCGAGCGAGCCCTGGTAGGTCGGCACGTGGTAGTTCGCCTCGATAGAGCACGGCATCGAGGATGGCGTCCGCCTTAGTGGGAAGCTGTCCAAGGCGGATCTCTTCTTCGGCCCAGAGCCGGACCCGGGCACGAAGGCGGTCGGGCTGAATGAGATCCTCCATGAAGGAAACTTGATCGAGGCAGGTCTTGAGGAAGAATTCCGTGAATGAGACGAGATTCTCTTCACTCAGATGACCTCGCCCGTCGAGGTCGTTCCGGCGGGTTTGATCGCATGCCGCCAGATGTCCTTTGTAGGCCTCGACGTTGCGCGCCAAGCCGCGGGCGACGGACCAGACCGCTCCAGTGTCCAGCGTCTCAAGCAGGGCCGCGTGTGAGAGAAGTCGGGCGACGCGGCCATTCCCATCAAGGAACGGGTGGATCCAGAGGAGACGGTGATGCGCGGCCGCCGCCGCCATGACGGTGTCGATTGAGCCAAGATACCCATACACCTCGTGATAGCGGTGGAGAAAGCGAGGAACGGCGCCGGGGCTGATTGCGATATGACGACCGACGCGAACATCCCGTGTGCGGAGCTGCCCGGGCACGACCTTGACGGTCTCCTTCGTGTCGGGATTGTCGACTCTGAGGAGGCTGTCGGGAAGCTCCGAGCAGAATCGCCGATGGACCTCCTGAATCGATTCGACGCCGGTCGCGCCTCCCTTGAGAGCCCCTCCATCAATCCATTGCTGGACTGCAACATGCGCCTTGGCCTCCAACTGGAGATTCCTTTTCTCGGGATCGTCGCTGTAGTCACCTCGGAGCGCGCGGTCGATGTCCACAGGATGCGTGGCATGACCCTCGATGAGATTGCTGTAGTAGCAGTTCATCGTCCGAACTAGGGTAGCCAGCGACGCGAAGAGACTTGCCGGGAGCGATCGGCGGAATCCGGAGCTCCGTTTGGCCAGTTCGAAGCTCAGATCTGGGAAGCCTGCCTTGGTCTTGACGGTTTCTCGGAGGAGAAGCGGCTCCATGAGAGCGGTCGACTCTCCTCGATCGGCCGCTCGAATGTCCGCTTCAACGTCCGGTTTTGATCTCGCCATAAAGTCATATATATCACACATATATTGACTCTACATCGTTTCATATGTCGGGTCGTATGTCCGATTAAATGTCCGGTTTTGCCCGGGGGTTTAGCCGCGCCCCGGATGCGCCCGCACCGCGGCCTCGTTCACCTCGGTGCCCCAGCCGGCCCCGCGCGGGATGGTGAGATAGCCGTCCTTGACCTCCGGCGTGACCGTCACCAGGTCGTGGTACCAGGGCACGACGTCGGGGTCGATCTCCATGATGCGGAGGTTGGGCACCACCGCGCTCCAGTGGGCGTTCATCATGGTGGCGAGGTGGCCGTAGAAGTTGTGCGGCGCCACGTTCACCTCGTAGGCCTCGGCCATGGCGGCGATCTTGAGCCCCTCGGCCACGCCGTTCCAGGGCGTGTCGATGATGGCGACGTCCACCGACTGCTGCTCGAGGAAGGGCCGGTACTCGCGGCGGCCGAACAGGCACTCGCAGGAGGCCACGGGGATCCGGGTGCGGCTTCGCACGTAGTGGAGCGCGCGGGCGTCGCGGGTGTCCATCTCCACCCAGAAGAGATCGAAGGGCTCCATGGCCCGCGCCATCGCGAGGAAGCCCTCCGTCTTGTAGTTGAAGTTGAGGTCCACCAGGATGTCCATGTCGGGCCCGGTGCCCTCGCGGAAGGCAGCCAGCTGCTCGCGGATGGCGCGCTGGATGTGGCGATCGGCGTTGAGCTCGGGGAAGCCTGCGCTGCGGGCGAAGCCGGGCACGTAGCCGGAGGACTGATCCCCGCCCAGCAGCAGCACATTGGTCTTGAGCGCGGTATAGCCCTTCGCCACCACTTCCTTGCCCATCTTCACGATGTCGTCCAGCGTGCGGATGGGCGGGAGCTGCATGTCCTTCGCGCGATGGCCGACACGATAGGTCGCGCAGTGGGACCAGTAGAGGCGGATGCGCTCGCGCACGGGCCCGCCCAGCAGCTCGTACACGGGGATGCCGAGGGCGCGGGCCTTGGCATCCAGCAGGGCGTTCTCGATGGCGCCGATGGCCTGCTGCACCACGCCGCCGGTCGCCTGACGGCGTAGCGCGTACATGAGGGCGACCTGGGCCTCCCACGCCCGCGCGTCCTTGCCGATGAGGGATGGCGTGAGGGCCTCGATCATCCCGGTGACGCCGCCGGGCCCGCCGAAGTTCTCGTTGTACTCGCTCCAGCCGACGACGCCCGAGTCGGTGGTGAGCTTGACGAAGTCGAAGTTGCGCCAGCCGCCGTCGGCGTGAAGCGTCTCGATCGCGGCGATCTTCATGCGCGCGGGACGCCCCCGGGGATCAGGCGATAGAGGGGCTCGAGATGCCCCGGATCCGGCTTCACGGTGGCGCCGTGGGAGCGGAACACCTCGACCACCGCGGCGTTGAGCGGGGCGGGGACGCCCAGGCGCTCGCCCTCGGCCGCCACGTAGCCGTTGAGATGCTCCACCTCGGTGCGCCGGCCGCGCATCACGTCCTGGAGCATGGACGGCCGCCCTCCGCGCCGGCTCGCCGCGTCGGCGGACACCGCGGCCTCGACCTCGGAGAGGCCCTTGCCCGCCGCCGCGTCGACGAAGCGCTGGGTCGCGAGGCCCCAGATGGGCTCCACCTCGAAGCCCGCCGCGCGCCCCACCGCGATCGCCTCGGCGCCGAGGAATACCGACAGCCGGCGCATCGCGGGATCGAGGCGCACCTCGGCGGTGCCGTAGCCGGACAGCGCCGACACCGGATTCACCATGCAGTTGAGGGCCAGCTTGGACCAGCGCTCGCCCCACAGATTGGCGGTCGCTTCCGCCGGCGCGATGGCGGACAGCATGTCCGCGAGCCGCTGGGCGCGCGGCGTGATGCGCCCGTCGTGCTCGCCGATCTTGAAGGCGGACTTGCCCGCGTCCGTGCGCATGGCGTGGCCGGGCTCGTACATCCCCGCGCTGATGAGGATCACGCACCCGAGCGTGCGCTCGCGTCCCGCCACCGCGGCCACGCGGTGATCGTTGATGCCGTTCTGGAAGTCCACCACCACGCCGTCGGGCTTGAGGTAGGCGACGCCCAGGGCGGTGGCCCACTCGGTGTCATACGATTTCACGGCGATGAAGACGGTATCGAACGTGTCGACCATGCCCTGGAGCTCGTGGATGTGGAGCGCGTGCACCGGAACGACATGGTCCCCGCACGTGCCGGAGAGGCGCAACCCTTGGGCGCGCATCGCCTCCACGTGCTCGGGCCACTGGTCCACCAGCGTCACGTCCTCGCCCGCCTTGGCGAGCAGCCCGCCCACCACGCATCCGATCGCGCCGGCCCCGATGATCCCGATCCGCATGGAGTGTCTCCTTTCGCCGAGCCCGGCTAGGCTATCATGGCCGGGCCCACCGGGAGGGGGCTCCCATGCTCAGCGCCGTCGACTTCGTCACGCTCGGGCTCACGCGTCTGCACGCGTCCCTCGACAAGTCCCTCAGCGACCTCACGCCGGAGCAGCTCCACGCCGTGCCCGCGGGACATCCCAAGGCCAACACCATCGCGTGGGGCCTCTGGCACTACGCGCGCACCGAGGACAACGTGGTGCGCTATCTCCTCCAGGACCGCCGGCCCACGGTGTGGGGGGAGGGCGGCTACGCCGAGAAGCTGGGCCTGCCCCCGGTGGCGCAGGGGACGGGCATGTCCGTCGCGGAGGCGCACGCGCTGCGCATCAGGGATTTGACCTTGTTCAAGGACTACGTCGCGAAGGTGTGGGCCAGCACCGACGAGTTCCTCGCGCGCTCCGACCGGGACGCGGTACTCGGCAAGACCATCATGGTGAAGCCGCTGGGGGAGATGCCCGGCATCGTGGCGCTGGGCACGGTGTGCCTCACCCATGGCTTCACCCACTTCGGCGAGATCGAGCTGGCCCGCGCGCTGGTGGGCGCGCCGAGCGCCGGCGGGGTCTAGCGCGGCGGTTCCGGCGTCGTCGGGCCGATCAGGATCGCGAAAGCGCGTGCAGCGCCACCGCCCCCGCGGTGGCCACATTGAGCGAGTCCATGCCCGCCGCCATCGGGATGCGCACCCGGAGATCGGCGGCGGCAAGGGCGTCCTCGGTGAGCCCGCGTCCCTCGGTCCCGAGCATGAGCGCGACGCGCGCCCCTCGCGGCAGCTGGGCGCGCGCCGCGTCGATATCGGGCGCGTCGGGGTTCGGCGTCAGCGCGAGCAGGGTGTACCCCGCGTCGCGGAGACGCTTGAGCTCGCGCGGCCAGTCGGGCAGGCGCGCGAACGGCATCGCCAGCGCCGCCCCCGCCGACACGCGAATGGCCTTTCGATAGAGGGGATCGGCGGTGCCGGGGGCGAGGAGCACCGCGCCCGCGCCGAGGGCGAGGGCGTTCCGAAAGATCGCGCCCACATTGCTGGCATCGCCCAGATCCTCCAGCGCCACCACCGGGGCGCCGCGCGCCTCGGTCAGCACGGCCTCGGCGGAGGGCTCCACGCCGCGCTCGCCGACGGCGAGACAGCCGTGATGGAACTCGATGCCCACGATGGCCTTCACGATGTCCGGGGGCACGAGGAGGATGGGCACGCCGGCCGCCTCCAGCGGCGCCCGCAGCCCTGGAAGCGCCGGCGGGGTGAGGAGGGCAGACCGCGCCCGGTAGCGGCGGGCGGCGAGCAGGCGCTTCACCACCTCGCGGCCCTCCGCGATGAAGGTGCCGTCGCGCCGCCGGCGCTCCGCGTCGCGAATCTCGCGATAGTCCGCGAGGCGCGGATCGTCGGGATGCTCGATGCGCTCGATGCTCGCCATGACGCCTGGACAATGCCTCCGGAGGCTCCTAGTATGCACACCTGATGACCGACGGCGAGGCCGCGAACGCCGAGGTGGAGGCCCTGTTCGCGCTGGTGACCGCGCGCTACGGCGCCCGCCTGGACGCGCAGCAGCGGGAGGGCGTGCGCAAGGCGATCGAGGGCATCGTGGAGCAGGCGCGCGCGGTGCGCGCCGTGCGGCTCGGCAACGCCGACGAGCCCACGCCGGCCTTCCGCGCCTACCGCGCCGACGAGCCGGCCCGGTGATCGACCCCGTGTTCATGCCACTCCGCGAGCTCGCGGGACATGTGCGGGCGCGCCGAGTGTCGCCGGTGGACCTCGCGGAGACCTTCCTGGCGCGGCTCGAGAAGCTCGGCCCACGCTACAACGCGGTGGTCACCGTCACGCGGGAGCGCGCCCTCGCCGAGGCCCGCCGAGCGGAGGAGGAGATCGCGGCCGGGCGGTATCGCGGGCCGCTTCACGGGATTCCCTACGGGGCCAAGGACCTTCTCGCCACCGGCGGCGGCATTCCCACGAGCTGGGGCGCCGCGCCGTTTCGCGCGCAGCAATTCGCCGGGGATGCCACGGTCGTTCGCCGGCTGGAGGCGGCCGGCGCGGTACTCTGCGCGAAGCTCGCGATGATCGAGCTCGCGGGCGGCATGGGCTATCGACAGCCCAATGCATCGTTCACCGGACCCGTGACCACCCCGTGGAGCCGGGCGGCATGGTCCGGCGGCTCGTCCTCGGGCTCGGGCGCCGCGGTCTCAGCGGGTCTGGTCCCGTTCGCCATCGGCTCCGAGACCTGGGGCTCCATCCTGTCGCCGTCGAGCAACTGCGGCATCACCGGGCTGCGCCCGACCTACGGGCGGGTGAGCCGCCACGGCGCGATGGCGCTCTGCTGGACGCTCGACAAGCTCGGCCCCATGGGGCTGACCGCGGACGACTGCGGCCTCGTGCTCGAGGTCATCGCGGGCGTGGACCCCGCCGATCCCACCACGAGCGCGCGCGCCTATCGCTACACGTCGGACGATGGCCCGCGCCGCTTTCGGTTCGGGGTGCTGGCGGGCGCCCTCGACGGTGTGAGCGAGGACATGCTCGCGGCCTACCGCCGGTCGCTGGACGTGCTGCGCGAGGTGGGCACGGTAGAGGACACGGCGCTGCCCGACCTGCCGTGGGAGGCCGCCATCCGCACCATCCTCCAGGCGGAAGCGGCGAGCGCGTTCGACGATTTCATCGAGAGCGGCGGAATCGCCGGGCTCACCGCGCCCGAGGATCACTTCCTGCCGTACTCGCGCGACGCCGTGCTTGCCAAGGACTACGTGAAGGCCACGCGGATCCGCGGCGTGATGGCCCGCGAGGCGGACCGGCTCTTCGAGCGCTTCGACGTGCTGGTCGCGCCCGGCCGGCTCACCGTGGCCAACCCGCTCGGGCAGGAGTTCCGCGGCGGCATGCGCGGCACCGCGCGCGACATCATGGGCGCGGTGGGGAACGGCGCGGGACTGCCCGGCCTCATCGTGCCGAACGGCTTCGGCGAGCGCGGGCTGCCCACGAGCCTGCAGCTCATGAGCCGGGCGTGGGAGGAGAACACCGTGCTCGCGGCGGGACGCGCCATCCAGGCGCGCACCGACTGGCACACCAAGCACCCGCCGGTCGAGCCCTAACGTCACTTCCAGAGGAGGCGCCATGCTCGTCGTCGAGACACCGCAAGACCTGGCCAAGCACATCGGGGAGACGCTCGGCCCCTCGTCGTGGGTCACCGTGGATCAGGCCATGATCGACAAGTTCGCCGAGGCGACCGGCGACCACCAGTGGATCCACGTGGACGTGGAGCGGGCCAAGCGCGAGCTGCCCGGTGGCAAGACCATCGCCCACGGCTACCTCACGCTGTCGCTCCTCCCGCGGATGATGCCGGAGCTGCTGAAGGTGACCAAGCGGTCGCGGGGCGTGAACTACGGCTCCAACAAGGTGCGCTTCGTCACCCCGGTGCCCGCGGGGGGGCGCGTGCGGCTTCGCTCGACGCTGAAGGCGGTGGAGCCGGTGGAGGGCAACGGCGTCCGCCTCACGTTCGAGTCGGTGATCGAGGTCGAGGGGAAGGACCGCCCCGCGATGGTCGCGGAGACGCTCGGCATCCAGTACGCCTAGCGCGACGTGGTGTCGTTCATCCCCAGCGCGCGCTCGATCGCCACGACGTCGGTCGGCCGCGCGAAGGGCTCGGGAGCGGGATCGCCCGGCTGACGGGGGCGCCCGATGGCCTTGAAGAAGTTCTCGAGGCCGTGGGGCGCCACGATCCACATCATCACGAGGTCGTCCGTCCCCTCGTTGATGATCTCGTGCTTGACGTCCATGCCGAGGAAGCAGGCGGTCCCGGGCACGAGCGGGTGAGGCTGCCCATCCACGACCACGCGCCCCCGGCCGCGGAAGCAGATCTGCAGCTCCACCTGGTCACCGTGCGAGTGCTCGCGCACGCGCCCACCCGGCGCGATGGACTGATAGCCCATCGAGAGCCCCGCATAGCGCGTCTTTTCGGGGAAGAGCGCGGGGTCGGCGTGGCCGTTGGCGGGCACGGGCTGCCAGTAGGACGGGCCCTCGCCCGGCTGCACCACCACCGCGTGACCGCGATGGGGCTCGCGCGCCGGCGCGCTCATTGCGCGTCTCCCAGCACGGCGCCCGCCGCGGCGAGCGCCTGCTCCACCTGCGCCGCGCTCACGTCGAGGTGCGTGACGGCGCGAATGGTGCGGGCGCTCATCGCGCCCATGCGGACGCCCAGGGCGAGCAGCCGCTCCACCACGGTGGGAGCGTCCAGCGCTCCGGTGAGGTCGAAGAACACGAGATTGGTTTCGACGCCGGCGGGGTCGAGCTTGACGCCGGGCAGCCGGGCCAGGCCCTCGGCCAGGCGCCGCGCATTGGCGTGATCCTCGGCCAGACGCTTGACGTGATGGCGCAGCGCGAAGAGGCCGCCCGCGGCGATGATGCCGGCCTGCCGCATGGCGCCCCCCATCTGCTGCTTGAGCCGCCAGGCCTCCGAGATGAAGGCGCGGGAGCCCGCGATGGCCGCGCCGACCGGCGCGCCCAGCCCCTTGGTGAAGTCGATCCACACGGAGTCGAAGGGCGCGGCGAACTCGCGCGCGGAGACGCCGCTCGCCACCACCGCGTTCATGAGCCGGGCGCCGTCCATGTGGGTGGCAAGCCCGTGGCGGCGGGCCACCGCGGTGACCGCCTCGATCTCGCGGAGCGGCCACACGCTGCCGCCGCCGAGGTTGGCGGTCTGCTCCACCCAGAGCAGCCGGCTGCGGGGGAAGTAGCGCACGTCCGGGCGTACCGCCTCCTCGGCGGCCGCCGACGAGAACTGGCCGCGGGGGCCGTCGATGGCGCGCACGTTGACGCCGGCGAGAGCGGCGGGCCCGCCCGACTCGTAATGGATCGGGTGCGCCGTGCGATGGGCGATCATCTCGTCACCCGGCCGGCAGTGCACCCGGATGGCGATCTCGTTGCACATGGTGCCCGAGGGCAGGAACAGCGCCGCCTCCTTGCCCAGGAGCTCGGCCACCGTGTCCTGGAGGAGGTTCACCGTCGGATCCTCGAACTTCTGCTCGTCCCCGACCTCGGCGTCGCACATGAAGCGGCGCATCTCGAGGGTGGGACGGGTCACGGTGTCGCTGAAGAGATCGACGACGATGCCGGTAGTCATGGACCGATAGGCCTCCTGCGGGAGATCATACGTCACGGTGTAGAGTGACGCCATGCCCGCCCGCAGAGGTCCCGACCTCCCGCGCCGCGACCTGGCGGTGGCGGGGCTGGCCGCCGTCGGCCTTGTCGTCGCGGGGTATCTCAGCTGGCTCAAGTGGAGCGGCGCATCCGCGCTCTTCTGCACGCCTGGGACCGGCTGCGACATCGTGCAGGCGAGCCGCTACGCGATGCTGGTGGGTGTCCCGACGGCGCTGATGGGCGCGGCTCTCTACTTCGTCATCGGCGCGCTGGCCCTGGCCGGGCTGGATCGCGCCCGCTGGCGCCTGGCCTTCATCCTCGCCGCCGCCGGCGTGGGATTTTCCGGCTACCTGACCTATCTGTCCCTGGTCGAGCTGAAGGCGGCATGCATCTGGTGCCTGGCCTCTACGGTGATCATGGTGCTGTCGCTGGGCGCCCTGGCGCTCCGGCGGCCGGCCACCGCGCCCAAGGGCCGACGCCTCGCCGCGCTGGCCGCCGGCGCGGCGCTGCTTGCGATCGTCGGGGGGGCGTTCGTCTTCGCGGGCGGCCCGCCGCCGGCCACGCCCTATCAGGAGGCGCTGGCCAAGCATCTCGCGCGATCGGGCGCGGTGTTCTACGGGGCGTACTGGTGCCCCCACTGCCAGGAGCAGAAGGAGCTCTTCGGCTCCGCCGCCGCCCAGCTCCCCTACGTGGAGTGCGATCCCAAGGGGCGCCATCCGCAGACGTCGCGCTGCGAGGGGGCGGGCGTGCGCGTGTTCCCCACCTGGGTGTTCGGAGCCGAGCGGCGGGAAGGCGTGCAGCGTCTCGAGGATCTCGCCAAGGCCTCCGGCTTCAAGTAGCCCGCTGCGCGCCGGGCCGGCCGCTCTCCACCACGAAGCTGGCGTGGGTGCGAATGCGGGAGCGCGGGTTGGCCACGCTGTCGAGCGCCTGCAGCTCGGTGGTCCAGCGCTCCGGCGTGACCGTGCAGCGCGTGTAGCCGCGCCGCTCGCCCTCGAAGTATCGGACATGGGGACTCTCGGCGATGGCGCGCAGCATGGTTCCGATGGGCGGCCCCGCCGATGAGATGGACGTGCCGACGAACTCGGTGGCGATGGCGGGCTCGCTCTCGGTGAAGTCCACCTTGAGATCCGTCACCCAGTAGGAGTGGGCATCGCCGCCGAGGACCACCGGATTCGCCACGCGCGCGTCCCGGAGATGCGCGAGGATACGCCGGCGCTCCCCCGCGTAGCCGTCCCAGCCGTCGGTCCAGATCACGTCGGTGCCCCATGGCGTGCGCCGCCGGAGCTGCGCCATGAGCTGCTGCTGGGCGAGCACGTTCCAGCGGGCGCCCGAGGCGGCGAGCCCCTCGAAGAGCCAGCGCTCCTGCTCCGGCCCCAGACGGGTCTGGGCCGGACTCGACCGGGCCGAGCAGCCATCGACGACCTGCCCGCCTCCGCGCAGCCCGTCCCCGCATACCTGCGGCGCCCGGTACTGGCGGCTGTCCAGGACGAAGAAGTCGGCGAGCGCGCCCCAGCCCAGCCGTCCGTAGACGCGCATCTCCGGCGCGGGGAGACGCACCGCGGGCCGCAGCGGCATGTGCTCGTAGTAGGCCTGATACGCGGCGAGCCGGCGCCGGCGGAAGATCGCGGGATCGTCACGGAGCTGGGAGTGATCAGCCGCGTAGTCGTTCGATACCTCGTGGTCGTCCCACGTGACGATCCACGGGTGCGCCGCGTGCGCCCCTTGCAAGGCGGGGTCGGTCTTGTACAGCGCGTGCCGGCGCCGATAGCCCTCGAGATCGGTGGGCTCGGGGGTGCCGTGCTGGCGCAAGGTGGTCCGCCGCCACGAGCCTTCGTAGATGTAGTCGCCGAGATGGACGACGAGGTCGAGGTCGTCGGCCTGCATGTGGTGATAGGCCGCGTAGTGCCCCACCTCCCAGTGCTGGCAGGACGCGAACGCGAAGCGCAGCCGCGGCGACACGGCGGCGGGAGGGGGAGCGGTGCGCGTCCGCCCGACGACCGAGGCGTCCGACCCGGCGCGAAAGCGATACCAGTAGGGGCGCTCGGCGTCGAGCCCGGCCACCTCGACATGGAGGGAGTGCGCGCGCGCGGGCGCGGCGGTGGCGACCCCGTGCTGCACCACCTGCTGCATGCCCTCGTCCGTGGCGACCTCCCACTCGACCGTGACGGGATCCGGGCCCATGCCCCCGCCGGGGGCGAGGGGATCGGGGGCCAGCCGTGTCCACAGCACGAAGCCGTCGGGCCGGGGATCGCCCGACGCCACGCCCAGCTTGAAGGGATAGTCCGCGAATCGGGCTTGCCCCCGCGAGAGGCGGGGCCGGAGCGCGCCACCGAGGACGAGCGCGCCCACGGCCCCCGCGCCCGTGAGCAGGCGGCGGCGGCTCACCGTGGACATGGCGATCGCTCTGTCATCGCGATGACGTCATGCATGACACTCCGTCCCTGGGCGCGAAATTCCTGTTCCGGTGGATTCTCGCTCATCTGGCGCGCGAGCGCGGGTGGCACCCGCCCTGCATCATACCGCGCCGTGCCGCAGCTCAATCCCTCATCAGGAGGACCTTTGATGCCCCAGAGTCGCTCCCGCTCCGTCCGGCCCTCGCGTCTCACGTGCGCGCGCGGCTTCACGCTCATCGAGCTGATGATCGTGGTGGCCATCATCGGCATCCTCGCCGCGATCGCCATTCCTCTCTACGCCAACATCCAGGGCCGGGCGCGGGTTGCGAAGGCGCAGGCCGACGTGCGGACGCTCGTGTCCGCCGTGAGCATCTACTCGGCCCACATGGGGACGCTGCCGGGCTCCCTCGGCGCGCTCAACTCGGTGGCCACGAACTCGCTGGGGCAGACCGCGGGGCCGTTCATGGCCTCCACTCCCACGCCGCCGGCCGGGTGGGCGGCCTATGCCTACAGCTCCACCGCGGCGGGCACCTTCACCATCTCCTCGGCGGGGGACAACACCACCGTCAGCCTGCCGTAGCCCTCGCCGCCCGGCCGGGGCGGGAGTAGACTGTCGCCATGCGACGGTCGCGCGTGATGGCGATGGTGCTCGTCGTGCTGGCGGTCGCCGCGGGCTGCGCGTCTTCCTCGGGCCTCCGCTACAAGCCGGAGGCGCCGGGCGTCGGCGCTCGCGTGGCCGCCGACTACATGGTGCTCGCGGATCGCGTGCGCGTGGAGATCGACACTCGCGGCACCCGGCTGGAGGACGCTCAGATCCTGCGTCCCGACGGCAGCGGGGTGCGGCCGCAGACGGTCGAGTACCCCGTGTACAACTACAATCCGAGCGGCGTCACCTTCGGAATCGGGATGGGTCGCTCGAGCTACGGCGGCGGGGGGACCGCGGTGGGGACGGGAGTCGGGTTCGGCACGACGATGCCCGTGGGTGACGCCGTGGCGGATGGCAACACGGTGCTGTACTTCGCGCTCGACCAGATCGGGCCGGCTCCGTGGCGACTGCGGGCGCAGCTCGCCGGCCTCGGGGTGGCCATCTTCAATTTGGGGACCGACCCGAGCGCGCCGCCCAAGTGAGCGGCGCGCCCGGGACCGGCCGGGCTACCGATCGGCGAGGACGAGCAGCGGAACCGTGGTCTTTCGCCGGAGCGCCGTCGCCATCGAGCCGAAGAGACGCCCGAACCAGCCGCGCCGCGGCTCGGTGAGCGCCACGAGATCGGCTCCGAACGCCTCCGCCTCGCGGGCGATCTCCTCCGCGACGTCACCGAACCGCACCACCGGTTCCACCGGAACACCGTCGAGCTGGGCCTGGGCCCCGCGCAGGTAGTCGAGCCGGCTGTACGTGACCCGCTCCACTTCCTGGCTCTCGTAGGCCACGACCCGTCCATAATCCCCGAACTTCTGCTCCGGTGCTCGCGCCACATTCACGAGGCGGACCGTCGCCCCGCTGCTACGGGCGATATCGGCGACGATGGGCAGGACGGCCTCGGCATGCTCGCTCCGGTCCAGCGGAACCAGAATTCGCTTTGCCATGATCGCGTCCTCCTTTCTGTCGCTCTTTAGAGGGCGGGGCGGGCTCGAGGGATTCCGGCCTTCCGATCGGAATCCCCGCGCTCCCGTGGCGCATCTCTAGAGGCGGGAGGAAACCGTCATGGGCGCAATCCTTGTAGGGCTGCTCGTGCTGGCGATGGTGGCGGTGCCGCTCATGCTCGCCGTCCGGTCTGACCGCCGGCGGGAGCGCGCGGATGTGGTGGCGGCGGCCGTCCGCTCGGCCGTTCGACAGCGGCTGGGTGGTGACGCATTCGTTACCGTCGAGGTGAAGGCGCCCGGCTTCGCCACGCGTGGCCGGGTGGTGCTCGAGGCGCCGGTCGGCTACGGCTGGATGCTGGAGCGCGTCTGGACCGCGGTGGCGCCGCGCGTGCCCGCGGGCTACGACCTCGTCGTGAGCCGTGCGGACGGCGCCGAGGCGCCGGCTGTCCCGGCCGCCGCGCCGAACCTTCGCCGCGCTGCCTGATCGCCCGTACGACGCGGGGGCGGCCCCCTCGGGCGCGCCTCCCGCGTGGTACGATCCGTCGTCGTGACGGATCCCGCCGCCATCGGCTTTCGCGTCATCGTCCTCCTCTCCGCCCTCACCGCCGTCAGCCAGTTCTATCGCGCGTCCCTCTCCGCCATCGCCCCCGAGCTGTCCCGCGATCTCGCGCTGTCGCCCGAAGCGCTCGGCATGGCCAACGGCGCCTTCTTCCTGTCGCTCGGCGTGGTCCAGCTGCCGGTGGGCATGCTGTTCGACCGATACGGTCCGCGCCGGATCATCGGCGCCCTCACCGGCCTGGTCGTGGCCGGCTCGCTCCTCCACGCCGCCGCCACCACGCCGGCCGCCCTCATCGCCGCGCGCGCGCTCATCGGACTCGGCTGCGCGGGCTCCTTCATGGGCGCGGTGGTGCTCTGCCATCGCTGGTTCGGAGGCGTACGCTTCACCACCGCGCTCTCGTGGATCTTCGCCCTCTCGAATCTCGGTACGCTCGCCGCAGCCACGCCGCTCGCCGTCGTGACCACCGCGGTGGGGTGGCGTCGCGCCTTCGTGGGCGCCGCCGCGCTCACCGTGCTGGTCGGGGTGGCCTTTCACGCCCTCGTGCGCGATGCGCCGCCCGGCACGGCGCCGGTGGTGGCGCGGGAGCGCCTCGGGGAGATCCTGCGGGGTCTCGCCGCGGTGTGGCGGAGCCCCGGGCTGCCCCGCGTGCTCGCCATCCACACCTTCGCCTACGCCAGCATGATCACGATTCTCGGGCTCTGGGCCGGTCCGTATCTGCACGACGTGCACGGGCTAACCCCGCTGGCGCGCGGCAATGTCCTGCTCGCGATGGGGCTGGCCCAGATCGCCGGCATCCTCGCCTACGGTCCGCTCGACCGCGTCTTCAACACGCGCAAGCGGGTGGTGATGGCCGGCGCCGCCGGGTCGATCGCGCTCCTCGCCGCCCTCGCGATGGCGCCGCGCCCGCCGGTGTGGCTCGCGGTGCTGCTCCTCGTCGCCTTCTGTCTCGTCACCGCGTACGGCATCGTGATCGTCGCGCATGGCCGGAGCCTCTTCCCCGAGGCGCTGGCGGGGCGCGGCGTCACCACCGTGAATTTGGCCCAGGTGGCGGGCAGCGCGGGCCTGCCCATCCTGACCGGCGCGCTGGTGGGCGCCTTCCCGGCGGTGGGCGGCGTGGCGCCGGCGGCCGCGTACCGCGCGGTGTGGATCTTCATAGCTGTCGCCCTGGCGGCCGGCCTGGCCGTCTACGCGGGCGCGCGCGACGCGCCGCCCCGGGAGGAGATGCGATGGGCACGCTGAGCGGCAAGGTGGCCATGATCACGGGCAGCGGCGGCGAGTCGGGCTTCGGCCGCGCCATCGCGCAGCGCTTCGCCGCCGAGGGCGCCGATCTCGTGCTGACCGACGTGGCGCCCACCGGGACCAAGGTGGTATCGGCCAAGCCCGCCTCGGGCTGGGGCGGGCTGGAGGCGGTGGCGGCAGAGGCGCGCGCCGCCGGCGGCCGGGCCCTCACCGCCATCGTGGACGTGCGCTCCGCCGTCACCATCGAGGCCGCGGTGAAGCAGGCCCTGGACACGTTCGGGCGCCTCGATGTCCTGGTGAGCAATGCGGCGGCGCCCCCGGGCGCGGATCGGGTCCCCGTGGCGGACCTCACGGAGGCGGCGTGGGACCTGGTCCAGGACGTGAACCTCAAGGGGACCTTCCTCTGCGCCCGGGCCGCGGCGCGCGCCATGCTCGCGGGCCATCGGGGCGGCCGCATCATCACGATGTCCTCGAACTGCGGCCGGCGGGGCTATGCGGGCATGGCCGCCTACTGCGCCTCCAAGTTCGGCGTGATCGGACTCACCCAGTCGCTGGCCCTCGAGCTCGCGCCGGCCGGCATCACCGCGAACGCGATCTGCCCGGGCCCCGCCGAGACGGACCGGCTCGATTTTCTCGGGCGCCGCGCCGACGGCAGCTACGATCCGGCGCAGCGCGCCGCCGCCATTCGCGAGCGGGCGGCGACCATCCCCGTGGGCCGGCTCGCCACGACGGACGACGTCGCCGCGCTGGCGGTCTTCCTGGCCGGCAACGGCTCGGCCCATATCACGGGGCAGGCCATCAACGTCTCGGGCGGGGCCATCCTGCATTGAGCGGGCGCATCTGATACGATGCCCCCCCGGCAAGGAGGTCCGTGAATGAAGTTCGGCATCTTCTACGAGCATCAGCTGCCGCGTCCGTGGACGGACGGCGGCGAGCAGCGGCTGTTCCAGGATGCGCTCGACCAGGTGGAGCTGGCCGACCGCCTGGGCATCGACTACGCCTGGGAAGTGGAGCATCACTTTCTCGAGGAGTACTCGCACTCCTCCGCGCCCGAGGTGTTCCTGGCCGCTGCCTCGCAGCGCACCCGGCGCATCCGTCTGGGGCACGGCATCGTCTTGATGCCGCCCGCCTACAACCCGCCCGCCCGGGTGGCCGAGCGCATCGCCACCCTCGATCTCGTGTCCAACGGCCGCGTGGACTGGGGCACCGGCGAGTCGGCATCGCGCGCGGAGCTCGAGGGATTCGCCATCGACCCCAACGAGCGGCGGGCGATGTGGCGGGAGACGGTCGAACAGGTCGCCAACATGATGGTGATGGACCCCTACCCGGGCTTTGACGGCAAATACTTCTCCATGCCGGTGCGAAACGTGGTGCCCAAGCCCGTGCAGAAGCCGCACCCGCCGCTCTGGGTGGCCTGCTCCAACCGGAACACCATCCACCTCGCGGCCCAGCTGGGCATCGGGGCGCTGACCTTCGCCTTCATCGATCCCGCCGAAGCGCGCCAGTGGGTGGACGATTACTACGAGACGTTCAAGAAAGAATGCGTGCCCATCGGGCACGCGGTGAATCCGAACATCGCTATGGTGACGTCGTTCTCCTGCCATCCGGACGAGGGGGAGGCGCGCCGGCGCGGCACCGACGGCTTCCGCTTCTTCCAGTTCGCCCTGGGCCATCACTACTCCTTCGGCACCCACAAGCCCGGGCGCACCAATATCTGGAACAAGTACGTGGCGGTGCGCGATGCCATGGGGATGGAGCTGATGGGCGGCGGGACCGGCGGCATCGGTACGCCCGCTCAGCTCGGCGATCACCTGCGGAGCTTCGAGGCGGCGGGGGTGGACCAGACGGTGTTCATCCAGCAGGGCGGCAAGAACCAGCACGAGCACATCTGCGAGGCGCTCCAGCTGTTCGCCGGCGAGGTCATGCCGGAGTTCGTCGAGCGCGAAGCACGACGTGCGATCGGGAAAGCCCGGGAGCTGGCGCCCTATGTCGACGCCGCGTTCGAGCGCAAGGAGCGGCTCAAGCCCCTCGCCGACGCGGACATCCCCAGCTACCCCGCCTACGGGCTCACCGTCGCCGAAGTGGATCTGTCCACGCTGCCCGAGGCCAATCGCCAGCGCACGCTCGTCTTCCGGAAAATGCGCGAGATCATGGAGCGTTCATGAAAGCCGCTCGCATCTACACCGGCGCCGACGGGCGCTCGCATTTCGAGGACCTGGACATCCCCCTCAAGCCCAGCAGCTACGGCACGCTGTCGGATCTCGTCCCCTCGTCCGGGGTCATCTTCCGCGAGACGCCGGTAGGCGGCGCGCTGGACTTCCACGTCGCCCCGCGGCGGCAGTTCGTGATCACGCTGGCCGGTCTCGTCGAGGTCGAGTGCGGTGATGGTACCAAGCGTCGCTTCGGTCCCGGCGACATCATGCTCGCCGACGACACGACGGGGCAGGGGCACATCACGCGCGAGATCCAGGGGCCGCGCCGCAGCCTGTTCATCCCCCTTCCGGAGAGCTTCGACACCCGGCCCTGGAAGGTCTGAGCGGGGTGGCGCGCGTCCTGCTCGACCACATCGCCATCGGTTTGCCCCGCATCGCTGACGGGGCGCCGTTCCTCTCCGGCGTGCTCGGCGGGATTCCCTACGCCGGCGCGGCGTCCGCGGTGTTTCGCTGGGGGGCCTGGCGCTACGCGGGCGGCGGCATGATCGAGGCCCTCGAGCCGCGGGGCGACGACGGATTCCTCCATCGCTTCCTCGCCCAGCGAGGGCCCGGCGTGCATCACGTGACCTTCAAGGTACCGAGCACGCGGGCGGTGTGCGACCGCGCCCGGGCCGCGGGCCTGACGCCCGTGGGCTTCGACGATTCCGATCCGCAGTGGATCGAGGCCTTCCTCCATCCCAAGGAGGCGCTCGGCATCGTGGTGCAGCTCGCCGAGTCGCGCGAGGGGGGCAGTGATCTCGGCACCCCACCGCCGGGAGTGCCCGGCGCGCCGCCGCCGGTCATCGTGCGGGGGCTGCGGCTGCGGGCTCACAGCCGGGCGCGGGCGGATCGGCAGTGGCTCGGCATCCTCCAGGGCGTGGCGGAAGAGACCGGCGGCGGCGAGGTGACCTATCGCTGGCCGGGCTCCCCCATGCGGCTCGTGGTGGAGCTCGACCCCCGGGGCGACGAGGGCCCGCTCGGGATCGAGATCGCCAGCGCGCGGCCGCTGGCGCTTCCCGTCGGCCCATACCCCCGACTGGGGGTGACCTTCACCCGTCGCAGCTAGCGCGCGGCGCTCCCGCGCTTGACCCCCTTCGGGGTTAGTCCTACACTCGGTTCCGACCACGTCTCATCCCCGAGCCCTAGCTCACAGGAGGACGCACGGTGCCCCTCTATCTCGACGTCCACCACAAGATTGATGGTCTCACCGGCGCCGCGGTCGGCGACGCGCATCAGAAGGACCTCGCGGTACAGCACAAGCACGGCGTGAACTACATCCGGTACTGGTACGACGAGGGGACGGGGAAGGTCTTCTGTCTCGTCGAGGCGCCGAGCAAGGAAGCCGCCGAGGCGGTGCATCGCGAGGCCCACGGCCTCGTGGCCGACGAGATCATCGAGGTGAAGGAAGGGGCGTAGTCCCCGCCCGCACGGTCGCGATGGCCTGCCCGCAGTGCCGGCACGCGAACCTCCCCACCGCGAAGTTCTGTAGCAATTGCGGTACCCGTCTCGAGCTCGCATGTCCGGGGTGCGGGCACGGTAACGCCCCCACCAGCCGGTTCTGCGAGAATTGCGGCAGCGCGCTCGATCCGACACGGAGCTCGGCGCCGGGCCTGGCCGCTTACACACCGCCCCACCTCGCCTCGCGGATCCTCACATCGCGCGGCGCCCTCGAAGGCGAGCGGAAGCAGGTCACCGTCCTCTTCGCCGACGTCCGGGGCTCCCTCGAGCTGCTCGCGGACCGTGACCCCGAGGAGGCGCGCCAGCTCCTGGACCCCGTCCTCGAGCGGATGATGGAGGCCGTCCATCACTTCGAGGGCACGGTGAACCAGGTCATGGGCGACGGCATCATGGCGCTGTTCGGTGCACCGCTCGCCTGCGAAGACCACGCGTTGCGCGCCTGCTTCGCGGCCCTGCGCATGCAGGAAGCTTTCGGCCGCTACGCCGACGAGGTGCGCCGCACGCGCGGTGTCCCGCTGCATATCCGCGTCGGCCTGAACTCGGGCGAAGTGGTGGTGCGTTCCATCAGCAGCGATCTGCACATGGACTACACCGCGGTCGGGCAGACCACGCACCTCGCCGCTCGCATGGAGCAGGTCGCGAATCCCGGATCGATCGTCATGACCGCCGATACACTG